>NZ_JACIHC010000008.1:0-337379 GCF_014198205.1 Bradyrhizobium sp. SBR1B
AAAGCGGAAGGCAAAAAGCCCCGCATCGCGTTCCGTCCCAACAGACATCATCCGGAACTGCCGCCAAGGCTCAAACGCTACAACCGCCTCATCGCACGCCGGCGAGCCCAGGTCGAGACCACCTTCGCCACTCTCAAACGCCGCATGCGACTGACTTGCATCCGCTACGTCGGTCTGATGAAGGCAAGCGGGCAGGTCCTGCTCGCCTCGATCGCCTTCAACATGAGGCGGTGGGCCACGATCGCGGCCTGAACCGCCCGCCGAGGGCGAACACTAGAGACCTCGCTGGCAATTGCCGTGACCGCGCCCCTCTCTCCTCATGTCCTCAGCCTCCAAGACCGATAACGCAACAGGCCCACAAGGGGAGAAGGGAGAAAGCAATCACACCGTCGCGCCTTGCGCCTTCGGCCTTCGCAGATGCTCGTCCAGCCGCGGCATGATCTCGACAAAATTGCAGGGCCGCGTGCGGTAGTCGAGCTGAGCGGCAAGGATGCCGTCCCAGCCGTCGCGGCAGGCGCCGGGGGAGCCTGGCAGGCAGAAGATGTAGGTCGCACCCGCGACGCCGGCGGTGGCGCGGCTCTGGATCGTCGACGTCCCGATCTTGGCGTGGCTCAGCAGGTGGAACGCGATCGAGAAACCGTCCATGCGCTTTTCGAACAGCGGCTCGATCGCCTCCGGCGTGACGTCGCGCCCGGTGAAGCCCGTGCCGCCGGTGGTGATGACGACGTCGATGCCCGCATCCGCGATCCAGCGGCGAACGACGGCGCGGATCGCCTCGACATCGTCGGTGACGATCTCGCGGGCGGCGAGGCGATGGCCCGCTGCGGCAAGGCGGTCGGCGAGCGTCTGGCCGGACTTGTCATCCGCGAGCGCACGGGTGTCGGACACGGTGAGCACCGCGATGTCGAGCGGGATGAATTGTTTTGCTTCGTCGATGGAGGCCACGACTTCACTCCTGTTTCCTGCCCACCGCCGTCATCCTGAGGTGCGCGCCGTGCGGTGCAAGGGCACCGCAGGGCGAGCCTCGAAGGATGGGCCGCAGGCTCCGCCATCCTTCGGGGCTCGCCAAGTGGCGAGCACCTCAGGATGACGCCACTAATAGCTTACTACTGCCCGCCGCCGAACGTGTTGCAGGCCTGGACCGTGCCCTGCTGATAGCCGGTCATGAACCACTGCTTGCGCTGCGCGGCCGAGCCGTGGGTGAAGGAATCGGGCACGACGCGTCCCGTGGCCTGGCGCTGCAGCGTGTCGTCACCGATCGCGCTCGCCGTGGTCAGCGCGGCGTCGATGTCGCCGGGCTCGAGGAAGTTCGGACGCTTCTTCGACTCGCGATTGACCCAGACGCCGGACAGGCAATCGGCCTGCAATTCGACCTTCACCTGGAGCGCGTTGGCCTCCGCCTTCGAGCCCGCCTGCTGCTGCAGCCGCGTCACGCGCGGAATGATGCCGAGCAGGTTCTGGATGTGATGGCCGGCTTCGTGCGCGATGATGTAGGCGGTGGTGAAATTGCAGGCGGACTTGCCGGAGCAGCCGCGGAAGCGCGTCTCGACCTCGCGGAAGAACGAGGTGTCGAGGAAGATGGTGCGATCCGGCGGACAATAGAACGGCCCCATCGCCGACTCTGCCCGGCCGCAGCGGCCGCCATTGGTGACGTTGCGGAACAGCACGACCTTCGGACCGGTGTAGGACTGGCCGGAGGCCTGGAAGATTTCGCTCCAGCGATCGTCGATCTCGCCGAGAATGCCGGAGATCATGCTCCCCATCTCGTCCGTCGGCGCCCCGCGCTTGCCTGACGAGGCCTGGCGATCGGTCTGATAGCTCGGCGCCTGGCCGCCGCCGGTGAGAATCTCGGCACCGCCGATCAGGATGCGCGGATCGATGCCGAAGGCATAGCCGACGAGGCCGAGCACGATGATGGTGCCGATGCCGAGCCCGCCGCCGCCCATCGGCAGGCCGAACCCACCGCCTCCACCGCCGCCACCCTCGTCGCGACGATCCTCGATGTCGTCGCTGCGGCGGAAGTCATCGTAACGCATGGCGGCCTTCCCTTTGGAGCCCCCGATTCCCGGGACCCCTGATTCAGTTTCGTCGGCGCGCAGGAGTGCGAAAGCTCAACGCGCCACACACGTAAAATTTCCCTTGCCTTTATCAATATCGTGGCCGGCAAAAATTGCCTAGTGCGGCAACATGGCGATGCCAGCAATTTTTTCCGAGGGTCGAGCAATTTTTTCCGAGAGAAATTTGGGGCTTTTTTGGCGCCGGGGCTGCTCCCGCAACGCGAAGAATTGCGAAATACACTGTAAAACACGACGAATGCGCACGACGACCAGCGCGCCGGACGCGGTGCGGGGACTGCTCACGAAAGCGGCGGGTTAAGTCGATTTTTACTTTGCCGCTTCAATGTAACGGTCAGTCGGTTGTTTGGTCCCGCGTCGCCGACAGCGTCGCCTGAGTCAGAGTTCTTGAGTCATGGTAGAGTCGCGTCGCGGGGCGTCTGCAAGGGCGCCCCGCACAAACTTTGAGTCCGCCTCGCATCGCATCATTCTCGGTGATTGCGTCGCCGAGATGTCGAAGCTTGAGGCTGGTTCGGTCGATCTCGTGTTCGCCGATCCGCCCTACAATCTCCAGCTCAAGGGCGATCTCAAGCGCCCCGACGAATCCCATGTCGACGCCGTCGACGACGACTGGGACAAGTTCGATTCGTTCTCCGCCTATGACGATTTCACCCGCGCCTGGCTGCTTGCCGCGCGCCGCGCGATGAAGCCGTCGGCGACGATCTGGGTGATCGGCTCCTATCACAACATCTTCCGCGTCGGCGCGATCATGCAGGACCTCGGCTTCTGGCTCCTGAACGACATCGTCTGGCGCAAGTCGAACCCGATGCCGAATTTCCGCGGCCGCCGCTTCACCAACGCGCACGAGACCATGATCTGGGCCGCGCGCGACGAAAAGGCCAAGGGCTACACGTTCAACTACGAGGTGCTGAAGGCCGCGAACGAGGACGTGCAGGCACGTTCCGACTGGCTGATCCCGCTCTGCACCGGCGAGGAGCGCCTCAAGGGCGCCGACGGCAAGAAAGTGCATCCGACGCAGAAGCCGGAAGGCCTGCTCGCACGCGTGCTGCTGTCCTCATCCAAGCCCGGCGATCTCGTGATCGATCCCTTCAACGGCACCGGCACCACCGGCGCGGTCGCAAAACGCCTCGGCCGCTCCTATATCGGCTTCGAGCGCGACAAGACCTATGCGAAGGCCGCGGAAGCCCGCATCGCCAAAGTCGAGCCGCTGCCGGAGGAGAGCCTCGCCCCGTTCATGACTGCGCGCGAAGCACCGCGGGTCGCATTCTCCGAGCTGATCGAGCGCGGCATGATCATGCCCGGCACGAAGCTGTTCGACGCCAAGAAGAAGCTCGGCGCATTGGTGCGTGCCGACGGCGCCATCATGTTCGGCGACAAGGTCGGCTCGATCCACCGCATCGGCGCGGTGGCGCAGGGCGCGCAAGCCTGCAACGGCTGGACCTTCTGGCACGTCGAGACCAAGAAGGGTCTCAAGCTGATCGACGAGCTCCGCGCCGAAATCCGCGCCGGCATGGCGGCGGAGTAGCCGCTTCCCACGATCTTGTAGGGTGGGCAAAGCGAAGCGTGCCCACGTCCTGCCCAATTGACGCGAAGACGTGGGCACGGCGCAAACGCGCCTTTGCCCACCCTGCGGCGCCTTGAATGGGGCGGCAGTCGGGACTAGATTTGCCCGGTCAGCTCCCGTCCTGACCGGTGGGCCCCATGCGACGACAGTCCGAGACATTGCTGTTGGTGCCGCTGCTGCCGATCTTCCTGCTCGGCATGTTTCCGATGTTCCTGATCGCCCTGCTGGGATTCTTCGGCCTCGCGCTGTTCGGCGTGCTCGTGATCTGCGTCGGGCTCGCCAGCAGCAACGAGGCTCACGACAATTTCAATCACGACGTCATCGTTCACGGCTATGCGCGCGGATCGGAGCGCGCGGCGCGGGCCTCCGACATGCATCTGGCCACGCGGCTCGGGCTGCGGCTGGAAGCGGTCGGCGCCGCGATGGTCATTACGGCGGCAATCGGCCTTTGTTACGCCGGCTGATCTGCGTGGCGCGCAGATACCGCCCGGCAAACTCGCCGGTTGCCCTCCCGCAACGGGTTCAGGCAAGACAGGCGGCGCGGCCATGACGCTGCGTTCGCGCCTTGCAACAACCATTGGGGAGATCGATGCTCAAATTCTATTTCAACGGATCGCCGAACCCGACCAAGGTTGCGCTCTATCTCGAAGAGTCCGGCCTGCCCTTCGAGCCGGTGAAGGTCGACACCCGCAAGGGCGAGCAGTTCACGCCGGAATTCCTCAAGATCAATCCGAATGCCAAGGTCCCGGCGATCGATGATGGCGGCACCATCGTGTTCGACAGCAACGCCATCCTGCTTTATCTCGCCGAGAAGACCGGCAAGTTCCTGCCCGCCGCGAGCGTGCGCGGCGAGACGCTGTCATGGCTGATGTTCATCGCCACCGGCGTCGGGCCGTATTCGGGGCAGGCCGTGCACTTCAAGCATTTTGCGCCGAAGGACCAGAACCACGACTACGCCCATAACCGCTACCAGTACGAGACCGACCGCCACTACAAGATTCTCGACGCTCACCTCAAAGGGCGCAGCTACATGGTCGGCGACAGCTATTCGATCGTCGACATGGCGCTGTGGGGCTGGGCGCGGATGCTGCCGTTCAAGCTCGGCGACGACGCCTTTGCGCGCTACCCGAACGTGAAGCGGCTGGTCGACGAGATCTCGGCGCGCCCGGCGGCTGCGCGTGCGATCGCTCTGAAGGACAAGTTCACCTTCAAGGCCGAGATGGACGACGAGGCGCGCGCCAACATGTTCAAGCACATGGCGACCAAGGTCGCCTGAGCGCACCGCGCCGCTCTTCGAGGCCACGCGCATGCGCGTGGCCTTTTGTGTTTGGGATTCAGGCGGCGTGGACCGAGTTCAGGAACTTGGCCACTTCGAGCTTGAGGCGGTTGCTGTCGGCCGACAGCGAGCGCGCTGCCGACAGCACCTGCGATGAGGCCGACCCGGTTTCGGAGGCGCCGCGAGGCGCTGGCGACCTCCGTCGACAAATCCTGGGCCCGCGAGGCGGTCGTGGTCAAGGTGCCGGCGGAGGCTTCGAGCTCGTTCGATGCCGACGACACGGTGTTCACGATCTCGCCGACCGCCTGCTCGAACTGATCAGCGAGCCTGACCATGTCTTTCTTGCGGCTTTCGGCCTGCCGCGCCTCGACCTCGGTCTGCTCGGCGCGCAGGCGCTCGGTCTCGACCATGTTGTCCTTGAACACCTGGATCGCCTTGGCCATGTCGCCGATCTCGTCGGCCTTGCCGCGCCCGGGAATCTCGACCTCGAGATTGCCGCCGGCAAGCCGCCCCATTGCGCTCGTCATCGAGGCCAGCGGACCGACGATGCTGCGGGCGATCAGGAAGGCGACGATGCCGCCGAACAGGATGGCGAGGCCGCCGGCGATCTCCTGAACGGTCGTCGTGCCGGCGATCACGGCTTCGGCGGTCGCACGCGAGTCCTGATAGTCCTTCTTCAGGGTCGTTTCCGCGGCCTTGAGCCTGCCGACGCTATCGACGATGAGAGGCGCGAGGTTCTTGTGGTAGATCTCGTCGGCCTGAAGCATCGCGGCGGACGTCGTCTCGAACGCCGATTTGTAGATGCCGAGCGAGGTCTTCACCGGCGCGAGCGTGGATCGCAATTCCACTGCCTGCGGGCTCTTTTCGAGAGCCGCGAGCCGTTGCGCCGCCCGGTCTACGCTCGCCCTGAAATTCGCGGGTCCCTGCGCGTCGCGCAAGGCCAGGAAACGCCAGTTTGCGACCCGAACAAGGAGGATCCTGGATTCGAGGTCGGCGACGAGGGCCGCGGTGTCTTCGTCGACGGCTGCGCGCGCCGCATCGACCAGCTTGCCCATCTTGACGGCCAGCTCTTCGCCGCTCGGCAGCAACGTGGCCTTGCCCGTCCTCGCCTCGTTGACGGCGTCGCCGAGGTTGTCACGCAAGCGTCGCATCTTGGCAATGTCGTCGATGAGGCCGTTGTAGAGCGCTCGCCGATCCTCCGAGAGCGTCCCCTTGGCGCCGACCCGCAACAGCTCGATCGCAGCGGTTTCCCGCTCTTGCGCCTCTTTCATCGCGGGCTCGTTGGCGTCGTAGACGTAACGCAGATTGGCCCGCTGGATCGCCTGAAGATGGGTCGATATTTCCAAAACCCGCGCCGTGCTGTCCGAAAGTGCGGATTGTCTCGCGACCTGATCCTGCACCGCCCGCAAATTCCAGACGGCAACCACCGCCATCGCGAGACCGACCGCCACCAAGGCCATGAAGCCTGCGTACAGGCGTCCCCTGATCCGCAAACGAAACTTCGGCATTCCCACTGTCCACCCAGATGCATTTCACTTCGAGCGGCCGAACAAGTCCGGCAAATCGTCACGACCACCCTGGCAGCCGCGCGTCTTTGCGACCCACGCTGCACCGCGACACAATGGGGGACACTCGTTAATTGAACCTTCCCATTTTTCGCGCGCACCAAAGCGGCGCGCACAATATCTGCTGATTTTATAGTCCAGTTGCGCTACGCCCTTGGCGCAAGGCGTGCGACCCATGCAGATAGATACCTGCATGGGGCGCCCGGATGCATGCCTGCCTACGCGGTGGCCTGCTGCAATTGCCGCCCTGAATCCCTCCGTTCTCTCGATATTTTCAATTCCGCCGGAAGGGCTTCTTCAGCTCGTACTCAATCTCCGAACGAGACATCCCGCAGTCCAGAAGCTCCCGCTCGCTCATCATGACGAGCTGACGGCGCGCCGAAGACCGCTCGCGCCTGATACGGACGATCTCCGCCAGTCTTTGCCAGACCGACGCGACCATCGCCCACGGTGACGGACGTCGCCGGCGGGCGGACCAGATCATGCTCAAGTCGGTCAGCCCGCGGCTCTGACGCCCCCTTGGGGAAAAGAACCGAGCGCCCGCTCGGTCAGGATCGAGTCGCAGTACTCGCGGATCTCCTTGATCTTGCCGTCCTCGAGACGAAACACCAGGCAATAGTCATTGTCGTAGCGCACGCCTTCGGGCGTGACATTGTCGCCCTTGGCCTCCACGACGACCACATCTCCGTCGGCGATGAAGCGGTGGGCGACCGTGCGCGTGCGGTCGCGCAGGCGGGTGCGCACATAGGCGTGCAGATCGTTGAGGATCGACTCCTTGCCCGAGAAGGTGCGCGACCAGGAATACTGGCCGGTCACGACCCATCTGGCATCCTCGGCAAGACTTGCGGCGAACAGGGCGCGATCGCGCGCGGCCGGATCGGGATTGGCGGCGGCGGCGAAAATATCCTGCATCAGTTTCTTGTTGGCGCTCGCGTTCATGGCGGCATCTCCGTTTGGTGGGAACGCGGAGATCATCGCCGCAGCATCAAAATTCCTCAAATCGATAGAGAATATGATATCTATTCGCCTGATGAATTTGAATTCGCTTGACCTCAACCTGCTGACCGCGCTCGACGCCCTGCTGCGCGAGGCCAGCGTCAGCCGCGCCGCGCTCCGGATGGGCCTGTCGCAGCCGGCGGCCAGCCACGCGCTGCAGCGCCTGCGCGACATACTTGGCGATCCGCTGCTGGTGCGCACCGGTGCACGGATGGAGCTGACGCCGCGGGCGCAGGCCCTGCGCGCGCCGCTGGCGCAGGCGCTCGATCAGGTGCGCGGCCTGTTCGTGCCCGATGACTTCGATGCCGCACGCAGCGAACGGCAATTCCGCCTGATGATGCCGGATCTCGCAGTCGAGCTGCTGATGCCGCCGCTGATGGAGAAGGTGACGCGGGCCGCGCCCAACGTCCGCATCGACATCGTGCCATGGCGGGGATCGGCGATCTTCCATGCCGAATTCGCCCGCACCATCGACCTCGTGATCTCGATCGGCAACGCCTTCAAGGGTTTTCACCGCCAGCTGCTCTACGTCGACAGCGACGCGCTGGCGGTGCGGCGCGGCCACCCCTTGGCCGCGAAGCTGAAGCGTCGCGAGACGTTCCTGGCCGCGCGCCATGTCGGCGTGATCATCCGAGGCAGCAACGAGGATCTGATCGACACCTGGCTCAGGGCCAAGGGCATCGAGCGGCACATCTCGCTGGTCGTGTCAGGCTATCTCGAAGCGCTGCACGTCGCTGCCCGCACCGATCTCGTCGCCTTCGTGCCACGCCGGCTGATCGCGGCACTGTCGAAACAGCTCGGCCTCGTCACAGTGACCCCGCCGCTCGACCCCGGGATCGACGAGCAGTTCATGTTCTACCCGACCCGCGCGCAGATGGACCCCGGCTCGATCTGGCTGCGGCGGCTGATGCTGGAGACGGGGCGGGAATTGGAGAAGCGGAAGGCCGGGTAGCTCCCGTAGGGTGGGCAAAGCGGAGCGTGCGCACCACCTGTCGCCGCCGGAAAATGATCGTGGGCACGGCGCTTTGCGCCTTTGCCCACCCTACAAGAGCCGGGCTCTTACGCCTTCTGCGCGGCCATCACCTTTGCTACGGCGGGGCGGTCAGACATGCGCTTGAAATGATCGGCGATCTTCGGCGTCGCGTTGATGTCGACGCTGTCGCCTTCGAGCCAGGTCGAGAGCGTGTAGAGATAGGGATCGCAGATCGTGAACTGATCGCCCATCACCCAGGGCCCCCGAAACATCTTCTGCTCAATCAGGGCGAAGCAGGCGCCCATGGTCTTCGGGACCATCGCCTTCATGTCGGCGAACGAGCTCTCCTGCGTCGCCCAGCGCGGACCGCGCATCTTGTGGGCATGATTGATGTGCACGGTCGAGCAGAGGTAGGAGTTGAACGACTGCACCTGGGCGAAGTCGAAGGGATCATCGAGCGGCGCGAGCTTCGCCTTCGGGAAGGTCTGCGCGAGATAGGCCAGCATCGCCGGCGTCTCGGTGAGGACGCCGCGATCGGTCACCAGCGCCGGCACGCGGCCCTTCGGGTTGATCTTGAGATAGTCCGGGCTGTTCTGCTGGTTGTCCTTGAAGCTCAGCCGTTCAGCCGCGTAGTCGGCACCCGCCTCCTCCAGGGTGATGTAGGTGGCGAGCGCGCAGGTGCCGGTCGCGTAATAGAGCTTGAGCATGTCGGACCTCATGGGGGAAAACCCGAGGTTAACGGCCCTCCGCGGCCCCGTCCATAGGGACCTCTTCGCAGTTGCCCACGGCCGCCCGGCCGTGCGAAGACGCCGTCAATCGGAGGGGATTTTGTCATGACCGTACTCATCGCCGGTGGCGGCATCGGCGGGCTGACGCTTGCGCTCAGCCTGCACCAGATCGGCGTTCCCGCAAAAGTCTTCGAAAGCGTCGCGGAACTGAAGCCGCTCGGCGTCGGCATCAACGTGCTGCCGCATGCAGTGCGCGAGCTGATCGAGCTCGGGCTGATGGACAGATTGGACGCCAGCGGCGTGCGGACGCGCGAGCTCGCCTATTTCTCCAAGCACGGCAAGCCGATCTGGAGCGAGCCGCGCGGGCTGGAGGCCGGCTACAAATGGCCGCAATTCTCGATCCATCGCGGCACGCTGCAACAGCTCCTGCTCGACACCGCGATCGAGCGGCTCGGCCGTGACAACATCCTCACCAGCCACCATCTGACCGGCTGGGCCGAGACGGCCGACGGCGTGCGCGCCGACTTCATCGATCGGGCGACCGGCAAGGCCGCCGGGAGTTACGACGGCGCGATCCTGATCGCCGCCGACGGCATTCATTCCGCCGCGCGCGAAAAGCTCTATCCCAATGAAGGCCCGCCGATCTGGAACGGCCGCATCCTTTGGCGCGGCGTCACGCCTTCCAAGGCCTTTCTGACCGGCCGCACCATGATCATGGCCGGCCACGAGATCCTGAAATTCGTCTGCTATCCGATCAGCAAGACGCCGGACGCGGCGGGCAACCATCTGATCAACTGGGTCGCCGAGCGCCACATGCCGCCGACCTATCAGTGGCGGCGCGAGGACTATAATCGCGCCGCGCGGCTGGAGGAGTTTCTGCCCTGGTTCGAGAGCTGGCAGTTCGACTGGCTCGACGTGCCCGGCCTGATCAAGAACTGCCCGCACGCCTATGAATATCCGCTGGTGGACCGCGATCCGGTCTCGCAATGGACCTTCGGCAAGGTCACGCTGATGGGCGATGCCGCGCATCCGATGTACCCGATCGGCTCGAACGGCGCCTCGCAGGCCATCCTCGATGCCCGCACCATCACCCGCGAGATTCTCGCGCATGGACCGACGACCGCGGCGCTGCTCGCCTATGAGGCCGAGCGCCGGCCCGCGACCACCGACCTCGTTCTGCTCAACCGCAAGAACGGCCCCGAGCAGGTCATGCAACTGGTCGAGGAGCGCGCGCCCGACGGCTTTGAGGTCGTCACCGACGTGCTGTCGCAGCAGGAACTGGAAGACATCGCCGCCAACTACAAGCGCGTTGCGGGCTTCCAGGTCGAGGCGCTGAACGCGAAGCCGCCGATCGTCAGGGGAGATGCGAAGCGCGAGCGCCTGAAGGCGGGGCGGTAAGAGTTGTCCAACCGCCCCGCGTCCGTCACGGCCCATCAATATCCATACTGTCCGGAACACACCCAATTGCCATAGGCATCGTAGCAACGGTTGTTGTAGTAGCCGTATGCACCTGCCGCCGCCGCTCCGACTCCGACTGCCGCGGCTCCGTATGCGGCTCCCCGGTAGACGCCTCTACGCGCCGCAGTACGTGCTACGGGGTACCCTGCTATCGGCCGGGAGACGTGAGCGCGGCCGTAGCGACCAGCGTGAACGGCACCGCCTCTGTAGTGCGCGCCTCCTCCGTGAAATCCCCCTCCCCGATAGGCGCCACCTCCTCCGCGGCCGCCGCGGGCGAGTGCGTCATCGGGAACAAGGCTTGCGCCGACAAGAGCGGCTGCGGCCAAGCCAACCAGAGCATATCGAAACATGGGCGTCCTCCCGTCATTGGAGTGCCGGTTCTATCCGCAGGGTGATGCCGTCAACGGGACAGGCACTTGCCCCATCATTTGGCGCGCCCTGCATGTCCAATTGACCTAGATCAACGCCCGTCTGTTTCAAAGACCCGAATTGGTCCAGCGCTTTCAGGCCGAGGCTGAAGACATGAGCGGCCGCAACCGCCCGCTGGTGCGCTTCGATCTAAGCCAATCCTTGGATGCGAGAGAAATTTGTCCATTCGATAGACGCGAATAACCGAGGCTGCGATCATGAAGTTCCGGGCGGGGTTGCTTGCGGCGGCTATCTTGCTGACCGAAATGCACGCAAGTCATGCGGCGATACGGATCGCCGGCGATCGTGGCGGGCTAATCGACGCCTATGTTGACAGATATGAGCGCCTGCGCACTTCCGGAGAGACCGTCATCATCGATGGACTCTGTGCCTCATCGTGCACCATCGTTCTCGGTGCAGTTGCCGCTGACAAAATCTGTGTGACCTCGAAGGCCGCTCTCGGCTTCCACGCTGCTTGGGATTTCGGTCGGAAGGGAAGGACGATTACCGACCATGACGCCACCAATTACCTATACTCCATGTATCCCGGGCCGGTGCAGCGTTGGATCGCGGCACGCGGCGGGTTGAGGCCGCAACTCATCTTGCTGCGCGGCAAAGCACTTCAGGCGCTGTATAAGCCTTGCGCGCAGCACTCCGCGACACGGCCCCGACGGTAACGACTACCGCACCACCCTCGCCGCTTCCAGCAACCGCTCGGTCGCGCTTGCCGTTGCCAGCACCGTGCCGTTCTCCGCCATCAGCTTGGCCTCGACAAACGCGATCGTCTTGCCGAGCTGCGTCACCGTCGCCTCCCCGATGATCGGACCGGGCTTGGCGGGGCTGAGGAAATTCACGGTCATGCTGATGGTGGTGGTATAGAGCCGGCCCTCGCTCATCACCAGCACCGCCGGGCCCATGGTGTCGTCGAGCATGGCCGAGAGCATGCCGCCCTGGATGAAGCCTGCCGGATTGCAGAACTCCGGCTTGCCCTCGAAGCCGAGCTTGATCCAGCCCTCCTCGGGACGGGCATCGAACAGGCGCCATCCCAACAGCTCCGCACAGGGTGGCCTTGGAAAATTGTCGAGCGCGGTCTTGACCATTGGCAGCCTCCGTTTCGCACCCGATAGCTTAGCGCTGCTGCCAGCGTGCTGTCAGGAGGACGAGCCCGCTGAAAGGTTGAGCGCGTGCGCGATGACCTTGCGCATGACATTGGGCAGCGCCTCGTCCCTAAGGGTGGCGAGCGGCACCCAGCGCATGCCCTCGGGCGCGCGGGTGCGGGCTGCGGCTTTCGCCGTGTAGACCACCAGTTCGAGCGGAAAATGCGTGAAGACGTGGGTGATGACGCCCATTTTGCGGTGCCAGCGCGACAGCCCCTTCAGCGCCGGCGCCTGCAGCTTCGCCGCCGCGTCGTCCTGGCCGGCGAGCCAGTCCGAGCCGGGCACTTCGGTCATGCCGCCGAGCAGGCCCTTTTCGGGCCGGCTGCGGACCAGCAGCTCCTCGCCGCGTGTGACGACGAAGGCCGCTCCGCGCCTGAGCGTTCCGCTCTTCTTCGGCGCCTTGCGCGGAAAGGTCTCCTGCGTGCCTTGCGCGCGCGCGATGCAATCCTCGTTCAGCGGACACAACGAGCAGGCCGGCTTTTTCGGCGTGCAGATCGAGGCGCCCAAATCCATCAACGCCTGCGCGCTGTCGCCGGCGCGGGAGTTTGCAAGCAGCGTCGCCGCCAATTGCTGGATCAGAGGTTTCGCCTGTGGGAGCTCATCTTCAACTGCAAAGAGCCGCGACACCACCCGCTCGATATTGCCGTCGACCGGCATCGTGTGGCGATCGAAGGCGATCGCCGCGATCGCCGCCGCCGTGTACGGCCCGATGCCCGGTAGCGCACGCAGCCCCTCCTCGGTGTCGGGAAAGATGCCGCCATGCTCGCGTGTCACCGCGACCGCGCAGGCGTACAGGTTGCGCGCGCGCGAGTAATAGCCGAGCCCGGCCCACATCCGCAGCACATCATCCTGCGAGGCCCGTCCGAGCGCAGTGACATCCGGCCAGCGCGCGACGAATTTTTCGAAATAGGGCCCGACCGCCTTCACCGTGGTCTGCTGCAGCATGATCTCCGACAGCCAGACGCGGTATGGATCCGACGTCTCGCCGGGCGCGGCCCGCCACGGCAACCGGCGCCGGTGGCGGTCGTACCACTGGAGCAGGAGCGTCGGACGCGATGAGACTTTCGACTGAACTGGTTCCGGCTTGGCCTTGAGGGCAGATCTAGGGCTCATGCCTTCACTCTAGCTGCAACGCATCAGTCTCTCCACGTCATGCCCGCGCCTGTCGCGGGCATCCACGTCTTTCTTCGTGGCGAGACGTGGATGGCCGGGACAAAGCCCGGCCATGACGGCGTCAGTTCCTGACACGTCGCGCATGGTGCTATAAGGACCCATGTCCAAATTCCCTCCCAAACCCGGTCCCCTCAGCGCCAAGCCGCTGGGCATCCTGCTCAACGACGTCTTTGCCGAGGCCTATGCCAAGCAGGGGTTTGCGGCGCGCGAATTGGTGACGCGGTGGGCGCAGATTGCAGGTCCGGAGATCGCGGCCCATGCCGAGCCGCTGAAGATGCAATGGCCGCGCCCGGTGGAGGGCCAGCCGCAGGAGCCGGCGACCCTGGTGCTGCGGGTGGAGGGGCCGATGGCGCTGGAGACCCAGCATTCCGCCGACGTGATCCTGGAGCGCGTGAACCGCTTCTTCGGCTGGAGCGCGGTCGGCAAGCTCGCCTTCCGCCAGGCTCCGCTGTCGCGCCCCCGGCGGCCGGTGCGGCCCGGCCCGCCCGATCCCAAATCGGTGGCCAAGGTGGCGGAGAGCCTTGGCGACATCGAAGATGAACAACTGAAGACGGCGCTGGCGCGGCTGGGGGCCGCCATCAAGCGAAATTGAGCCTTATTTCGCGGTCAATCTGGACCCGTCTCTACCGCTCGCCATTGCCTCAAGCTACGTTTCAAGCTAGCGACAGGCCGCCCGGGCGGGAACTTCATGGACCCCTGGGGCGAGATTTTTGCCAATTCGGGAGCCGACCTTGATCATCACCCGCCGCGCCTTCACTACGATGCTGTCGCTGACCGGGCTTGCCGCGCTCGCCGGGCTCTCGCCGCTGCAGTTCGTCTCCGAGGCCATGGCGCAGTCGGCCGCCGACGTCGCCAAGCCCGTATCGCTGCCCGACATGGCGCTCGGCCCGAACGACGCCGCCGTCACCATCACCGAATACGCCTCGATGACCTGCCCGCATTGTGCCGCCTTCAACGAGCAGGTGTTCCCGAAGATCAAGAAGGAATACATCGACACCGGCAAGGTGCGTTACATCTTCCGCGAGTTCCCGCTCGACATCAAAGCCGCCGCCGGCTCGATGTTGTCCCGCTGCATCGCCAATGGCGACGGGCCGAAATACTTCGCGGTCACCGACATGCTGTTCCGCCAGCAGAACGACTGGGTGGTGAAGAACACCACCGAGACCCTGACGCGGATCGGCAAGCAGGCCGGCCTCACCCAGCAGCAGGTCGAGGCCTGCCTGAAGGATCAGGCGCTGCTCGACAAGATTGCCGCCGACCAGAAATATGCCAGCGACGTTCTGAAGGTGGATTCGACGCCGACCTTCTTCATCAACGGCGAGAAGATCAAGGGCGAGACCTCGTTCGAGGAGTTCGCCAAGAAGATCAATCCGCTGCTGAAGAGCTGATTCGCTCGTCAATATCCTGATTCGCATCTCGAAAGCCGTATCTTTCCCGGCATAAATCCCTTGGGAAAAGCGGCTTTCGCCGGTTGCCCTCGCGGCGCACCGCGGCCATTGTCCAGCCGCATGAGGCGCCTCGCGCGACTCGCCCGGATAGCGACACTGCCTTCCATGGTAGTGTCCCGGCAGGGGGATTCGCGCCTGCCAACAGAGATGCGTGCTTATGAAAATCACCCGCCTGCGCCTTCACGGCTTCAAGTCCTTCGTTGAGCCCACGGACTTCGTCATCGAGCCCGGCCTGACCGGCGTGGTTGGGCCCAACGGTTGCGGCAAGTCGAATCTCGTCGAAGCGCTGCGCTGGGCGATGGGTGAGACCTCGTATAAGTCGCTGCGCGCCGCCGACATGGACGCGGTGATCTTCGCCGGCTCCGGCAACCGTCCCGCGCGCAACCACGCCGAAGTGACGATGACGATCGACAATGCCGATCGCACCGCGCCGGCGGCGATGAACGACAGCCAGCTGCTCGAAATCTCCCGCCGCATCGAGCGCGAGGCGGGGTCGGTCTACCGCATCAACGGCCGCGACGTACGCGCCCGCGACGTGCAGATCCTGTTTGCGGATGCCGCCACCGGCGCGCGTTCGCCGGCCCTCGTCCACCAGGGCAAGATCGGCGAGATCATCCAGGCCAAGCCCGAGCAGCGCCGCCGCGTGCTGGAAGACGCTGCCGGCGTCGCCGGTCTGCACGCCCGCCGCCACGAGGCCGAGCTGCGGCTGAAGGCGGCCGAAACCAACCTGACCCGCGTCGAGGACGTGATCGGCCAGCTCGCAGGACAAATGGAAGGCCTGAAGAAGCAGGCCCGCCAGGCCGTGCGCTACCGCGAGGTCGCGGCCAAGGTCCGCAAGGCCGAAGCTACGCTGTTTCATCTGCGCTGGATCGGCGCGCATGCCGACGTCAACGAATCCGGCCAGACCCATGACATCGCCGTCCGCGAGATGGCCGAGCGCACCCAGCACCAGGCCGAAGCCGCCCGCATCCAGGCGATCCGCGCCGCCGAAATGCCGGCGCTGCGCGATGCCGAGGCGCGCGCCGCTGCAGGCTTGCAGCGCCTGACCAATGCCCGCGAGCTGCTCGACCGCGAGGAAGAGCGCGCCAAGGAGCGCGTCGCCGAGCTCGAGCGTCGTCTCGCCCAGTTCGAAGGCGATATCTCGCGCGCCCAGCAGCAGACCATGGACGCCGACGTCGCGCTGCAGCGGCTCGACACCGAAGACTCCGAACTGAAGGAAGAGATCAAGTCGCGCGTCGAGAAGCGCTCCGGTGTCGACGAGCGCGTCGGCGAAGCCGAGGCGGTGCTGACCGAAACCGAGCAGCAGTTCGCCGAGCTCACCACCGCGCTCGCCGACCTCACCGCCAAGCGCAACCAGCTCGAGGCCAACGTCCGCACCCACCGCGACAAGCTCGCCCGGCTCGACCAGGAGATCGCGAACGTCGCAGCGGAAGAGCAGAAGCTTGCCGCCGAGACCGGCGGCTTCGGCGATCTCGACGAGCTGACCGCGACGGTCGAGACCGCGGAGCAGACGCTGGCCGCCTCGGAAGCCGCAGCGCAAGCGAGCGAAGCCGCCCACGTCGCGGCACGCCAGACGCTGGAATCCTCGCGCTCGCCGCTGGTCGAGGCCGACAAGCGCGCACAGCGGCTCGAAACCGAGGCGCGCACGATTTCCAAGATCCTCAACGGCGAGACCAAGAATCTGTGGCCGCCGATCATCGACGGCATCACCGTCGACAAGGGTTTTGAAAAGGCGATCGGCGCCGCGCTCGGCGACGATCTCGATGCCCCGATCGACCCGTCGGCGCCGATGCGCTGGACCAATGTCGGCCAGACCGACGGCGATCCGGAGCTGCCCGAAGGCGCCGTGCCGCTCGCCAATCATGTGCAGGCGCCGGCCGAGCTGACGCGCCGTCTGGCCCAGATCGGCGTGGTGCCGCGCGAGCGCGGTGCCGAGCTGGTCTCTCAGCTCAAGACCGGCCAGCGGCTGGTTTCGCCCGAGGGCGACGTCTGGCGCTGGGACGGTTTTGTCGCGGCCGCTCACGCCCCGACCGGCGCAGCGAGGCGCCTGGCCGAGCGCGCCCGCCTCGTCGACATCGAGAACGAGCTGGAGCAGGCCCGCATCGACGCGCAGATCAAGCGTCAGGCGCTGGAGAACGCCGAGTCCGAGCTGCAGATGGCGGCCAGCACCGAAGGCGCCAGCCGGGAAGCCTGGCGCGCCGCGCAGCGCGAGCTCAACGTCGCGCGCGAGCGTCATGCCACCGCCGAGCGCGAGATCAGCCGCCATGCCGCGCGCAAGGCAACACTGTCGGAAGCGCACAGCCGTCTCGCCGCCGACCGCGCCGAGGCCGAAGCTGCGTATGAATATGCCGAAGCCGGCATTTCCGAGCTGCCGTCGAGCGAGGACACCGAAACCCGTCTCGCCGCGGTCCGCAGCGACATCGAAGGCCATCGCCGCATGGCCGCCCAGGTCCGCGCCGAGGCGCAGGCGCTGGCGCGCGAGGCCGAGCTCGCCGACCGCCGCGTGCAGGCGATCCTGGCCGAGCGCACCGAGTGGCAGAACCGCAAGGAGAGTGCGGCCTCCCACATCGACACCATCCAGGCCCGCATCGCCGAGCTCACGATCGAGCGCAGCGAGCTCGAAAACGCGCCGCAAGTGTTCGCCGAGAAGCGCAGCGCGCTGATCACCGAGATCGAATATGCGGAAAACGACCGCCGCATGGCCGCCGACGCGCTCGCCACCGCGGAGACCGCGATGGCCGAGACCGATCGCGTCGCCAAGCTGACCTTGGAGGCGCTCTCCAGCTCGCGCGAGGCCACCGCCCGCGCCGAGGAGCGCATGGAAGGCGCCCGGCGCCGGCTCGAGGACATCGAGCGCGAGATCCGCGACATGCTGGAAGTCGAGCCGCAAGCCGTCGCCGGCCTTGCCGAACTTGAGCCCGGTGCGGAGCTGCCGCCGCTGCACGACATCGAGGAAGACCTCGAGAAGATGCGCCGCGACCGCGAGCGCCTCGGCGCCGTCAATCTGCGCGCCGAGGAGGAGCTGCGCGAGGTCGAGACCCAGCACACCGGCCTCGTCACCGAACGCGACGACCTCGTCGAAGCCATCAAGCGGCTGCGCCAGGGCATCCAGAGCCTCAACAAGGAAGCGCGCGAGCGCCTCTTGACCTCGTTCGAGGTCGTCAACAACCACTTCAAGCGCCTGTTCGTCGAGCTGTTCGGCGGCGGCGAAGCGGCGCTGCACCTGATCGAGAGCGACGACCCGCTGGAAGCCGGCCTCGAAATCATTGCGAAACCGCCGGGCAAGAAGCCGCAGACGCTGTCGCTGCTCTCGGGCGGCGAGCAGGCGTTGACCGCGATGGCGTTGATCTTCGCGGTGTTCCTCACCAACCCTTCGCCGATCTGCGTGCTGGACGAAGTCGACGCGCCGCTCGACGACCACAACGTCGAACGGTACTGCAACCTGCTGCACGAGATGACCGGCTCGACCGACACGCGCTTCATCATCATCACGCACAATCCGATCACGATGGCGCGGATGAACCGCCTGTTCGGCGTCACCATGGCCGAGCGCGGCGTCTCGCAGCTGGTGTCGGTCAGCCTGTCCGAAGCGGTGGACATCCTCGACCAGAACGTGGCGTGACGCTGCGGTCGTTCCACACCCATTGACGTCATCATCCGCGAAGGCGGATGATCCAGTACGCCGCGGCTTCTCGGTTGACGGCACTGTCTCGGAGTACTGGATGCCCCGCCTTCGCGGGGCATGACTGCGGATGATGATAGCCCCCACCCTCCCCGCCGAACTCAAGGCCGCCCTCGACGGCAAGCTGCAGGGCTTCTCCCGCACCGACGCTGCACAACGGTCGCAGAAAATCTCGACCGCCTACCGCGCCGGCGGCGGCTCCGGCACCATCAAGACGGACTCCGATGCGCTCGCCTATGCGCTCGCGCGCATGCCGGCGACCTACGCGGCCGTGGCCGCCAGCCTCAATGCGCTCACCGAGATTGCGCCCGATCTCGCCCCGGAAACGTTGCTCGATGTCGGCGCAGGTCCGGGCACCGCGAGCTGGGCCGCTGCGGAAGCCTTTCCATCGCTGCAGGATTTTACCCTGCTCGACGCCAACGCCACCTTGAGCCGGCTTGCACTCGAACTGGCGCGCGACAGCTCACGATTGGCGGAGTGCCGCTATCTGCCCGGCGATGCCGGCGGCAACCTCACTGAAGTCTCGCCAGCCGATCTCGTCGTCGCCAGCTACGTCATCGGCGAGCTGGGCGAAAGCGACCAGCGCAAGCTCGCGGACGCGATGTGGGCAAAAGCGCGCCACGCGCTGGTCGTGATCGAGCCCGGCACGCCCGCCGGCACCGCGCGCATCCTCGCCCTGCGGCAGCAGCTGATCGCGGCTGGCGCTTACGTCGCCGCCCCCTGCCCGCACGAAAAGCCCTGCCCGCTCACCGCGCCCGACTGGTGCCATTTCAACCAGCGCCTGCCGCGCTCGCAGGCGCACCGCCAGATCAAGGGCGCCGAGATGCCGTTCGAGGACGAGCGTCTTATCTACGTCGCGCTGACCCGAACGCCGCCGACTACCCGTGCCGCGCGCGTGCTGGCGCCCCCGGATGTCGGCAAGGCCGAGATCACGGCCAAGCTCTGCACCGAGGACGGCGTCGCCATCACGAGGGTGCCTCGCCGCGACAAGGCCGCCTATGCTGGGGCACGCCGCTGGCGCTGGGGCGACGCTATTCTGTCCGAAAGTTAACCTCGTTCCGGACTTTTGCCTTGAACGCGGGCGGCTCCACATTCGACCAAGTCTTACCTCCCCTCTGCGCCGGGCTCTCATCCTGCGCCAATTTGGTCTAGGCTAGCGCCTGCCTTCTTCCCCCTTCAGGAGTTCTCCATGTCGACCGGCTGGATCGTTCTCGGCGTCATCGTCGTCCTCGCGCTGTTCGCCTTCAGCGCCTACAACCGCCTGGTGGCGCTGAGCCAGCGCGTCGGCCAGGCCTTTGCCGATATCGACGTGCAGCTCAAGCAGCGCCACGACCTGATTCCGAACCTGGTCGAGACGGTGAAGGGCTACGCCTCGCATGAGCGCGGCACGCTCGACGATGTCATCAAGGCACGCAATTCGGCGATGTCGGCGCAGGGGCCGGCGCAGGTTTCTGCGGCCGAGAACCAGCTGTCCGGCGCGCTCGGCCGGCTGATCGCGCTGTCGGAGGCCTATCCCGACCTCAAGGCCAACGCCAATTTCCAGCAACTCGCATCCGAGCTTTCCGACCTCGAGAACAAGATCGCGGCGAGCCGCCGCTTCTTCAACAACGCGGTCCAGGAATACAACACCGGCATCCAGCAGCTGCCCGCCGCCTTGTTCGCAGGCATGTTCGGCTTCACCAGGAAGGACTTCTTCGATCTCGGCGCCAGCCGCACCGAGGTCGAGGCCGCGCCGCAGGTGAAGTTCTGATCTTGAGCCGATAGGCCGGCAGGGCACCCGCGTCATGGCCGCGTATGGACTCTACACGCACATCGCCTCGAACAAGCTTCGTTCGATGCTGCTGCTCGCCGGCCTGTTCATGCTGGTCTACGTGCTGGTCTATGCTGGCGCGCTGGTCGCCGAAGTCGTCATCAACGGCAATGAGACCGTCGTCTATTACCTGAGGCGCGCCCTCCACGATCTGATCGTGGCCGCGCCGGTTGCGACGATCGTGGCGGCGGCCTGGGTCGTGATCGCCTATTTCTTCCACCAGTCGATGATCGACGCGGTGACCGGCGGCCACGACGTCACGAGGCAGGAGGAGCCGCGGCTCTACAATCTGCTGGAAAACCTCTGCATCTCGCGCGGCATCACCATGCCGAAGCTGAAGATCATGGAGAGCCCGGCGCTGAACGCGTTCGCGACCGGCCTCAATCCGCGGCAATATTCGATCACCGTCACCACGGGTCTCCTCGATGCCCTGAACGACAAGGAGATCGAGGCGGTGCTGGGCCACGAGCTGACCCACATCAAGAACGGCGATGTGCAGCTGATGGTGGTCGCCGTCATCATCGCCGGCGTGGTCGGCTTCTTCGGCGAATTGTTCTTCCGCCTGTTCACCAATTTCAACTGGAGCTCCGGCTCCGGCGGCTCATGGTCCTCGGGCTCCTCCTCGTCGTCGCGGTCGTCCTCCTCCTCGAGCGACAACAAGAGTTCCGGCGGCGGCGCGGTAATCGTGATCATCATCGCGATCGTGCTGATCGTGGTGGCCTGGCTGCTGTCC
This sequence comes from Bradyrhizobium sp. SBR1B, assembly GCF_014198205.1. NCBI lineage: Bacteria > Pseudomonadati > Pseudomonadota > Alphaproteobacteria > Hyphomicrobiales > Nitrobacteraceae > Bradyrhizobium > Bradyrhizobium sp. SBR1B. The sequence continues at coordinate 21,047 of NZ_JACIHC010000008.1, forward strand.
CAGGTGGTCAAGCTCGCACTGTCACGTTCGCGCGAATATCTCGCCGACGCCGGCTCCGTCGAGCTGACGAAAGACCCTGATGCGATGATCTCGGCGCTGCGCAAGATCGAGAATCGCGGCGAGCTGCCCGGCGCGACCTCGGCCGTGATGGAGCTCTGCGTCGACAATCCCCGCGAGGGCTTTGCCGATCTGTTCGCGACCCACCCATCCGTGCAGTCCCGGGTCGACGCGCTGGTCAAGTTTGCCGGCGGCCACGATCCTGGCCCGCGGCCGCTGGCCGAGAAAACGGAGGAGCCCGAGGCGCAAGCCGACCTGCAGGACGCCCCACCGCCGCTGCGTCATGGCCCGTGGGACGACGCCAGCGGCCCGGCCGCTCCTCCGCCGCCCCTGCCCGCACCCGGCCCCTCGGAGACCGCGAGCAGCAAGCCTACAGGCAATCTCATGGGTCCCTGGGGCCGTCATTAAGCACGCGATGTCCTGCCATGCGCGGCGGGTTTCGCCGCGATTGGGAAAAACTTCGGGAATTGCCGTATCGACATGCCGAGGATTTGAATTCTCCCTTGTTTCTGCCATGTTCGCGCCCAACAGCAGACTTGGGACATCCTTGGGACATCGATTTGGGGCCCGGCCGATTGCGACCTCGCGATCGGGGGCGCGTTAGGGGACAGCAATGGCAAAGCCGGCAGTGGTTGTGGTGGGCGCGGACAAGGGCGGGGTCGGCAAGACCACGGTGTCGCGGACCTTGCTCGATTATTTTTCCGCCAACAACGTGCCGACGCGCGCCTTCGACACGGAATCGCCGCGCGGAACCCTGAAGCGCTTCCACCCCGACATCACCGAGATCGTCGACATGACGACGACATCGGACCAGATGAAGATCTTCGACACACTTAACGCGGTGAGCCCGTCGGTGACCGTGATCGACGTTCGCGCGGGCCTGCTCTCGCCTGCGCTGGCTTCGCTGCGCGACATCGGCTTCCTCGACGCCGCCAAGGCCGGCCAGATCACCTTCGCGGTGTTCCACATCCTCGGACCCTCGATCGCCTCGCTGGAGGAGATCGCCGAGACCGCCGGCTTCATGACCGGCGCAAAATATTTCCTGGTGAAGAACTTCATCAACGACACCCAGTTCTTCCAATGGGACCAGGCGACCTACAATTCCTACTTCCACCGCATTAAGGACGCGACCGAGCTGACCATCCCCAAGCTCAACGAAATGGCCTATGAGCAGGTCGAAGTGTCCTCCGTCCCGTTCCTGAAATTCGTCGCCAACAAGGGCATCAGCGACGAGGCCGCGAACTATTCCTTCGTGCTGCGCGGCTATGTCCGGCACTGGCTGGCGAATGTCTGGAGCGAGTTCGACCGGATCCGGCTGACTGACATCGTGGGTTCGAAGCCCGTCACCCGAAACAGCGAAAAATAGTTGCGCAAGCAGGGCTGATACGGCTGGATTGGTCGCCAGGTTCGACTGATATAGCTGCCGATGCCCGCAACGCCCGTCTACATCATCTGCTCGCCCCGCCCGCAGGTCGGCAAGACACTGCTGGCGCGGCTGCTTGCCGAATTTCTGCTGCTCAAGAACGGCAATGTCGCGGCCTTCGACGTCAATCTGAAGGAACCGTCGCTGCTCGACTACCTGCCAAAGATCACGGAGACCGCCGACGTGATCGATACCTACGGCAAGATGCAGCTGATGGACCGCGTCATCGTCGATGACGGCATGGCCAAGGTGATCGACCTCGGCTTCCACGCCTTCGACGAGTTCTTCAAGATGACCGACGAAATCGGCCTCTTGAAGGAGGCCGCCCGCCGCCACGTCGCACCACAGATCCTGTTCGTCGCCGACACCGACCGCGCCTCGGCCCGCGCCCACGAGATGCTGCGCGGGCAGATCCCGCGGATGAACCTGATCACCGTGGACAATGAATATGTCGTGCGCGGCGAGCTGCCGGCCGCGATGGCCGGCGGCCGCCTGTTCCGCCTGCCTGCCTTGCCCGGCTTCCTCAAGACCTATGTCGACCGGCTGAACTTCTCCTTCACCGGCTATCTGCGCCAAGAGAAGGACGCGTCGACCGAGCTGCACCAATGGACCCGGCGGAATTACTTTGCTTTCCGCGAGCTCGAGCTCAGCCTGATCCTGCAGCGATCCTAGATAATTTCACCCGGATAATATTGACTGCGGGTTGAAGCGGGCTTATTGAGGCGGACATCGGTATCCCCTCAGCAAGGCCTGTCACCGTGAGCATCGACCGGAAAGCAGCGATCGCCGCCTACAAGGAGCGAAAGACCATCGCGGGCGTCTATGTCGTCCGCTGTGCGGCCTCCGGCGAGGCCTGGGTCGGCCAGGCACCGAACCTCGAGACGATCCAGAACCGCATCTGGTTCTCGCTACGCCAAGGCAGCCACACCTGCCGCAGCCTCCAGGCTGCCTGGAATGCGCATGGCGAGGCCGGCCTGACCTTTGGCGAATGCGAGCGCCTGGAGGATGAGGAAACCGCCTATGTCAGGAACGCACTCCTGAAGGAGCGCCTGCTGCATTGGCGGGATGAACTGAAGGCCGAGGCGATCTGAAGATCGCGGCGACCTCTCAGTGTCCCTCGAACGTCATCAGCGTTCGCACGGGCACGTCCATGGCGCGCAGCTTGGCGGCGCCGCCGAGCTCGGGCAAGTCGATGATGAAGCAGGCGGCGACGACGTTGGCGCCGATCTGGCGCAGCAGCTTCACCGCGCCCTCCGCGGTGCCGCCGGTGGCGATGAGGTCGTCGACCAGGATGACGCGCTCGCCGGGCTGGATCGCGTCGACATGCATCTCCATCTCGTCGATGCCGTATTCGAGCGAGTAGGCGATGCGCACGGTGGTGTGCGGCAGCTTGCCTTTCTTGCGGATCGGCACGAAGCCGGCCGAGAGCTGGTGCGCCACTGCGCCGCCGATGATGAAGCCACGCGCCTCCATGCCTGCGACCTTGTCGATCTTGTTGCCGGCCCAGGGATTGACGAGCTCGTCCACCGCGCGGCGGAACGCGCGCGCGTCAGCGAGCAGGGTCGTGATGTCGCGGAACATGATCCCCGGCTTGGGATAGTCGGGGATGGTCCGGACGCTCGCCTTGATATCGTGGTCAAAGGTCATTGGTGCCTCTCAATCGACACGCGCATCCAACCGGAACGCGTTTTCAACAATACGCAAGCCCACCTCATTGCTGAGCGACATCAGCGATTCCGGGTGGAATTGCACGCCGGCGACCGGCAGCGTCTTGTGCTCCAGCGCCATGGCGACACCGTCCTCGGTGCTGGCTGTGACGGACAACACCTCCGGCATGCTGTCGCGCTCGAAATAAAGCGAGTGATAGCGGCCGATGACGATCTCGTTCGGCAGATTGCGCATCAATCGCCCGCCGCGCACCTGCACCCGCGAGGGCCGGCCATGGGCGGGATGGGTGAGTTGGCCGAGCTCGCCGCCGAAATATTCGCCGATCGCCTGCACGCCCAAGCAGACGCCGAACACCGGCAGCTTCCTCTCCAGCGCCGCGTCGATCGTCTTCTTGATCCCGAAATCTTCCGGCCTGCCGGGACCGGGCGACAGCACCAGCAAATCCCATGTCTTCCGCTTGAGCATGTCGAGCGCATGCACATGGCGGACCACGGTAACGTCGGCGCCGACCTGGCGGAAATAATCAGCGAGCATGTGCACGAAGCTATCGTCGTGATCGATCAACAGCACCCGCTTGCCCGAGCCGGTCGCATCGGGCGCAAAGGTCGACAGCGGCTTCGGCGGATCGCCGCGCAGCGCCTGGAACAGCGCGGCGGCCTTGACCTGGCATTCGCGGTCTTCAGCGGCCGGATCGGAATCGAACAGGCAGGTGGCGCCGACGCGCACTTCGGCGAGACCATCCTTCATGCGGATGGTGCGGATGGTCAGGCCGGTGTTGATGCTGCCGTCGAAGTTCACCGCACCGATCGCGCCGGCATACCAGCGGCGCGGCGAGCGCTCGTGATCCTCGACGAACTGCATCGCCCAGAGCTTGGGTGCGCCGGTCACCGTCACCGCCCAGGCGTGGGTGAGGAAGGCATCGAGCGCGTCGAAGCCGGGGCGCAGCATGCCCTCGACATGATCGACGGTGTGGAAGAGCTTTGAATAGGTCTCGATCTGGCGCCGCGCCAGCACCTTGATCGTGCCGGGCACGCAGACGCGCGCCTTGTCGTTACGGTCGACGTCGGTGCACATGTTGAGCTCGAACTCGTCCTTCTCCGAGTTCAGGAGCTGGCGGATCTGCTCGGCGTCGCCGATCGCATCGCTGCCGCGCGCGATCGTGCCCGAGATCGGGCAGGTCTCGACCCGGCGCCCGTCCGACCGCACGAACATTTCCGGCGAGGCCGACACCAGAAATTCGCCCTCACCCAGATTCATCAGCGCGCCGTAGGGCGACGGGTTGATGACGCAGAGGCGCTGGAAGACTTCGGCCGGCGAACGATCGCAAGGCTCGGCGAACAGCTGCCCAGGCACCGCTTCAAAGAGATCACCGCGGGCGAAGGCCGCACGCGCGGTCTCGACCGTTGCCTGATATTCGCCGGGCGCGTGATCGGCAAAACCCTGCCGCGGCGTCTTCAGATACGGACTCTCGGCAGTCTCGCGGGGCAGGCCCTCGGTGGATTTGCCCTTCCAGGCAAAGTCGTACGAGAGCACCACGCCGCGGCCGGTGGCGCGGTCATAGGCCAGCAGGCGATCGGGGACGTAGAGCACGATGTCGCGCTGGTCCTGCTCGCGCGCGCGCTTCTGCACGAGGTCCTCGATCTGGAACACCAGGTCGTAGGCGAAGGCGCCGAACAGGCCGAGCAGTCCGTCGTCATTGGCGGAGAAGGCGGCGACGAGATCGCGCACCAGCGACATCACGCTGGCGCGCCGCGTACGCTGGTCTTCCTCGACCGGCGCATCGCCGCGGATGATGTGGCCGGCAAGCCGCGTCGCCGTCTTCTCGGAGATGACGACGCAGGGCTCGCGCAGCACATCGACCAGGAAGGCGATCAGCACCTGCCCACGCTCGTTCAGCGCTTCCAGCTTGAAATTGACGCCAGTGGTCTCGAGCTTGAGCGGCGGATCGGAGAAGCCGAGGTCAAAGCTCTCATAGCGGCCGGGCACGGTCGTGCCCGAGGACAGCACCACGCCGCGACGGCGGTCGAGCAGGCTCACGAGATCGTCGAGCCTGTTGGCGCCGCCGGTGAACTGCTCCGCCACGCGCGTGATCGTGAGACCCGCGCGGGTCGCGTACTCACTTCTGGCCGGGAGGGCAAAGACTGTCCTGTTCATGTGATCCTCTTGGGGTCCTCTTACGAGACTTGCCGAGGAAACGCCACACAGGACAAACGATCAGGCCGCCGCACTGCGTTGGCGACCTCAGACGATTTGGGAAAGGAAAATCGCACCGGCCACCTCGTTAGGAGGTGCGCCACCAAAAACGGGCTGGGCGAACGGCGGTGCTCATGGGGGCGATACTCACCATGGCGCGGGGGCGGCGTCAAGGGTGGCCGGGCAGTAGCCCGGATGGAGCGCAGCGCAATCCGGGGTTCGTGCCACAAGGGAAAGTCCCCGGATTACGCTGCGCTCCATCCGGGCTACAGGCTGGGTCAGGCTGCGCTGTTACCGCCGAGATGATTGGCGAAGAACTTGATTGCCCTGCCCCAGGCGAGCTCGGCGGCCTCGCGGTCATGCACGGCCTGGCGCTGCTCGTTGACGAAAGCGTGCTCGGCGTCATAGCGGAACAGCTCCAGCGACTTCCCGGCGGCCTTCATGGCCTTCTCGAAGCCGCCCACCAGCTCCGGCGTGCACCAATCGTCCTTGTTGGCGAAATGGGCCTGGAGCGGGATCTTGACGTCGGCGGGCTTGGCCGCCTGCTCCGGCGGGATGCCGTAGAACACGACGCCGGCCGCGAGCTCCGGTACATGCACCGAGCCGATGATGGTGACGGCGCCGCCGAGACAGAAGCCGGTCAGCCCGACCTTGGCACCGTTACGCGACAGATATTGCGCGGCGCCGCGTACCGTCTGCGTGGTGGCGTCCATGAAGTCGAGCGAGTTCATCTCCTTGTTGGCGCTGTCCGTGTCGTGATACGGCACCACCTTGCCCTTGTAGAGATCGGGCGCCAGCGCGTCGAAACCGGCCAGCGCGAAGCGGTCGCACAGGCCTTTGATCTGGTCCGACAGGCCCCACCATTCCTGGATCACGACCACGCCCGGCGCGTTGCCGCGCGCGGCATTGGCGAGATAGCCCGAGGCCTCCTTGCCGTCCGGACGCTTGAAGGTGATGGCGGTTCCCATGGTGTCCTCCGATGAGTTCTTGGGGGAGCGGTTGGTGGCATCTTGGCGGGTGCATGCGAATGACGCAATCACCGCGCAAACAAACTCTCGTGCCCCGGATGCTGCGCAGCGCGTTGCCCCTTGCGGCGTGATGCGCTGCCGATCCGGGGCCCCTACGAGCATTCTGGGTCCCGGCTCGCGCTTCGCGCGTCCGGGACACGGACCCAACAAAAAAGCCCCCTTGCGGGGGCTTCTTCATTTTCTCGTCGCATCAGAGCGCTCAGTGCGAGCTGGCCCAGACCTTCTTCTTGGTGAAGTACATCAGGCCCGCGAACAGGATCAGGAACACGAAGACCTGGAATCCGAGGCGCTTGCGCGCTTCCATGTGCGGCTCCGCGGTCCACATCAGGAAGGTGGTGACGTCCTTGGAGTACTGCGCGACCGTGGTCGGCGAGCCGTCGTCATAGGTCACCTGGCCGTCGCTGAGCGGCTTCGGCATCTTGATGGCGTGGCCCGGGAAGTACTTGTTGTAGTACGAGCCCTCCGGGATGGTGACGCCTTCCGGCACCTTGTCCTCGAAGCCTTGCAGCAATGCCGAGACGTAGTCCGGGCCCTGCTCCTGGAACTGGGTGAAGAAGTCGAAGATGAACCAGGGGAAGCCGCGCTTATAGGAGCGCGCCTTGGTGATCAGGGAGAGGTCGGGCGGCGCCGCGCCACCGTTCGCCGCGCGAGCGGCCTGCTCGTTCGGGAACGGCGAGGGGAAATAGTCCGCCGGACGCCCCGCACGCTCGAACATGTCGCCGGCATCGTTCGGACCGTCCTTGACCTTGTAGTCCGACGCGAAGGCCGCCGCCTGCGCCACCGAATAGCCGGGCCCACCGGGCTCGGCGAGGTTGCGGAAGGCCACATAGGACAGGCCGTGGCAGCTGGCGCAGACCTCCTTGTAGACCTTCAGGCCGCGCTGCAGCGCGCCGCGGTCGAACTTACCGAAAGGGCCGGAGAACGACCATTTGTTGCCCGGAGGCGTATCGCTGCCTTCAGACGCCTTCGCGCTGTCGACCGAGCCTGCGAACAACGAACCGGCGAGCGCCAGCATGATCGCGGTCGAAACCATCGGCGTCGATCGGCTGCCGGTCTTGGCTAGCACCGCATCCGAGATCGAGTTCGGCACCGGCCGCGGCTTCTCGATGCGCGAGAGCAGCGGCAGCACGATCAGGAAGTAGGCGAAGTAGCAGACCGTCAGGACCCGGCCGGCAATGACGTAGATGCCTTCCGGCGGCTGCGCCCCGAGATAGCCGAGCAGGATGCAGACCACGACGAAGATCCAGAAGAACTGCTTGGCCAGCGGGCGATACTTCGACGACCTCGTCTTCGCGGCGTCCAGCCAGGGCAGGAAACACAGGATGATGATCGCACCGAACATCCCGATGACGCCGGCGAGCTTGTTCGGGATCGAGCGCAGGATCGCGTAGAACGGCAGGTAATACCATTCCGGCACGATGTGCGGCGGCGTCACGCCCGGGTTCGCCGGAATGTAGTTGTCGGCGTCGCCGAGATAGTTCGGCATGTAGAAGATGAACCAGGCGTAGAGCAGCAGGAAGCAGGCGACGCCGAACATGTCCTTGATGGTCGCATGCGGCGTGAACGGCACCGTGTCCTTTTCCGTCTTCGGCTCGACGCCGTCAGGATTGTTCTGGCCGGCGACGTGCAGCGCCCAGACGTGGAGCACGACGACGCCCGCGATCAGGAACGGCAGCAGGTAATGCAGCGAGAAGAAGCGGTTGAGCGTCGGATTGCCGACCGAATAGCCGCCCCACAGCAGCGTCACGATGCTCTCGCCGACATAGGGAATGGCGGAGAACAGGTTGGTGATGACCGTGGCGCCCCAGAAACTCATCTGGCCCCAGGGCAGCACGTAGCCCATGAAGCCGGTCGCCATCATCAAGAGGTAGATGATGACGCCGAGGATCCACAGCACCTCGCGCGGCTCCTTGTAGGACCCGTAATAGAGGCCGCGGAACATGTGAACGTAGACGGCGACAAAGAACATCGATGCGCCGACCGCATGCATGTTGCGCAGCAGCCAGCCGTAGTTCACGTCACGGACGATCAGCTCGACCGATTTGAAGGCGAGATCGGCATGCGGCGTATAATGCATCGCCAGGATCACGCCGGTCAGGATCTGCATCCCCAGCATGAAGGAAAGGATGGCGCCGAAGGTCCACCAATAGTTCAGGTTACGCGGGGTGGGATAGGCAACGAACGAGGAGTGCATGAGGCCGAGGATCGGCAGGCGCCGCTCGATCCATTGCAGGGCCGGATTGCTCGGCTGGTAGTCGGATGGTCCGCTCATGATGCGATCCTGAGGAAATAGTACGACGAGACGGCGCGAAGCTTCGGACGAGGATCCGAGGCTCAGCCGATCTGGATTTTGGTGTCGGAAACGAACTGGTACGGCGGCACCGGCAGGTTCGCGGGCGCGGGCCCCTGGCGGATGCGGCCGGACGAATCGTACTGCGAACCATGGCAGGGGCAGAAGAAGCCGTCGTAGCTGCCTTCATGAGCGATCGGGATGCAGCCGAGATGGGTGCAGATGCCGATCACGACCAGCCATTGCTCGTGGCCGGACTTGACCCGGGCCTCGTCGGACTGCGGATCGGGCAGGCTCGCCACGTTGACGGCGCGCGCCTCGTCGATCTGCTTCTTGGTGCGGTGGCTGATGTAGATCGGCTTGCCGCGCCAGAACACCTTGATGTCCTGGCCTTCGGCGACCGGACTGAGATCGACCTCGATCGGCGCACCGGCGGCGATGGTCGAGGCGTCAGGATTCATTTGGGAAATGAAGGGCCAGAGCGCAGCTGCGCCCCCTACTGCTGCAGCTGCCCCCGTTGCAACGAATAAGAAATCACGGCGTGTCGGATGGTCCGCCGAAGACGCTGTCGTCACGATTCCAACCCTTTCTTCTTGTGCAACCGGTGGAACCGCTCCAGGGGGCGCCCATGAGGTCCCCGGAAAGGCTGCCGGCGCCCGCGGCCCCCCGCGGCGGCAGAACTTCGCATGTTCACCTCTAAACGGGCAAAACAGCAGTCCAGAATCGTTCTATTGGCACCCTTGCCGGGCGAGCGCAAGCCCGCTATCGGCGCGGGAGCGTGCAATGCACGAATTCCCGGGCAGGCGATGTTTTATTGAGACATTTCCGCCCCGCATCTCCCCCGAGACAGCCCTCGCACAGCCCATGCAGATAGCGCTTTTCCAACCCGACATCGCCCAGAACACCGGCACGATTCTCAGGCTTTGCGCTTGCCTGGGCATCGCCGCCCATATCATCGAACCGGCGGGCTTCCCCGTCTCAGACCGCCTGTTCCGCCGGGCGGGAATGGACTACCTCGATCATGTCAGCCTTATCAGGCACGACTCCTGGGCCAAATTCGAGGACTGGCGCACCGCCCATGGCTACCGCTTGCTGCTGTTCACCACGAAAGCTGCCACCGACTACCGCGATTTCCGTTACCAGACGTCGGACATCCTGCTATTCGGGCGCGAGAGCGCCGGTGTCACCGACGCGGTGGTCGAGGCAGCGGATGCGCGGCTGGTGATCCCGATCAAGGCGGGGCTGCGGTCGCTCAATGTCGCCATGACCGCGGCCATGGCCGCCGGCGAGGCGCTGCGGCAGATCCGGAACCCGCAAGCCTGACAGATTGAGGAGAGACGATTGAGTTACGCGGTCAAGGAGATCTTCCTGACCTTGCAAGGCGAAGGCGCCCATGCTGGGCGCGCGTCCGTGTTCTGCCGTTTTGCCGGCTGCAATCTCTGGAGCGGCCGCGAGGCGGACCGCCTTGAGGCCACCTGCAAGTTCTGCGACACGGATTTCGTCGGAACCGACGGCACCCTCGGCGGCCGCTACGGCTCGGCCGCGGAGCTCGCCGACACCATCGCCGCGCAATGGACTGCGGCTGCCGCCAACCGCTACGTGGTGCTGACCGGCGGCGAGCCGCTGCTCCAGGTCGACGCCGCGCTGATCGGGGCGCTCCACGCCCGCGGCTTCGAGATCGGCGTCGAGACCAACGGCACCATCGCAGCGCCGGACGGGCTCGACTGGATCTGCGTCAGCCCCAAGGGCGGCAGCGAATTGGTGCTGCGCCAGGGCCACGAGCTGAAGCTGGTCTATCCGCAGGCCCTCGCCGCGCCCGAGACGTTCGAGCACCTCGCCTTCGAGCGCTTCTCGCTGCAGCCGATGGACGGACCCGAGGTCATCGAGAACACCGCGCGCGCGATCGACTACTGCCTGCGTCATCCGCAATGGCGGCTCAGCGTGCAGACGCACAAATCGCTCGGCATCCGATAGGGACAGATTTGTAGAGTGGGCAAAGCGGAGCGTGCCCACCATTCAAGATGACGGTAGAAGACGTGGGCACGGCGCAAGGGCGCCTTTGCCTACCCTACGGCACACTCCGCGTGGTAAGCGACCGGGAATGAAGATGGACATGTCGACGATCGAAGACCGCAAGGGCCGCGCCCGCGCCTGGTTCGAGGCCTTGCGTGACGACATCTGCGCGAGCTTCGAGCGGCTCGAGGACGACGCCCCGCAAAGCCTCTATCCAGGCGAAGCAGGCCGCTTCAAGCGCACGCCCTGGCAACGCACCGACCATACCGGAGCGGCCGGTGGCGGTGGCGTGATGTCGATGATGCATGGCCGCCTGTTCGAAAAGGTCGGCGTGCACTGCTCGACCGTGCATGGCGAATTCGCGCCTGAGTTTCGCGCGCAGATTCCCGGCGCCGCGGACGATCCAAAATTCTGGGCCTCCGGCATTTCGCTGATCGCCCATATGCGCAATCCGAACGTGCCCGCCGTGCACATGAACACCCGCTTCGTCGTCACCACGAAAGCCTGGTTCGGCGGCGGCGCCGATCTCACGCCGGTGCTCGACCGACGGCGCACCCAGGACGATGCCGACAGCATCGCTTTCCACGCCGCGATGAAGCAAGCCTGCAACCAGCCGAACGGCGTTGCCGACTACGACAAATACAAGAAATGGTGCGACGAATATTTCTACCTGCCGCACCGCAAAGAGGCGCGCGGCATCGGCGGCATCTTCTACGACTGGCACGACAGCGGCGACTGGGACGCCGACCTCGCCTTCACCAAAGACGTCGGCCGCGCTTTCCTGAAGATCTATCCCGACATCGTCAGGCGCAATTTCGCGGCGGGCTGGACCGCCGCAGACCGCGAGGAGCAATTGATCCGGCGCGGCCGCTATGTCGAATTCAACCTGCTCTACGATCGCGGCACCATCTTCGGGCTGAAGACCGGCGGCAATGTGGATTCGATCCTGTCGTCGATGCCGCCGGAGGTGAAGTGGCCATGACTGTCTCGAGGCCGCTGCCGCGCGCCATGCTGATCGATATGGACGACACCATCCTGTCGGCCTATGGCCGGCCCGAGATCGCCTGGAACACGATCGCGAACGAGTTTGCCGAGGAGCTGGCGCCGCTGCCGCCGCCGCAGGTCGCCACCGCAGTGCTCGCCTTTGCGCGGCAGTTCTGGTCGACTGCGGAGCCGATCTGGCGGATGAAGCTCGGCGAGGCGCGGCGGCTCACGGTGCGCGGCGGCTTCGCCGCGCTCGCCGCAAACGGCCATCGCGCCCTGCCCGACGATCTCGCCGATCGCATCGCCGACCGCTTCACCACCTATCGCGAGGAAGCCATCTTCGTCTTCCCCGGCGCGCACGATGCCATCGACGCGTTCAGGGCACGCGGCATCAAGCTCGCGCTGGTCACCAACGGCGCCGCCGACATGCAGCGCGCCAAGGTCGAGCGGTTCGAGCTGACCCATCGCTTCGACCACATCCAGATCGAAGGCGAGCACGGCTTCGGCAAGCCGGAGGAGCGCGCCTATCTGCACGCCATGGAGGCACTCGGCGTCTCCGCCGAGGATACCTGGATGATCGGCGACAATCTGGAATGGGAAGTGGTGACGCCGCAGCGCCTCGGCATCTATTCGATCTGGATCGACGTGCACGGCGATGGCCTGCCCGAAGGCTCGACGGTCAGGCCCGACCGCATCATCCGCTCGCTGACCGAGCTGGTGCCGGGCTAGCCCTGAGCAGGGCACACAACAAAATATCGAAAAACAACCCCATGCACAGTAGCGGCCCCCTGCAAGATCAATGGCTTGCGGATTTCACGAAACGACTTTGATCCGTCGGCCAAAACAGGGGTATGATGTCATCGTCGAAACTTGCGATGGACTGGTTTCCCCGCCCGCGTTTCCGCGTTCGTCGCGAGAAGATCACCGCCCTACGGCAGCTCGGGTGCGGGAAATTTCTTCGCCTGCTGACGTAACGAGGGCGCGGCATCGTGAGTGGGGAATTGAGCATCCGTAGAGCTGAGGCGGGCGATTACGCTGCGGTTCGGAGCCTTGCGGAAGCGTTGGCGGCCCATATCGAAGAGCCGCCACCGCCTCTGACGCTCGAGCGCTATCTCGCCTTCTATGTCCACGAGCATGCGCCCGTGCACCTCTTCGTCGCACTGCTGGAAGATCGCGTTGCGGGCCTGATCGCCTGGATCCTGACCCACGAGCTCTATAGCGCCCAGGCGGGCATGTACATCAGTGACATCGTGGTGCATGCCGAGGCGCGCAGGAAGGGCGTCGGCAGAGCGCTGATGACGAAGGCCAAGGAATGGGCTGCCGATCACGGCGTCACGAAGCTCGGCTGGGATGTCTGGAAACACAACGCGTCAGCGATGCAATTCTACGCTCGCCTGGGCGCGACCGTCGACACCGAGGCCCTGCCGCATCTCCTGCTGCTGACGAACCGCTAGCTTCATCATGGCCGATTGGTGACTGCGGGCGTCGCACGCGATCCTCATCCTGAGGGCTCGCCAACGGCGGGCGTCTCGAAGGATGGCCACGGAGGAAGCCGCTGCCATATGCGATTGCCCAGCGTGTCGACCGGGATCGCCACCCGCCGCTGGAATTTCCCGGCACGGCCGGCCGGCGTGATCGGCCTGTCATGACCGCTTGCTAGGCTCCCGTCCGGATCGATCGCGCGAAAGGACAATCCATGGACTTGAAAGCCGGTGATGTCGTGATGCTGAAATCCGGCGGCCAACCGCTGACGGTCGCGGAAGTGAGGCAGGACGAGGTGCTCTGCCTCTGGATGGGCATGGAAGGCGACCTGTTCCGCGAGACGCTGCCGCTGGCCACGCTCGTGCAGGTGGAAGAGGAGGAAGAGGATGATGAGGACGAGGAAGAGGACGAAGAGTAGGCCCGCCTACACCGCATCCTATCTGGATCGGGTGTGCCTCAGCTCCAGCACGTCGGATCTCCCTCTCAGAACAGAAATGAAGGATCGGGCCGAGGACTCGGCCCCGATCTATCAGGTCGCGTTCGATGCCGACTTGCGCACGATGCGATTTCGTTCGCCCTACTGGATAAAGGCGATTTCGAAATGCATGCCATCGGGCCGGCTTCCAAAGTGCCCGCCCCAATAAAATCCATGTTTGTTGGCGATCGGGACCAACTCCCGGACCGCTCCGCGCGTGCCCACGAGCTTGGGCCGAGCCCCCAACGGATTCTCGTCGGCGTTGACGTCGAACGCGCTTCCGAAAGCGTGGTTGCTCAATTGCGTCGTCGATCCCCTGATGAAGCGAGGCACGAAAGCTCCGTCAAATGACAGGATCCTATCCAGCAGACTCGCGCTCTCCCACTCCTCCCAAAGCGCCTTGAGCTGTGCCGCCGCGAGCTTATGGAATTGCATGGAGGCAGGAGCATGCGGTCCCAAAGCCTTCCGCAGTTGGGGAATGGGAACGCTCACGATGTTGTCCCTGGTCCAAGTCCCGAGGATCCGGATGTTCTCGCGGTTATCCGGACGAGGCTCCGAGACGAAGTTGAACGCGCCAAAAACCGCCCGTCTCGCGGCCGTATTTTCGAGCGGCGGAAAATCCGGCCGTGGCGGGAAGTTTGAACCCGTCATGTCAGCGGCCGGCTCTTCAATGAGCTCAAATCCGAGCTGCATGGCTTTCATCATCGTTTCGCGACCTGCCACGCCGTCGCTCGTCAGTCCGTTTGCCGCCTGAAACGCACTCGTCGCCGCCTGGGTCTTGTCGCCGAACTCTCCGTCGAGGCCACCCGGATCGAAATGCTGTCCCTGCAGGAAGCTTTGCCAAGCTTTCACGAGTGGTCCCTGCGAACCGAGCCGAAGCGCACGCAAAGCAACGGGCCTGGTCGACTCACTCGTCAATGGAGCGGATATCTCTGCGATTGGCGCGATCTCCGCAGAAGCGTCCGCAACGCCACTCGACAGCATTGCATTGGTCGCGGCCCGTGATGCGCTGAAGCCGCGAGATTGAGGCTGAATCCTGGGGCTTTCGATCTGTGTATCGGTCAATGCAACCTCCTCTGAGCTGGTGATAAAACTCTTTGCGACGTTCAATGCGTTATTCCACCGGTTGACCAGGCCCTTCCAAAACTTGCTCGTCTCACTGCGTTTCGCGACATCCCGCTCGTACTGTTCGCGCGCAGCGCGCAGGTCTTGCAGAAGCTCCAACGTGTCGTCCTCGCGGGCCGCTACGAGCGCTCGTCCGGCGTCATCGATCACGCCACTGTCAGGAACATGCAATGCTCTTTGGAGTATTCGCGCAGCACCGCGAGGACCGCGGTTGAAGCAGCAATCTCGCAAGTAACATTCGATCGCCGGCTTTCTCGACCAACTCGACACACCATCAGTGTAAGTGGCTATGATTTCGCAGGCCGCCCGTTCCGCCTCTTGAAAGTGGCCCCCTCGATCAAATCGGCCAGCATCCGTGCTTCTTCGGGATGGAAACGTTCGTTGATGCCCGCGACTTCATATGCTCCTCCACCGTCGTCAGCCGGCAGCCTGTAGATCGTCAGGCGTCCCTGTTTATCGCGCCGGGCTTCGAAGCTGAGAATGGAGGCTGCCATCCGGTGACGATCCGCCGACGTGCTCATGCAAGGCCTCTGCAATATGTAATGTTAGGCGGCGCAGCTTCTGGCGGCTTTCATAGCTCGGGCATGGTCGTGAACTGGCCAGCGCCGACCACGCCGAGGAGCCCGCCGCATCCGCAACACGCCTCAATGACGCTGAGCTTACGCCACGCGCTGAAGCTGTGTTGTGAAGTGCTTCACAACCCGGTTGCGATTCGATGACGCATTGCCGCGCGAACTGCGGGGATCGGAATCCTTCCCGCGTTCGTTTGCCGGTATGGATTAAACGTCAGGGTCAGGGCCGTCTGCGCTTCAGCTCGGAAGCGGGCGCGCGATCAATTCGGCCTTCGCGATTGCCAGCCGATCTATGCAATGTGCGCTGCCCCTCTGCGCTGCTGATGTTGCTCACGCCGATCTACCCGACGAGCTGCTTCGCCGCCGCCGAGATCATCACCAGCCCGCCGGTGATCACCGCGACATCAAGGATCGCGGTGTGGATGTGCAGCGGCATACGCTCGACGAAGGCCTTTGCGAGGAACGCGCCGGGGATGGCGATCGCTCCGATCAGCAGCGCGAAGGCGAGCACCTGCGCGGTCACGGCGCCGGCGAGGCCGAACACCGAGATCTTGATGAGGCCGGTGCCGAGCGAGATCATCGCGTCTGTTGCGATCACGGCGGCGCCTTCGAGGCCGGCGGCCATCAGCAGCGATAGCAGGATCACGCCGGAGCCCGAGGTGCCGCCGACCAGCACGCCGTAGCCGACTGAGCCAGCGGCAAGGCCGCTGTCGCCGATCTTGACCTTTCGGCGGCGGAGCACGCGGCGCAGCGGCACGCTCAGGATCAGCATGGAGCCGATCACGAGCGCCGCGCCGGCATTAGTGAGACGCGTGTAACCGTAGGCGCCGAGTGCGGTCGTCAGCGCGGCGCAGGCGAGCACGATCAGCGCGCGGCGGCGGTCGGCGTAGCGCAAGTAAGCAATCGCTCGGCTGGAATTGGTGAAGAGTGCGGAGATCGCGATGATCGGCACCACGGGCTCGGCGCCGACCAGCGGCACCAGCACCAGCGGCATCAGGGCGCCGGTGCCGTAGCCGGCGAGACCACCGATGATCGAAGCAAACAACGCCATCAACGCGACCAGCAGGAGCTGAAAGATCGAGATGTCGGCGAAGCCTGAGACGATGGTCACGTTCTCTCGTCGCGGCTGATTCGTGCCGCAGCTTGATCGGCGATGGAAGCGAGTGCGGCTTCCTCTAGGGGAAAATCCGCCGCAAGCCAAGCGTCCTCGGCGAGCGTCAACACATGTCCGAGCGCGGGTCCTTCGGCCAGACCGCGGGCGATGAAGTCGGCGGCCTTCAGCGGAAATTTCGGCGCAGTCCAGCGCTGCGGCAGTTCGGCGAGAGCGCGCCAGCGCATCGAGGTGACGTCGCCGCCGGCCCGCGCCCAGCCGAGCAACACACGATCGTGATAACGCTCGGGGCCGAGCCGATAGAGCAGACGCCGCGCATTGGCCTCGTCCTTGGTCGTGAAGCGCCACCAGCGATGGCCCATCGAATCCAGTGCCTTGGTCTCGGCATTGGAGAGCCGCAGGCGCGCGGCGACGCGCTTGGCGTCTTCGGTCACTGCAACGGTCAGCGCGGCTAGGCGCCGCGTGCTGCTTGCAGCGAGGCCGAGTTCGCGCTCGATCGCGATCATCGTTTCCAGCGGGCCGGTATAGGCGACACCGCCGATCAGCGCCTGCAGCAATCCGCCATCGGCCATGGCCAGCACGGCCGCGGAGGCGCGAGCTGCCACCAGCAGCTTCAGCATCTCCATGCGCACGCGCTCGGCCGAGAGGCTGGCAAGACCCGCGCGTCCGCGGATGCAGGCGAGATAGCCGTCGCGGTCGGGATCGCCGGCACCAAAGGCGGCGTGGATGCGGAAGAAGCGCAGGATGCGCAAATAATCTTCGGCGATGCGCTGGTCGGGATCGCCGATGAAGCGCACGCGACGCGCCTTGGCATCCGCGATGCCGCCGACATGGTCGTAGACCACGCCTGCCGCATCGACCGACAGGCCGTTCATCGTGAAGTCGCGCCGTTCGGCGTCCTTGACCCAGTCGCGGCCGAATGCGACCTTGGCCTTGCGGCCGAAGGTTTCGGTGTCCTCGCGCAGGGTCGTGACTTCATAGGGGTGGCTGTCGATCACCAGCGTGACGGTGCCGTGGTCGATGCCGGTCGGTACACTCTTGATGCCGGCAGCCTTGGCGCGCCGGATCACCTCCTCCGGCCGCGCGGTGGTCGCGATATCGATGTCGCCGGGCTGAAGACCGAGCAGCGTGTTGCGTACGGCGCCGCCGACCACGCGCGCTTCCTCGCCGCCAGAGTTGAGCAATTGCAGGACGCGCGCGGTCCCGCCTGCGGTCAGCCAGGGCGCATCGGCAAGAATTGGCGCAAGTATCGGCTCCGCGCTCATCGTGCGGCCCCTATTTTTCCACGCCCGGCACCAGCCGGCCATTCTCGATATGGGCGGGAACGTAGGTCGAATCCGGGGCGGCGCCGGAGAAATGCGCAAGTCCGATCAGGCCCGCGATCACCAGCACGATCGCCGCCAGCGCAAGGCGCGCGACGACCGCAACCGGCCAGGAGGAACGCGCGAACAGGCCGGACCGCGTCGCGGCCAGGAACAACGCGTAGACGGCAAAGGGAATGAGGAAGATTCCGATCTCGGTCAGAACCGTCCGGATCATGATGAATAGATCCGCTCATACAGCACACGCAGCATGCCCGCCGTCGCACCCCAGATGTAGCGTTCCGCGAACGGCATCGCGTAGTAGAACCGCTCCATGCCGCGGAATTCCTTGCTGTGCACCTGATGGTTCACCGGGTTCATCAGGAAGGATAGCGGCACCTCGAACGCGTCATCAACCTCGGAATGATTGATGGTGAGCTCGAAGCCGGGCCTGACCCTGGCGACCGTCGGCAGGATTCGGAAGCCGAAGGCGGTGCCGTAGAGATCGAGATAGCCGATCGGCTCGACGAAATCTCTGGACAGCCCGACCTCCTCCTCGGCCTCGCGCAGCGCCGCATCCAGCGGCGAGGCGTCGGTGGCGTCGATCTTGCCGCCGGGGAAAGCGATCTGGCCGGCATGGTCGTTGAGATGCGCCGAGCGCTGCGTCAGCAAGATGGTCGGCTCGGGATGATCGACCACCGCGATCAGGACCGCCGCGGGGCGCACCGGCTGCTCGCGCGCGACGATCTCGAGCATCTTGTCGGTGCCGGGATCGCCCGAGGCGGGAATGATGTTCGGATCGTAGAGGCCGAGCGGAACGTCGAAGCCGAGCTTCGCCCTGGAACGGGCGAAGAAATCCGCCGCGCCGAGCGGGACCGGACCGGTCGTTAGAATAGGCTTGTTCAAAGCGCGGCCCTCACCTGCTCCGCATCGGCCATGGGGAAGAATTCGCCTGATGATTCGACGCCGAACATCGGCTGGCCATCGACCATCCGCTCCTCACCCATGTCAACCAGATCGTAATAGAGCGCCCTTGTGACCTTGGCCCAGAGCTCGGCGCGAACATGCAGATAGGGCGTCAGCCCGCCGTCTTTGGCCTGCTCGAAACGCAGCCGGTGCGCGGCATCGCAGGTGACCCAGTCATCGACATTGGTGCGGAAGCGCAGCACGCGATGGTTGCTCTCGCCGTCCTTCTGCATCTCGACCGCCATGAAGGGCGCGTCGTCGACGCGGATGCCGACCTTCTCCACCGGCGTGACCAGGAAATGCTTGTCGCCCTCGCGCTTGAGGATGGTCGAGAACAGCCGCACCAGCGCGGGGCGCCCGATTGGCGTCCCCAAGTAGAACCAAGTACCATCGGAGGCGATTCGGATGTCGAGATCGCCGCAAAACGGCGGATTCCACAGATGCACCGGAGGCAGGCCTTTCTTGGCGCCTTCGGCATTGGCAGCACTTTTGGCGGCGACAGTCAGTCCCTCGAGACCGCGATCCGCGCTCTGCCCTTGGTTCGCCATGGTTTGCCCTGACTTTGTCCTTGGCACGATTGGTGCAGGTCTACGTTGTTCTCGGGTGCACGGTTCCACCCCGGATTAGTCCGGTGGGGTAGGTCGCCACTTCGTGATGCCGTACATAACCCGAAGCCGATAAGGTGGGGATAGGTTAATTCAACGAATACATGGCCTTCCTGCAAGTCTAGCATAGGGCCCATGATCTAGCGTGATGGCCTGGCGTGATGCGATGACATCGCGACGCAAGCCGCATGGCGCGCTGAAGGAGCTAAACGAATGGCGGAGAGTGTCGAGAAACTCGAGGACGGGATCGTCCGTTCGGCCGAGCAGGTGTCGAGCCAGATTCGCGCAGCGAAGGAGGCGATCGCATCCGTCATCTTCGGCCAGGATCGCGTGATCGAGAACACACTGGTCACCATCCTCTCCGGCGGCCACGCACTGCTGATCGGCGTGCCCGGCCTTGCCAAGACCAAGCTGGTCGAGACGCTCGGCGTGACGCTCGGCCTCGATGCCAAGCGCATCCAGTTCACGCCGGACCTGATGCCGTCGGACATTCTCGGCGCCGAGGTGCTGGATGAGAGCACCGCGGGGAGGCGCGCCTTCCGCTTCATCGCAGGTCCGGTGTTCGCGCAACTCTTGATGGCCGACGAGATCAACCGCGCCAGCCCGCGCACGCAATCGGCGCTGCTGCAGGCGATGCAGGAGCAGCACATCACCGTCGCCGGCGCGCGCCACGATCTGCCGAAGCCGTTCCACGTGCTCGCGACGCAGAACCCGCTGGAGCAGGAAGGCACCTATCCGCTGCCCGAAGCGCAGCTCGACCGCTTCCTGATGGAGATCGACGTCGACTATCCCGATCGCGACGCCGAACGCCGTATCCTGTTCGAAACCACCGGCGCCGAGGAAACGCTGGCGAGGGGTTCGATGACCGCCGACGCGCTGATCACGGCGCAGCGGCTGATCCGGCGCCTGCCGGTCGGCGATTCCGTGGTGGAGGCGATCCTGTCGCTGGTGCGCTCGGCCCGTCCAGGTCCTGACGCCGGCGAAGCCGGCAAGTTCATCGCCTGGGGCCCCGGCCCGCGCGCCAGCCAATCGCTGATGCTGGCGGTGCGTGCCCGTGCGCTGATCGACGGACGGCTGGCGCCCTCGGTGGACGACGTGCTCGACCTGGCCGAGCCCGTGCTGAAGCACCGCATGGCGCTGACGTTCCAGGCGCGCGCCGAAGGCCGCACGATTCCGGACGTGATCCGGCAATTGAAGACACGGATCGGTTGATGGCAGCGGAGAACGGGCACACAGCGAAGGAGATCATTGCGATCCGACGTGCCGATGGCGAAAGCCGCACGCTCGCTGCTTCCTTGCCGCGCCTGGTGCTCGAAGCCCGCCGCATCGCCGCCAACGTCATCCACGGCCTTCACGGCCGCCGCCGCGCCGGCTCCGGCGAGAATTTCTGGCAATACCGCCGCTTCGTTTCCGGCGAGCCGGCGCAGAACGTCGACTGGCGCCGCTCGGCGCGCGACGACCATCTCTATGTCCGCGAGCTCGAATGGGAAGCCTCGCACACGGTGTGGATCTGGCCGGATCGCTCGCCGTCGATGGCGTTCGCCTCGAAAACCGCGCGCGAGTCCAAGCTCGAGCGCACGCTGATCGTCGCCTTCGCGCTGGCCGAGCTGCTGGTGTCCGGCGGCGAGCGCGTCGGCATTCCCGGCCTGATGGCGCCGACCGCGAGCCGCAGCGTGATCGACAAGATGGCGCAGGCGATGCTGCATGACGATGCCGACCGCCTCAGCCTGCCGCCGTCCTTCGTGCCGGCGGCGTTGGCGGAGATCATCGTGCTGTCGGATTTCTGGTCGCCGATCACGGAGATCAAGACGACGCTCACAGGCCTCTCCGGCTCCGGCGCGCATGGCACCATGGTGCAAATCGTCGATCCCGCCGAGGAATCGTTCCCCTATTCCGGCCGCGTCGAGTTCGTCGAGCCCGAAGGCTTCGGCGTGATCACCGCCGGCCGCGCCGAGAGCTGGGCGCAGGATTACACCGCGCGGCTCGCGCTGCACCGCGACCAGATCCGCGCAGAGACCAACACGCTGGACTGGCTGTTCACCACGCACGCCACCGACCGCTCCGCCGCCGAGCTCTTGCTGTTCCTGCATGCCGGCATGCAGGTGAGCAAGTCGGGCGCCCGCACCACGACGATCAAGGTGGGGCCGGCCGCATGATGGGACTGCCGCTCGCCTTCACCGAACCGCTGCTCCTGATCGGCCTCGTCAGCCTGCCCGTGCTGTGGTGGCTGCTGCGCGTGATGCCGCCGCGGCCGCGCCGCGTCGAGTTTCCGCCGACGCGCCTGTTGTTCGACATCGCGCCGCGGGAGGAGACGCCCTCGCGGACGCCGTGGTGGCTGACCGCATTGCGTCTCCTGGCTGCGGCTCTCGTCATTTTCGCGGCTGCCGGCCCGATCTGGAATCCGCAAACAGGCGCAGCCGACAGCAAGGCGCCGCTGATGATCATGCTCGACGACGGCTGGAGCGCGGCGTCACACTGGGACGTCAGGATCAGGGCCGCCGACGAGCTGATCGCCAATGCCGACAACGACCGCCGCGCCATCGCGCTGGTGCCGCTGTCCGAGCCGAACCGCGACATCACCCTGATGCCGGCGGGCGCCGCGCGCGTCGCGCTGCGGCAGCTCGCGCCAAAGCCCTATTCGATCGACCGCGTCGAGACGCTGACCGCGGTCGACCGCTTCCTGAAGGCCACCGGCGACTGCGAGATCGCCTGGCTGTCCGACGGCGTCGACACCGGCCGCGGCGAGGACTTCGTAGCTGGCCTCGGCAAGACCATCGGTGATCGCAGCCTGACCGTGTTCGAAGGCGGTACCTCCGCGCCGCTGGCGCTGGTCGCGGCCGAGAACGCCGCGGCGAAGATGACGGTGAAGGTGCTGCGCACCGACAGCGGCATCGCCATGGGCACCGTGCGCGCGCTGGACCAGAAGGCCTCGCCGATCGGAGAAGCCCGCTACACGTTCGGCCCGCAGGACAAGGAGACCGACGCCGCGTTCGATCTGCCGGTCGAGCTGCGCAACGACATCACGCGGCTCGAGATATCGGGCGAGCGCTCCGCCGGCGCGGTGCAGCTGCTCGACAAGCGCTGGCGCCGCCGTGCCATCGGCATCGTCTCGGGTGCGACCAGCGAGACCGCGCAGCCGCTGCTGGCGCCGACCTTCTATCTCACCCGCGCCCTGGCGCCGTTCGCCGACGTCAGGCTCGCCGACAAGGGTTCGCCGCAGCAGGGCATCACACAATTCCTGGACCAGAAGCTGCCGATGATCATCCTCGCCGATGTCGGCACCATCGCGCCGGAGCTGCGCGAGCGCCTCAATGCCTGGGTCGACCAGGGCGGCGTGCTGGTGCGCTTCGCCGGTCCCCGGCTGGCGCAGGCCGAGGACGATCTCGTGCCGGTCAAGCTGCGCAAGGGCGGCCGCACGCTCGGCGGCAGCCTGACCTGGGAGAAGCCGCAGCATCTTGCGACCTTCGCGGCCGACGGCCCGTTTGCCGGCGTCGCCGTCCCCAAGGACGTCACCGTGAGCCGCCAGGTGCTGGCCGAGCCCGATGCGGTGCTCGCCACCAAGAGCTGGGCCTCGCTGGAAGACGGCACGCCGCTGGTCACCGGCGAGCATCGCGGCAAGGGCCTCGTCAGCCTGTTCCACGTCAGCGCCGACATGCGCTGGTCTGACTTACCGATGTCGGGCACCTTCGTCGAAATGCTGCGGCGGGTCGTCGACATGTCCGGCTACACGTCCAAGCCCGGCGCAGGCGTTGCCGGCGAAGCGACCACCGAGACGGTGGCCCCGTTGCACATCCTCGACGGCTTCGGCGCCTTCGGGCCGCCGCCGGCCACGGCAAAGCCGTTGCCCGCGGATTACCGCGACCGGGCCACATCAGATCATCCGCCGGGCTTCTATGGTCCGGCCGAAGGACCGCTCGCCGTGAACACGCTTGCCAGCGCCGACCGCATCGCCGCGCTGAACACCGCGAGCCTGCGCGCCCGGCATGCCACCTACACCAATGCCGAGCCGCGGGACCTGCGCGGCTGGCTGCTGTCGACCGCGCTCGCGCTGTTCCTGGTCGATGCCATCATCGTCGCGGTGCTCGGCGGCGGGATCGCCGCGCTGCTGCGCCGCCGCGCCGCGCCCGCGATGATCGTGCTTGGCCTGCTGTTCGCCTCGCTCTCGCCCGCGCCGTCACGCGCCGACAGCGCCGCGGACGATTTCGCGATGAAGACGACGTCGCAGACCCGCCTCGCCTATGTCGTGACGGGCAATGCCGACGTCGATTCCATCGTAAAAGCGGGGATGAACGGACTGACGCTGTTTTTGGCGCAGCGCACCGCGCTCGAGGCCGGCGATCCCGTCGGCATCGACCCCGCGCGCGACGAGCTCGCCTTCTTCCCGCTGATCTACTGGCCGATCGTGCCGGGCGCGCCGAAGCCGCCGCAGGATGCCATCAACAAGATCGACGCCTACATGAAGCAGGGTGGCACCGTGCTGTTCGACACCCGCGACGCGATCGAGGCGCCACCCGGCGCCAACGGCGCGGCGCAGACCCCGGGCATGCAGACGCTGCGCGAGATCCTGTCCTCGCTCGACGTGCCCGAGCTCGAGCCGGTGCCGCGCGAGCACGTGCTGACCAAGACCTTCTACCTGCTGCGCGACTTCCCCGGTCGATTCGTCACCGGCCAGACCTGGGTCGAGACCCTGCCGCGCGACGAGGACGAGGACAGCGCGCAGCGGCCGGCGCGCGGTGGCGACGGCGTCTCGCCGATCATCATCACCTCGAACGATCTTGCCGGCGCCTGGGCGGTGCGGCCCGACGGCCAGGCCATGCTGCCGGTGACCGGCGGCGACACCCGCCAGCGCGAATTCGCCTACCGCGCCGGCGCCAACATCGTGATGTACACGCTGACCGGCAATTACAAGGCCGACCAGGTGCACGCACCGGCCCTGATCGAACGGCTGGGGCAATAGGACCGATATGAATTACGGCATCGCATTCACGCCGCTTGTTCCCGCGATCGTGCTGTGGCTCGCGCTCGCCGCGATCGTCGTCATCGCGCTTCTGCTGCTGGTTGCGCGCGCGCGCGGCGCCGCTGTGCGCGTGGCCGCGCTGGCGCTGTTCCTGCTCGCGCTCGCCAATCCCTCCTTCACCCGCGAGGACCGCGATCCCCTCACCTCGGTCGCGGCCGTCGTCGTCGACAAGAGCCCGAGCCAGAATTTAGGCAACCGCAATCGCGAGGCTGCGCAAGCGCAGGAGGCGCTGGTCGATGGCCTGAAGAAGGTCAAGGGACTGGAGGTCCGTGTCGTCGAAGCCGGACAGGCCGACGGCGAGACCGACGGCACCAAGCTGTTCGGCGCCCTCGCCTCGGCCTTGTCGGACGTGCCGGTCGACCGTGTCGCCGGCGCGTTCCTGATCACCGACGGCCGCGTCCACGACATTCCGGCCAGCGCCACGGCGCTCGGCTTCCAGGCGCCGGTGCATGCGCTGATCACCGGCCAGAAGGACGAGCGCGACCGCCGCATCGCGATCACGGCGGCGCCGCGCTTCGGTATCGTCGGCCAGACCCAGACCATCAGCTATCGCCTCGACGACCAGGGCGTCTCCGGCGAGCGCGCCAAGGTCACGATCCGCAGGGACGGCGAGGTCATCAACGAGCGCACGCTCTCGAGCGGCCAGGCCGCGAGCGTCGACGTCGACATCAAGCATGCCGGCCCGAACATCGTCGAGATCGAGGCCTCGCCGCTCGAGAGAGAGCTGACGCCGGTGAACAACCGCGCCGTCGTTGCCATCGACGGCGTGCGCGACAAGCTGCGCGTGCTGCTGGTCTCGGGCGAGCCGCATTCGGGCGAGCGCACCTGGCGCAATCTGCTCAAGTCCGACGCCAGCGTCGACCTCGTGCACTTCACCATTCTGCGTCCGCCGGAGAAGCAGGACGGCACGCCGATCAACGAATTGTCGCTGATCGCGTTTCCGACCCGCGAGCTGTTCCAGCAGAAGATCAACGAATTCCAGCTGATCATCTTCGATCGCTACGCCCGCCAGGGCGTGCTGCCGATCGCCTATTTCGACAACATCGCGCGCTATGTCCGCGGCGGCGGCGCGGTGCTGGTCTCGGCCGGCCCCGACTACGCCTCCAACACCAGCATCTGGCGCACGCCACTGGATTCAGTGCTGCCGGCAGAGCCCGTGGGCGTGACGGAAAAGCCGTTCTATGCGCACCTGTCCGACATCGGCAAGCGCCACCCCGTCACGCGCGCCCTGGAGGGCTCCGCCAGCGAGCCGCCGCGCTGGAGCCGTTTCTTCAGGACCGTCGACACCCGCAATTCCGTCAACCCGCCGGTGATGACGGGAGCCGACGGCAAGCCGCTTCTGTTCCTGTCGCGCTTCGGCGAGGGCCGCGTCGCGCTTCTGCTCTCCGACCACATCTGGTTGTGGGCGCGCGGCTATGAGGGCGGCGGCCCGCATCTGGACCTGCTCAGGCGGATGTCGCACTGGCTGATGAAGCAGCCGGACCTCGACGAGGAGGCGCTGCGTCTGCAGGTGCAGGGCAAGAACCTCGTCGTGGTGCGTCAGACCATGGCCGACAGCGTCCAGCCGGTGAGCGTGACCTCGCCGTCCGGCGCGTCGCAGGATCTGACGCTGAGCCCCGGCGATCCCGGCGAATGGCGCGCCAGCCTTCCCGCAAGCGAGCTCGGCCTGTGGCAGGCCACCGACGGCACGCTGAAGGCGCTGATCAATGTCGGCCCGACCAATCCGAAGGAGTTTTCGGAGGTCACCTCCACCGTCGAGACACTGAAGCCGCTGACGCAGGCGACCGGCGGCAACGCCGTGCGCGTGGCGAGCGGCGCCGACGTCGAGCTGCCGCGCATCCTGCCGGTGCGTTCGGCCAGCGTCTTCGCCGGCGACGGCTGGATGGGGGTGCGGATGCGCGACGCCAGCGTCGTCAAGGGCGTCGGCGTGCTGCCGATCTTTGCCGGGTTGATTGGCCTCCTGCTGCTACTCGGCGCGTTTGCCGCGACCTGGGTCCGCGAGGGGCGGTAGGTAGTTGCCCGAAGCTTGATTGGACGAGACTCGCGTAGCGCCGCGACGGCGGTGCGTTCCCTCCCCCCTTGTGGGGGAGGGCCAGGGAGGGGGGTAGCGCAGGAAAAGGGGCCGGTTGTTGACGATGCATCGGGCCTGTGCGCGACGGTAAGAGTCCGTGTGGCACCCCCCTCCCTGCCCCTCCCCCACAAGGGGAGAGGGAACGGAGAGAGCAACGCTCTCCGCTGAACTGGACTTGAATCCATCGTGTCTAGTTGCCCGAACGACACATCGGGCCGGCTGCCTGCACAGACAGGCCTGAGGCGCCGTTGACATCCACCGACCTGTCGCGCGATGTTACATTGTAACGTCGCAACGTCAGGGAATTGATGTGCCGCGACGTGGGGTGGCTTTCCAGATGAAGTGGTTCCGGTCGAATATCAGGCACGGCGCCCGGCTCGCGTTGTTCGCGATGCTGGTACAGTTCGCGCTGACGTTCGGGCACAGCCACTGGTTCGCGCAGGCCGCGCCGCTTGCCCAGGCCTCGCTCCAGCAGACCGACAGCGCCAAAGGTGCCGCGATCGACCGCGCCGCGGTCCAGAAGCAATCGCCCGCCGCTCCCGACCGCGAGCATCAGGGCGAGGACAATTGCGCGATCTGCGCCGTCGTCGCGATGGCGGGCACCGTCATAGCGGCAGCGCCGCCCGTGCTGCTGCTGCCGCAGGCGATCGAGCTGCTCCACCGCACCACTGATGCCGAATTTCTCCATCTGAAATCGGCCGGCACGGCGTTCCAGCCGCGCGCCCCTCCCGCGTCCTGACTCTCAACATCGCTTGATCACGCCCGGGCTCGCCGCGCATCGGCAAATACCCGGGAGAAGTTGAAGTCGAATTCCGTCGCGCCGCGACGGCAGGCCGCCTCCCGATCAAAAGACCATCACGCGGACGGCGCCTGAATGGAATCAGGACCCATGTCATTCAAATTGCGACGCGCGCAGCGTCTTGGCGGAGCAAGCCTGCTCCTGCTCGGCGCTGCCGCCACGCCTGCTTTCGCCCAAACGCCTGCGCAAGACAAATCGTCGACCGAGATCCCCGCCGTCACCGTGACGGCGCCGAGCCCCATCGTGCGCAGAGCGGTGGTGCCGTCGCGCAATCCGGGCCGCGGCACGCGGACCGCGCGAGTGCGCAGCCGCCAACAAGCGGCGGAAGCAGAGCCGGCGGCCGCCGTGCCCGCCGCGCCTCAGCAGGGCGTGCTGCCTATCGTGACCAACCAGTTCGCGACGGTCACGGTGGTGCCGAACGAGGAGATCCGCCGCGAGGGCGGCGGCCAGCTTGGCGATCTCCTGTTCTCCAAGCCGGGCATCACCGGCTCGAGCTTCGCGCCCGGCGCCTCCAGCCGGCCGATCATCCGGGGTCTCGACGTCAACCGCGTCGGCATCGTCGAGAACGGCACCAATTCGAGCGGCGCGTCCGATCTCGGCGAGGATCATTTCGTCCCGATCGATCCGCTCGCGACCAACCAGATCGAAGTGGTGCGCGGGCCCGCCGCGCTGCGCTACGGCTCGACCTCGATCGGCGGCGTCGTCAGTGCCACCAACAACCGGATTCCGGATGCGGTGCCGAACTGCGCGCCGTCATTCCAGGCTTACGGCCTGCCGACCAAGGCGCCGCTCGCGACCGCCGCGACCTCGCCTTGCGTCACTGCCGAGACCCGCACCGCGTTCTCTTCGGTCGATCGCGGCGTCGAAAGCGGCGTGCTGCTCGACACCGGCGGCGGCAATTTCGCGTTCCACGCCGACGCCTATGGCCGCACGACCTCGGACTACTCCATCCCGAGCTATCCCTATCTGAACGATCAGTCGCGCCCCGTGAACGGCCGCCAGCCGAACTCGGCGACGCGCTCGGACGGCGCCTCGATCGGCGGGTCCTATTTCTTCCAGGGCGGCTATATCGGCGCATCGATCACGCAGAACGACTCGCTCTACCACATCCCCGGCATCGACGGCGCCGACCACCGCACGCGGATCGACGGCCATCAGACCAAGATCAACGTCAAGGGCGAGTATCATCCCGACGCCGCCGCGATCGACGCCGTCCGCTTCTGGGCCGGCGCGACCGACTACCGCCACAACGAGATCGGCCTTGCCGATCCCGCCGACCTCAACAGCGACGGCATCAGGCAGACCTTCACCAACAAGGAGCAGGAAATCCGCACCGAGGTGCAGCTGATGCCGTTCAACGCGCGCTTCGCCGAAGTGACGACGGCGCTGGGCTTCCAGGTCGGGCATCAGGAATTGAGCGCGCCGAGCCCGGACAATCCCGGCACGCTGTTCAACGGGCTGTGGGACCCCAACAACAGCACGCGCGTTGCCGGTTACGCCTTCAACGAGTTCAAGTTCACGGAGGCGACGCGGGCGCAGATCGCCGGCCGCATCGAGCATGTCGAGCTGCACGGCACGACGCCGGACTTCCCGGCCGACTATTTGCCCGACGGCACGCCGCAGGCGGCGATCGCGCGCAATCCGTCCTTCACGCCCAAGAGCGGCAGCATCGGCCTGCTGCAGGATCTGCCGGGCGGCATGGTCGGCAGCATCACCGCGCAATATGTCGAGCGCGCGCCGAAGGCGGCCGAGCTGTTTTCACGCGGCGGCCATGACGCGACTGCGACCTTCGACATCGGCAATCCCAACCTCACCATCGAGACCGCCAAATCGGTCGAGCTCGGCGTGCGCAAGGCGACGGGGCCGTTCCGCTTCGAAGCGACCGTCTACTACACGCATTTCGACAATTTCATCTATCGCCGCCTCACCGGCGTGTCCTGCGATGACGACTTTGCCTCCTGCGGCACGCCGGGCGCCGAGCTGAACCAGGCGGTGTATTCGCAGCGCAATGCCAATTTCCGCGGCGGCGAATTCCAGTCGCAGCTCGACGTCGGCGCGTTCCAGGGCGGCATCTGGGGCATCGAGAACCAGCTCGACGTGGTCCGCGCCACCTTCAGCGACGGCACCAACGTGCCGCGCATTCCGCCGGTGCGGATGGGCGGCGGCGTGTTCTGGCGCGACGACAACTGGCTGATGCGCGTCAACCTCTTGCACGCCTTCGCGCAGAACAACATCGCCGTGATCGCCGAGACGCCGACGGCGGGCTACAATCTGCTGAAAGCCGAGGTGAGCTACAAGACCAAGCTCGACCGCAACTGGTTCGGCGCGCGCGAGATGATGGCCGGCATCGTCGGCAACAATCTCCTCAACGAGAACATCCGCAACTCCGTGTCCTACACCAAGGACGAGGTGCTGATGCCCGGTATCGGCGTGCGGGCGTTCGCGAACTTCAAGTTCTGACGGTGATCAAGCCGGGGCCCGCGGGCCCCGGCAACGACGGGGTGTCAGGCGCGGCCGCGCGCGTCATTGACAGCATCGTAGCCCGGATTGCGCTGCGTTCCATCCGGGCTACGAACTACGCGTCAGCCGTTTCTCGAAGCGCCACTGATCCACAGGGAAAGGCCCCTTCGAGGTTTCCGACATCATCACGAAGGTGCCGGCGTTGCGCCAGCCGCTCTTCTCGTAGAACCGGGCGGCGCGCATGTTGCCGACCGCGCAGGCGAGCCACGCCAGCTCCACACCACGCGCGGCGAGCCGTGCTTCCGCATCGGCGATCAGTGCCGCAGCCACGCCTGTCCCGTGGGCGGTTGGCGACACGAAGAGCTGATACAGTTCATCGCCCTTGAGGGCGCAGAAGCCAAGCGGCGTACCGGAGGGGCCGACGGCGCAGATGTCGGCAAGCATGACTGCGAGGCGATCGCGAAAGCTCGCCAGCGTGCGGAGGCGGACCAGCTCGGGCGGCGCAAGATGCGCATGCGACCCGTGCCAGGCATCGTGCCACAGCTGCGCGAGGTGGTCGATCTCACTGGAATCGGCTGGACGCACCTGCATTGGCGATACTCCGTATGAGCCTCGTAGCCCGGATGAACGAAGCGACATCCGGGGGCGGTGCATCTGCATCGACAGGTTTCCCGGATATCGCTTCGTTCATCCGGGCTACAGGCTACGAACCTGACGCCCTACCCTGCCCGCGCCTTGCTCCAGTCCGGGCCGACCGGGCCCGACACGCCTTCGAAGGCGCCATCGACGAGCTCGAACACCAGGATGCGGGCGGCGTCGACGGGACCCGGCATGGTAACGCGGCCCTTCGGGACCGGCTTGAAGCCGACACGGCTGTAATAGGGCTCGTCGCCGACCAGCAGCACCAGGCGGTGACCTTTCGCCTTCGCGTCCTTTAGCGCGCGCTCCATCAGCAGACGGCCGACACCGCGGCCGCGGAACGGCGGCTCGACCGTCAGCGGGCCAAGCAACAGCGCCGGCGTCTCGCCGACCAGCACCGGCAATTGCCTGACCGAGCCGACCAGCAGCGTGCCGATGCGCGCGGTGAAGGACAATTCGAGCAGATGGTCGACGTGCTCGCGGATCCGGTAGGCGCTGAGCACGAAGCGGCCGGGACCGAAGGTACGTTCGTGCAGCCGCTCGATCGACTGGGCATCGCCGGCGGCTTCGGGGAGGATGGTCAGTGAGAGATCGGTCATGTCAATTCGCGGGATAGCACCTGAACGCAGCGCGGTCCATCGGGCAGCGGCCGCGCTCAGCTCCTTTTCGAGGTCGAGGGGAGGTGTTCCGAAACCCTCGGCTTGCATTCGTTCAACGACATCTCCTGATGCATCAGCACAGGCCGACCTCAGCGCCACGTCGCAATCATTGGCCGGCCGTCCAGCACTTCCGCGATCCGCAGCCGCGTCCCTCGCGTGGTGCCGTCGGGCAGCGCCGTGAGCGCGAAGAACCCGCACTCGACGATCTCGCGGTTGGGCTCGGGCTGGCGGTCCTGCCTGAACTGCCTGACGACGTAGACCGCGACGTGGTCGCGGCGGGAAACATGGCTGTTGAGGAAGATGCCGTGCAGCACGGCCTCGCCGGTGAGGTCGATATCGCCCTCCTCCTTGAGCTCGCGCCGCATCGCCTGCTCCATGCTCTCGCCGTGATCGACGCCGCCGCCGGGCAGGTACCAGCCGCTGACATAGCTGTGCCTGACCAGAAACACCCGATTCTCGGCATCCAGCACCACGGCGCGGACGCCGAGCGTCATGCCGCGGACGATGAGGAAATAGGCGTGGAAGACTCGCCGCAGCAGCGGCTCGAATTTTCGTCGAATGCGGTCCAGACGATCTCCCATCAGGCTTCCTTGAGGCCGCTGTCCCGGCGCCGCTTGCACAGTCCCCGCGACCTTGCCATTACAACGGAGCAATAGCGAGGCAATCGCACGCCATGACTCCCAACACGCTGGCCCCCTTCACGCTCGCCCATCTGTCCGATCCGCATCTAGCGCCGTTGCCGAAACCGCGGCTGATCGAGCTCGCCGGCAAGCGCGTGCTCGGCTACGTCAACTGGACGCGTAACCGCCACAAGTACCAGCGCCGCGAGGTGCTCGATGCGCTGGTCGCCGACATGAAGGCGCAGGCGCCCGACCACATCGCGGTGACGGGCGATCTCGTCAACCTCGCGCTGGAAG
This sequence comes from Bradyrhizobium sp. SBR1B, assembly GCF_014198205.1. Taxonomy (NCBI): domain Bacteria; kingdom Pseudomonadati; phylum Pseudomonadota; class Alphaproteobacteria; order Hyphomicrobiales; family Nitrobacteraceae; genus Bradyrhizobium; species Bradyrhizobium sp. SBR1B. The sequence goes on from NZ_JACIHC010000008.1 coordinate 52,902, forward strand.
CCGAGTTCGCCCCTGCCCGCGCCTGGCTCGAAGGCGTCGGCCCGCCCGACCGCGTCACCACGATTCCCGGCAATCACGACGCTTATGTACGCGCCACCTCGCATCGCTTCGGCGAGACGTTTGCGCCCTATCTCGCCGGTGACGACGGCGGCATCGGCTTTCCATCCGTGCGCCGGCGCGGGCCGCTCGCGCTGATCAGCCTGTCCACGGCGGTGCCGACCCTGCCGCTGATGGCGACGGGCACGCTCGGGCGCGATCAGCTCGACTCGCTTGCAGCAATGCTCGAACGGCTCGCGGCCGAGGACGTCTTTCGCGTGCTGCTGGTGCATCATCCCCTGAAGTCCGATGCGCGGCAGAAGCGGATGACCGATTCGGCCGCGCTGCTGACGCTGCTCAAGCGCCACGGCGTCGAGCTGATCCTGCACGGGCACGACCACATTCATTCGACGATGTGGTTCGAGGGTCCCAACGGCAACATTCCCGCGCTCGGCGTGCCCTCCGCCTCCGCGCTCGCGCACGGGCGCTACCCGGCGGCGGCCTACAACCTTTTCAGAATCGAGAAGGACAATGCCGGCTGGCGCTGCGAGCAGACGGTGCGGAGCCTCGGCGCGGGATTTCAGATGGGGCAGATCAAGCATGTGAGGCTGATCTAGTTCGATGTCATTGCGGGGCGCGCGATGCGCGAGCCCGGAATCCATCGGGCCGCAGAATTGGTGGATGAATGGATTCCGGGCTCGCGCCTTTGGCGCGCCCCGGAATGACGGCGGAGAATACCTCACCAGCTCCGCAGGGCCGCCAACAGGGCGAGGCCGAACAAGGCGGCGGCGCCGAGCACGAAGCCGAACACGAACGGCCACAGGCGCGAGCGGCGCGGCGGCGGCGCGACTGCGGGCTTCGGTTCGGGCGGGACCACCATCGCGTGCTCGCGCTCGACCATGCGGCGCGCGACATAATCGGTGACGGCCTCGACGATCACAGCGGTGTCGTGCGATTCGGCGAGCACGATGCGGCCGAAGCGGGTGTCCTGGACGAAGCGGTACATCCGCTTGTCACGCCCCATCACGATGTGGGCGACAACATCGATCCAGAGTCTGGGCGTATCGCCCTGGCTGATGCCGCGGTCAAACAGATCGATTCTGTCAGGCACCTGCGCGAACAGGGGATCGAGCGCATCGTTGAGGATCTCGAGCCGCGCCACCTCGGCATCCCTGAGATCGACGACGACGCCGGTCCTGTCGGCCGCCTCGATCCGCGCGCGCAGCAGCGCATCGCGCAGCCGCACCGGGCGTGGCTGGCCGGGATGGGTCCCGCTGGTTTCGGGCTCTGACATTGTCGGCCTCGTCCTCGACTTTCCTCCATTAACCTATCAGCAACCTTGAGGCCCGCAAAGGGTCCATAATTCCAGATACTTACGGCACCCACAGGCGATTGACCTGTGCCAAAAACAGACGATCCCACCCAGGCAGAGCCTGGATGGGACCATCCGTCCTTGGACGTCTTCTTAATTCAGGTCGGCACCAGGCCCTTTAGGCCGAGACGCGCGACGGCTCTTCCACGATGGAGAAGCGGACGCCGGCCTTGTGGCGGTTCTCTTCCGAGACCGTGCGCCAGGCATCCTCGGCCTCCTTGCGGGTCTTGAACGGACCCTGCACCTGGGCCGAGCCTTCCACGAGCTTGTGGAAGTTCATCGAACCGAACTCGCCGCCGATCACCCAGAAATTGCTGCCTTTGGTCATTGTCAGTCTCCTGTCCAATAGCGTGCTGTGTTAGCCGAACTGGTTCATGGTGTTGTGGACGCCGCCCGCCTTCAGGGCAGCCTCGCCGGCGAAATATTCCTTGTGGTCGTCGCCGATGTCGGAGCCGGCCATGTTCTGGTGCTTGGCGCAGGCGATGCCCTGACGGATCTCGGCGCGCTGGACGTTCTTGACGTAGCCGAGCATGCCCTGGTCGCCGAAATATTCCTTCGCCAGATTGTCGGTCGAGAGCGCCGCCGTGTGATAGGTCGGCAACGTGATCAGGTGATGGAAGATGCCGGCACGCTTGGCCGAATCCGCCTGGAAGGTGCGGATGCGCTCGTCGGCTTCCTGCGCCAGCGGCGTATCATCGTATTCCGGCTTCATCAGCTCGGCACGGTTGTACTTGCTGACGTCCTTGCCGGCTTCCTTCATCGCGTCGTAGACCTGCCAACGGAAGTTCAGCGTCCAGTTGAAGGACGGCGAGTTGTTGTAGGCGAGCTTCGCGTTCGGGACCACCTTGCGGATGCGATCGACCATCTTGGCGATCTGCTCGATATGCGGCTTCTCGGTCTCGATCCAGAGCAGGTCCGCGCCGTTCTGCAGCGAAGTGATGCTGTCGAGCACGCAGCGGTCTTCGCCGGTACCCGGGCGGAACTGGTAGAGGTTCGAGGGCAGCCGCTTCGGACGCATCATCTTGCCGTTGCGGTTGATGATGACGTCGCCGTTGCGGGCGTTCTCCGCGGTGATTTCCTCGCAATCCAGGAAGCTGTTGTACTGGTCGCCGATGTCACCGGGCTTGTGGCTGACGGCGATCTGCTGCGTCAGGCCGGCGCCGAGCGAATCGGTGCGGGTCACGATGACGCCGTCTTCGACGCCGAGCTCGAGGAAGGCGTGGCGGCAGGCGCGGATCTTCGCGATGAACACTTCGTGCGGCACGGTGACCTTGCCGTCCTGGTGGCCGCACTGCTTCTCGTCCGAGACCTGGTTCTCGATCTGCAGCGCGCAGGCGCCCGCTTCGATCATCTTCTTGGCGAGCAGATAGGTCGCCTCGGCGTTACCGAAGCCGGCGTCGATGTCCGCGATGACGGGGACGACATGGGTCTGGAAGTTGTCGATCTTCTCGATCAGCTCCTTCTCGCGGGTCTTGTCGCCTTCCTTGCGCGCCTTGTCGAGGAGACGGAAGATGTCGTTGAGCTCGCGCGAGTCGGCCTGGCGCAGGAAGGTGTAGAGCTCCTCGATCAGCGCCGGCACCGAAGTCTTCTCGTGCATCGACTGGTCGGGCAGCGGGCCGAACTCGGAGCGCAGCGCCGCGATCATCCAGCCCGAAAGATAGAGATAGGTGCGATCGGTCTTGCCGCCGAAGTGCTTCTTGACCGAGATCAGCTTCTGCTGGGCGATGAAGCCGTGCCAGCAGCCGAGCGACTGGGTGTACTTGGTGGGGTCGTTGTCATAGGCGGCCATGTCGGCCCGCATCAAGGCGGCGGTGTAGCGGGCGACGTCGAGACCGGTCCTGAAGCGGTTCTGCAGGCGCATGCGTGCGACGGCCTCGGCCGTCACCCCGTTCCAGGTCGGCTGGGTCTTGAGGAGCGCCTGGGCCGCCTCGACCTCGTTCTGATACGAACCCGGGCCCTGAAGGGTGCTGATGCCGCGCGGCTGGTAGTTCATGTGCCTGATCCTTTCGCTGACGATGGCGATGGCTGGCCATCGACATTCTTGACAGTGCATTGCGAGATGCCTGTCAGGAGCTAAACGCGAAAACAGAAACTTCGGATAGATGGCTTGTTTTTTATTGGTGATGTCATGTAACATCGGAACATGTACTAGATGTTATTTTGTAAATCTTGTAAATTATAGGTCAGCTAGACTGTCCTTAATGTGCATGGAGTCCTGAGAAATGCCCGCCAATTCCGGCAAGAAACTCTTCGTCGGCCCGCGGTTCCGCAGGATCCGGCAGCAACTGGGGCTGTCGCAGACCCAGATTGCCGAGGGCCTCGGGATCTCGCCGAGCTATGTCAACCTGATCGAGCGCAACCAGCGCCCGGTGACGGCGCAGATCCTGCTCCGGCTGGCCGAGACCTATGACCTCGATTTGCGCGACCTCGCCACCGCCGACGAGGACCGTTTCTTCGCCGAGCTCAACGAGATCTTCTCCGATCCGCTGTTCCGCCAGATCGACGTTCCCAAGCAGGAGCTGCGCGACCTCGCCGAGCTCTGCCCCGGCGTCACCCATGCGCTGCAACGGCTCTACGCCGCCTATACCGAGGCGCGCCAGGGCGAGACGCTGGCGGCGGCGCAGATGGCCGACCGCGACGTCGGCACGCGCTTTGAGGCCAATCCGGTCGAGCGCGTCCGCGAGCTGATCGAGGCCAACCGCAACTATTTTCCGGAGCTCGAGCAGGCCGCGGAGGCCCTTCGCGATGAGCTGAACGTGCCGGCCGAGGGACTCTATGCAGCGCTCGCGGCGCGGCTGCGTGAGAAGCATTCGATCCAGACCCGCGTCATGCCGGTCGACGTGATGCGCGAGACGCTGCGGCGTTTCGATCGCCATCGCCGCCAGCTGCTGATCTCCGAGTTGGTCGATCCGCCCGGCCGCGCCTTCCAGCTCGCCTTCCAGCTTGGCCTCGGCGAATGCGCGCAAGCCCTGGAGAGCATCATCGGCCGTGCCGGACCGCTCGACGACGCGCCGCGCCGGCTGTTCCGCATCACGCTCGGCAACTACTTTGCAGCGGCCGTGATGATGCCCTACCCCGCGTTCCTCGCCGCGGCCGAAGCCCTGAATTACGACATCCACGTGCTGGCGCAGCGATTCAATTCCGGCTTCGAGCAGGTCTGCCACCGGCTCACCACCCTGCAGCGGCCGAACGCGCGAGGCATTCCGTTCTTCCTCTTGCGCGTCGACAATGCCGGCAACGTCTCCAAGCGCTTCTCCTCCGGCACTTTCCCGTTCTCGAAATTCGGCGGTACCTGTCCGCTGTGGAATGTGCACTCGACCTTCGACACGCCCGATCGCCTGCTCAAGCAGGTGATCGAGCTGTCCGACGGCACGCGCTATTTCTCGATCGCGCAGATGGTGCGCCGCCCCGTCGCGCCGCACCCGCTGCCGCAACCGCGCTTCGCCATCGGCCTCGGCTGCGAAATCCGTCACGCCGCGCGCCTGACCTACGCCGCCGGCATCGACCTGGAGAAGACCGAGGGCACTCCGATCGGCGTCAACTGCCGCCTCTGCGAGCGCGAAAACTGCGCCCAGCGCGCCGAACCGCCGATCACGCGCACGCTGATTTTGGACGAGACGACGCGGCGGGTATCGAGCTTCGCGTTCTCGAATGCGCGGGAGTTGTGACGGGCACTCTCTCCTTCGTCATGGCCGGGCTTGACCCGGCCATCCACGCGCTACAGCGTGCGAGGAAAGACGTGGATGCCCGGGACAAGCCCGGGCATGACGACCGAACATGCGGCCGCTGCTCGCCAATATCGCAAACAAGGCCCTACGCCAGCGTATGCACGATCACCGGCCCCGCAGCCGCGCTCGCATGGCCCGCAAGCAACGGCCCGAGATCCTTCTCGATCCAGGCGATCGCCCGCCGGTTCGCCTCCTCCGCCTGCTCGAACTTGTCGAAGATCGAGATCGCGGTCACGGTATCGTCGCCGGCATAGACGACGTAGTAGGCACGGAAACCGTCGACGTCGCTGATGATCGGAACGGCGCCGTCCTTGATGCGGCGCGCCAGCTCTTCCGCGCTCCCGCTTTTCGCCTTGGCCTGACGGATGGCGGCATACATGGCATCCTCCCCTTCCGGCTGTCTGGACTTTTGGGCTCTGTGCCCGGAGCCGATGTTACGCCGAAGCCCGCCGCCAATCCACGCTTGGTTAACCCCGCACTAATCTGCCGCAGCGATCTGCAACCACCGGTTAAGCACGCCTCAACATCGCTGCCTTAGTCTTGCCCCACTCACTTTTCGCAAACAACGGTGGCCTATTCTGCCGGGCGAAGTGACATCAGGGGGTTCATCATGCGCATTGCGTTGCTGCTGACCGCAACCATGTCGGCGCGCTCTTCGCCAATCCATCCCAAGCCGGATCGCTCGATGCCGATGCAGCGCAGTCGCTGCCGCCGGGCTTCCAGAGCTATCGCGGCTACATGTTCGACCTGTCGGAGAATTCCGACCGCAAGGATGTCGACAAGCTCACCGACAATCTGAAGAGCCAGATCGACGCGGTCGAGGCGGCCGGCCTGTCGCCGCGCGTGCTGCGCTTCTTCCGCACCGTGCCGATCATCGCCAGCGAGCTCGCCTGCCTCGACGAAGGTGCCGCCACCGCCTGCTACGGCCGCGTCGCTCCCAACGTCGAACGCCGCGTGCCGCGGACGCTGACGGTCTGGGACCACGACAAGCAGCGCTGGACCAATCCGAACGCCGTCGACCTCGCGGTCGATTCGGGCCTCGGCGTGATCATGCTGCGGCCGGACATGATGCGCTACGAAAAGGAGGCGGTGCTGCTGCACGAGCTCCTGCACGCCTACCACGCGCGGCTGTTGCCGGACGGCTACGCCAACAAGGGCGTGATCGCCTATTTCGCCCTTGCCAAGTCCAAGGACTTGCTGCCCAAGGAATCCTATGCGTTGAAGAACCCCATGGAGTTCTTTGCCGTGACCGCCAGCATCTTCCTGGCCGGAAAGAGCGAATTCCACGATCCGAAGTCGCGCGAGACGCTCAAGGAGAAGATGCCGGACTATTACAAATATCTGGTCGGAGTGTTCGGCTTCGACCCGGAGCCGGCGGCTGCAAACGGCCCGGTCGCCTCGCTGAAGTGAGGCGAACGTCGAGCTGCCTCAACCAGATCAACCAAAGAGCCGCGCGAAATGCGCGGCTTTTTTGTTTTGCAGGCCGGAAGCTGCGGATGACGCCCAGGCGGGAATTGCCAAGGCGGGGCCCGATCTGCATAGTCCCGCCCGCATCGAGACCCATTTTCGAAGAGGATAGAACAACATGGCGGACGCCGACCTGGATGTCGTGATCCGGCAACTGGCCAGACAGCTGCATACGGGCCTGATGACCCGCGCCAAGGAGCGGCGGGATCGCTTCAACGGCCTGGCGGCCAAGGCCAAGGGCAAGGACACCGGCGACCGCTTCAAGATGATGGCCAAGGCCACCATGGAGCAGGCCACCGCCGCCGCCAAGCGCCTGCAGATGTCCGCCGACAACGTCGCCGACAGCTACGCGCGGTCAATGCGGCTTGCCGCTAGCGCCCAGGTGGCGGCGAAGGTCGAGAAGAAGGCGAAGGAAGAGAAGCCGGCGAAGAAGGCCGCGAAGGCGAAGAAGGCCAAAGCCAAGAAGGCGAAGTAGGCGGACGAGAAGTATCTCTCCGCACAATCAGCACCTAGGGTGGGCATAGCGACTTGTCCGCCGTAGCTCGAAGAGCGAAGGCGGAAGCGTGCCCACGCGTCTGTTGCCGTATTGTAGAGATCGTGGGCACGGCGCAAGGGCGCCTTTGCCCACCCTGCGATTCCAGGATTCGGTGGATAGAGCCCCCTCACTGCCTCGGCACTGACACCTGCGTCGGCTCGGCGCTGGCGAGTTCGGCGAGCCTGGCGCGCGCGGCTTCGCGGGTTTGACCGTCCTTGCCGGCCGGCAGCGCCAGCGCCGCCTCGAAATCGGCGCGCGCATCGTCGGCCTGGCCGCGGGCGAGGAACGCCAGGCCACGGTCGAGGCGGGCCTGCGCATCCGAGGGGTCGAGGCGAACCGCCGTGTTGTAGCTCAGAATCGCGCGGTCGAGATCGCCGGTGGCGGCGAGCGCGAGACCGCGCTGGTGATAGGGCGCGGCGCGCTTGGGATCATGCGCGATCGCCTCGTCATAGTCGGCGATGGCGAGTTCGAGGTCGCCATTCTGACGGCGCGCGAGCGCGCGGTCGCGATAGAGCGAGGCGCGGTTGGGATTGAGGTGAATGGCCTCGTCGAAATCGGCGACCGCCCGCCTGAAGTCGCCGTGGCGCAGCGCGATCCGTCCGCGCCCCTCATAGGCAAAGGCGATCAGCGATCCGCGCAGCGGCGAGAAGCCGATCACGGCGGAGCAGATGTCGGGATCGTCCTCGTCGCCGCAATTGACGACCATGTGCGTGGACAGGCCGACGAGCACGCACAGGACGATCAGCAATGGTACGGCAGCTCTGGTCATCTTCGACGGTGGCCGGCAGCGGGCCGGTCACGCATCCCCTTTCGAAGGAAGTGTCTCGCCGGGGTCTTAACACCGGCTCGGACCATCCTGTGTGCGCCAGGTCACAAAGCCGACCGCAAATTGCCGCAGGTTCCATATCAGCCCCAGGGACCACGCGAGGACGAGCGCCCCCATGGGCTGCGCGGCGGATAGTTCTCGTTGGCGCCGACCGACGGCGCCGGCCGCGTGCCGAGCTCGGCCGCGAGCTGCTGAAGCGCCGCAATGCGGTTCTGCGTCGAGGGATGGGTGGCGAACAGATTGTCCACGCCATGGCCCGACAGCGGATTGATGATGAACATGTGCGCGGTCGCGGGGTTTCGCTCGGCCTCATAGTTCGGCACCTGATGCGCGGCGCCCTCGATTTTCACCAGCGCGGAGGCCAGCCACATCGGCTGCCCCGCGATGCGCGCACCGAGATTGTCCGCGGCATATTCGCGAGTGCGGCTGATCGCCATCTGCACCAGCATGGCGCCGAGCGGGGCGAGGATCATCATCAGGATCGAGCCGACGATGCCGAGACCATTGTTGTTCTCGCGGTTGCCGCCGAAGAACATGCCGAACTGCGCCAGCATGGAGATCGCGCCGGCGATGGTCGCAGTGATCGTCATCAGCAGCGTGTCGTGATTCTTGATATGGGCGAGCTCGTGCGCGATCACGCCGGCGAGCTCCTCGCGGCTGAGCTGACGCATCAGGCCGGTGGTGACGGCGACGGCGGCGTTTTGCGGATTTCGGCCAGTCGCGAACGCGTTGGGCTGCATCTCATCCATCAGGAACACGCGCGGCATCGGCAAGCCTGCCCGGCCCGCAAGTTCCGCGACCAGCCCGACCAGCTCCGGCGCGGTCGAACGATCGACCTCATGGGCGCCGTACATCGAGAGCACCATGCGGTCGGAGTTCCAGTAGGTGAAGAGATTGGTCGCGGCGGCAATAACGAGCGCGATCATGGCGCCGGAGGCGCCGCCGATCAGATAGCCGACGCCCATGAACAGGGCGGTGAGGCCTGCGAGCAGCATTGCGGTACGAAAATAGTTCATGGCCGTCTCCCAAGGCGGCCGCGGGCGAACCTCTGGCCGGCACCCCGGAGGTATGAAGGCTGCCTGCGACTGCAAGGTTCGTGCGTCGCCCGGCCGCACATTCCATCGCGGCGTCAGCCTTTCCCGCGCCGCTAAAGCTTGAGCGGGATTTGCGCAAAAACACCCGCAGACGTTTAGCAACCTGGAAAGCGCAATCGCGGCTTAATTCGTGGTAACCGGGCACGCCGCGCGGTCGCGGCGCATTGACCGGTTCCGTTGGCACCCCGTCAGCAAGGTGACCGTCATGATGGACCGCTCGAGCGCCGCCTCCCTCGATCCCGCATCTGCTCCCTCCCCTCACGACGCCAAGATCGACGCCAAGATCGACGCGAGGACTGACGCGAAGGGATTGCAGGAGGCGCTGTACGAGCAGATGTTCGCCAATGACGAGCCCGGCCCCGCGCCCGATGCGAAGACAGAGCCGGAATCGCAGCGGCGCTGGCCACGTCTGAGGCGCGGCGCGAAGATCGCGATCGGACTTGCCCTCATCGCCATTTTCGGCTGGCTGCCGCTGCGCGCGGTCTGGGAGTATTCAAGCGTCGAGGCCGTATTGAATTCCCGCCTCGTCACCCTGCGCACGCCGATCGGCGGCCGTGTGGCAGCCGCGCAGCGCTTGACCGACCAGGCCAGACTCGACGCCGGGACCGTGGTCCTGCGCGTGGTCAACCCGCGTGGCGATCGCACCCGGCTCGACGATCTCCGGCGGCAGAAATCGCGCCTGGAGAACGAGCGGCCGAGCCTTGCCGCCAAGCTTGCCTCGGCCCAGGCCGCGCAAAAGGACCTGGCGCGACAGGCGACGCAATTCCGCGACGGGCGCGTGCTCCAGCTCGAGGCCCGGATCGCCGAGATCCAGACCTCGATCGAGGCCGCGGCAGCGCGGCGGGAGGAAGCCAGTGCCGCGGTCGACCGGGCTTCCTCGCTGGCGAAATCCGGCAACGTCTCGACCGTCGAGCTGGCACGGCTGACGCGCGAGCTCTCCGTGTCGCAGCAGATCGAGCTCGGTGCGCGCAAGCGGCTGGACGCGGCCATGGTCGAGCTTGCCGCGGCACGGAACGGCTCCTTCCTCGGCGACAGCTACAACGACCGGCCGAGCTCGGTGCAGCGCGAGGAAGAGATGCGCCAGCGTGCTGGCGACCTCGACGCCGACCTCGCACGCATCGACACCGAGATCGCCTGGCTCGCCAGCGAGATCATCACCGAAGAGGTTCGCTTCGCCGATCTGTCCGAAGCCAACATCACGACACCGGTCACAGGGCGCGTCTGGGAGATGATGACCTCGCCGGGCGAGGACGTGCAAGCCGGCCAACCGCTGCTCAAGGTGCTCGATTGCAGCAGCGCCGTCATCACCGCGAACGTCACCGAGAACGTCTACAACCGTTTGCAGCTCGGCGACCACGCGACCTTCGAGCCGAACGACGGTGGCGCGCCGATCTCCGGCACCGTGGTCAACCTGACCGGCGCCGCCGGCGCGCCCGCCAATCTCGCCATCAATCCCGACGCGCTGAGCAAGGAGCCCTATCGCGTGACCGTTGCGCTCGGTGATGGCGCTGCCCACTCCTGCACGGTGGGACGCACCGGCCGCGTGGTGTTTGCAAGGCAAGAGACCGCGCCGTGACGACGGCGCTGACGCCCGGCCTGATTGCGCTCGGCGCCTTCATGGCGATCGTGCCGCTGCTCAGGCGCGACAGCACGATGGCACGCTCGTTCCTGGCCATCGTGTCACTCGTTTTCCTGCTCCGCTATCTCCATTGGCGCGTCACAGCGACTCTCCCGCCGCCGCATCTGACCGCGGATGCCGCGGTCGGCTATCCCTTCATGCTGCTGGAAGCGGCCTCGCTCGTCGCGGTCAGTTTGTCTCTGCTGTTCCTGAGCCGAACAATCGATCGTTCCAGATCAGCCAGGATTGACAGCCGCGCCTTCGATCCCGGCGCGCCGCTGATCGACGTCTTCATCTGCACCTACAACGAGGAACGATCGATCCTCGAGCGCACGATCATCGGCGCGACCGGCATGACGTACGGCAACTACCGCGTCTGGGTGCTCGACGACGGCCGACGGCCCTGGCTGCGGCGACTTTCGGGCGAACTCGGCTGCCATTATCTCACGCGGCCCGACAACCATCACGCCAAGGCCGGCAATATCAATCATGCGCTCCGGCATGTCGGTGCGATGCCGAAGCCGCCGCAATTCGTCGCCATCCTCGATGCGGACTTCGTGCCGCGGCCCGACTTCCTGGCGCGGACCATCTCGCTCATGGACGATGCTTCGGTCGGGGTGGTGCAGACGCCTCAGCATTTCATCAATCCCGACCCGATCCAGAGCAATCTTGCTGCAACCGACGTTTGGCCGGACGAGCAACGCTTCTTCTTCGACATCCTGCTGCCGGCCAAGGACGCCTGGGGCGTCGCATTCTGCTGCGGCACCTCATCGCTCATTCGCTACGACGGACTGGTGCGGATCGGCGGGTTTCCGACCGATTCCGTCACGGAAGACTATCTCGTCACCCTTCGCCTGAAGGAACGCGGCCTCAACACGATCTATCTCAACGAGCGGCTGACGATCGGGCTCGCGCCGGAAGGGTTGAAGGAATACATCACCCAGCGCGCCCGCTGGTGCCTCGGCTTGATGCAAATCGTGCGCGGCCGCAGCGGACCGCTCTCGCGCGAGTCGAAGCTTTCCTTCATCGACCGGCTCTCGCTGGTCGATGCTTTCATGAGCTGGTCCGCGGTCTACACGTCGAAGGTGGCGGGCCTCGTGGTGCCCTGGCTGTTCCTGCTCTTCGGTATCAAGGCGGTCCGTGCCGACCTGAGCGAGCTGCTCCGGTTCTTTCTGCCGTTCTATGTCTGGCACAGCCTCAGCATGGCCTGGCTGTCGCACGGCCGCTCGCTGGCCATGATGACGGACGTGTCGCAACTCATCGCCGCGCCCGCAGTGCTGAAGGCGGTGGCAACCGGTCTGCTGAAGCCGAAAGGACACAAGTTCAAGGTCACGGCGAAAGGCGGGGACCGGGACAGGAGGTTTGTCGAATGGCCGCTGCTGCGGCTCTATGGCACCGCGCTTCTCGTTACGCTCGCGGCCATCGCTTATGCCTTCATCCTGCACCTGCGCGGCGAGAACATCGCCTACGGCGGGCTGGCTTTGGCCTGGAGCCTCTACAACGCGTTCATCCTCACCGTGGTCTGCTTCGTCTGCATCGAGCAACCGCGCAAGCGCAAGGCGGAGCGTTTTGATCGCAACGAGACGGTGCTGCTGCGCCAGCACGGCAAGTCGCATCTCGCGCGGCTCGCCGACATCTCGATCACCGGCGCCCGCCTGATCGATCCCGATCCGCCGCACCCGGGCAGCGCGATCGAATGCCGGATTTATGGCCGCCCGATCGCCGCAGTCGTGGTGCGGCAGACCGCGGACGGATTCGCGGTGCGTTTCGAGGAAGGCATGGATACACGCGTGCATGCGATCAGGGCGTTCTATGCCGGCGAGTATGTACGCGCCTATCAGGGCGTCAGGGCGCTCCCGGTCGGGAAAGCGCTGCTGATGCGACTGTTCGGCTAGACCGGCATCCACTCGCATCCCATATGCTGGCATGGCACGGAAGGGATGGCCTGAGGCCATCACTTCACCTAAACTTCGGGCGAATCCACGCCTGCCCCTTCCCCGCCGGAACCCCTATGGTCCAGACCCGATTTCTGATCGCGGCCGTCGCGCTCCTCGCATGCTCCGCCACCGCCTCCGCCCAGTTCGCGCCGCCGCCCGCCAAGCCCGTGGCGCCCAGGACCACCGCAGCCTCGCCGCGTGCGGCGTCCTGCCATAACGGTGCGAGCTTCGATCGCTTCCTCGCCGACGTGAAGCAACAGGCTGTGGCCGCCGGCGTATCGCAGCGGACGATCGCGGAGGCTTCGCCCTACCTCGTCTACGACCAGGGCATCGTCAACCGCGACCGCGGCCAGCGCGTGTTCGGCCAGCTCTTCATCGAATTCGCCGGACGCATGGCGGCGCCCTATCGCATGCAGAACGGCCAGCAGCACATCAAGCAATACGCTGCCGCGTTTGCACGAGCCGAAAAGGAATATGGCGTGCCGCCGGCGGTGATCGCCGCGTTCTGGGGGCTGGAGAGCGACTTCGGCGCCAACATGGGAAATCTGCCGACGCTGAAATCGCTGGTGTCGCTCGCCTATGACTGCCGTCGCTCGGAGATGTTCGTGGGCGAGACCATCGCCGCGCTGAAGATCATCGACCGCGGCGATCTGCATCCCGACGAGATGATCGGCTCCTGGGCCGGCGAGCTCGGCCAGACCCAGTTCCTGCCTGTGCATTACGTCAACTACGCCGTCGACTATGACGGCGACGGACGGCGCGACCTGTTGCGGTCGCCAGCCGACGTGATCGGCTCGACCGCGAACTACATTGCCAACGGCCTGAAGTGGCGGCGCGGCGAGCCGTGGCTGGAAGAGATCAAGGTGCCGCAAAACCTGCCATGGGATAAGACCGATCTCACGGTGCGAGAGCCGCGCTCGACATGGGCGCAGCTTGGCGTCACCTATCCCGACGGCCGGCCGCTGCCGAATGACAATCTCGCGGCCTCGGTGCTGCTGCCGATGGGACGCAATGGTCCGGCCTTCATGGCGTACCCGAATTTCGCGGCCTACACCGAGTGGAACAACTCGTTGATCTATTCGACCACCGCGGGCTATCTCGCCTCGCGCATTGCAGGTGCTGCACCGATGCGCAAGCCGTCGGCGCCGGTGGCGCAGCTGCCGTTCAACGAGCTCAAGGAACTGCAGCAACTGCTCGTGCGTGCGGGCTTCAATGTCGGCAAGGTCGACGGCGTGCTGGGCCAGCAGAGCCGCGCGGCCGTCAAGGCGATGCAGATCAAGCACGGCCTGCCGGCCGATTCCTGGCCGACCGCCGAGCTGCTGGCGCGCATGCGCGGCGCCACGGCGCAGGCCCAGCCGGCGGGGACGTTGCGGTAGAATTTTCGCACTGCACAAGCAGCTTCCCGCGATTGTATTTTTCCGTGAGCCTCCCATGTGAGTAGCTCAGGTTTTCTCCTGAGATTTCCCATTCACAAGCGAGCATCACATGTCCTTCTACGACGCCGTCGTCCCCGCCTATTTGCAAATGCTGAACAGCGTGACCGGCCTGCTCACCAAAGCCGAGGCGCATTGCGCGGCCAAGAAGATCGACCCGAGCGTGCTGCTCGGCTCGCGCCTCTTCCCGGACATGCTGCCGCTGTCGAAGCAGGTCCAGCTCGTCAGCGATTTCGCCGCCAAGGGCTGTGCTCGGCTCACTCATAGCGAGGTGCCCTCCACGCCTGACACCGAGACGACCTTCGCAGAGCTGAAGCAGCGGCTGGCCAAGACCATCGACTATGTGAAGTCGTTCAAGCCCGAGCAGTTCGAAGGTGCCGAGACCAAGGACGTCACCTTCCCCGCGGGCCCCGACAAATCCATCACCATGAAGGGCCAGCAATTCTTGAGCGCGTTCTCGCTGCCGAACTTCTATTTCCACGCCACGACCGCCCACGGCATTTTGCGCCACAATGGCGTCGAGATCGGCAAGCGGGATTTTATGGGCGCGAACTGATTTGCGAAATCGCACGGCCGTGGCAGTCGTAATCCACTGCCACGGCCAAAATCGCACATGAATTATGCTACGCGGCCCCCGCCGCGTAGCGCGCCTGCACTTTCCGTATGGCTCATCTCTTGCGCTTGATGTCGCGATGCACAAGTGTTCCTGACCTTTCACCGTCTGGAACATCCCCCATGAGCCGTTCGACCAAATTGTTTGAGACCTACAAGCTCGGCCCGATCACGCTGGCCAACCGCCTGGTCATGGCGCCGCTGACGCGCAACCGTGCGGCGCCCGGCACGTTCGTGCCAGGTCCGCTCGCCGCTGATTATTATGGCCAGCGCGCCTCCGCAGGGCTCCTGATCACCGAAGCGAGCCAGGTCTCGCAGCAGGGCCAAGGCTACCAGGACACGCCCGGCATCTACAGCAAGGACCAGGTCGCCGGCTGGCGCAAGGTTACCGACAAGGTGCACGAGCGCGACGGCAAGATCTTCATCCAGCTCTGGCATGTCGGCCGCATCTCGCATGTCGACCTGCAGGCGGGAGGCGCAGCCCCCGTGGCACCGAGCGCGATCCGCGCCAAGGGCAAGACCTTCGTGAACGGCGGCTTTGCCGACGTCTCCGAGCCGCGCGCGCTCCAGCTCTCCGAAATCCCCGGGATTATCGACGATTTCAAGCGCGCCACGAAGAACGCGCTGGAGGCCGGCTTCGACGGCGTCGAGATTCACGGCGCCAACGGCTATTTGCTTGAGCAGTTCGCCAAGGACGGCGCCAACACGCGCACCGATGCCTATGGTGGCTCGATCGAGAACCGCGCGCGGCTGATGCTGGAGGTGTCCAGGGCCGTCGTGGCCGAGGCCGGCGCCGACCGTACCGGCATCCGCATCTCGCCGGTGACGCCTGCCAACGATATCTCGGATTCCAACCCGCAGGCCCTGTACAACCATATCGTCGACGGCCTCAGCGCGCTGAAGCTGGTCTATCTCCACGTCGTTGAAGGCGCCACCGGCGGCCCGCGCGATATCGCGCCGTTCGACTATGCATCCTTGCGCAAGCGCTTTGCCGGCGCGTATGTCGCCAATAACGGCTACGATTTCGATCTCGCCACCAAGGTGCTGGACACCAATGCGGCCGACCTCATCGCCTTCGGCAAGCCGTTCATCTCCAACCCCGACCTCGTCGAGCGGCTGAAGCAGGGCGCAACGCTGAACGACTGGGACAAGACCACGTTCTACGGCGGCGGTGCGAAGGGTTATACGGACTATCCGACGCTCGCGGCCGAGCCGGCGGAGTAACGACCAACCACACGAAAGCTGTCATGCCCCGCGAAGCGGGGCATCCAGTACGCCGCGGCCTCTCGGTTCAATCGCGACCGTCTCGGAATACTGGATTGCCAGCCTTCGCGGGCAATGACACCCAGTGTGTAAGACGCGCTGGTGCCACAAGCGCAAAACAAAAAGGCCGGGATTGCTCCCGGCCTTTCGTCCTTGTGAGACCTTGCCTTACTTCGCTTCCGCGCGCTTGGGCGGGGTGGCCGGCCACGACTTGATCAGAGTGTCGTAGTCGACGGTCTCGCCCTTCGGCTTCTCGTTGGCGAGCTTGCGCTGCGGAGCAATCGTGCCGTCCTTCTGGGCCTTGGCGAACCAGTATTCGGCCGTCTCCTTCTTGTGCAGCTTGGGACCGCAGGCGCCCTGCACGCCGGACTTCTCCAGGCGCTCCATGACGGAGTCCTGAGCGGCGGCCAGCGCGTCCATCGCCTGCTGCGGGGTCTTCGCACCGGACGACGCATCGCCGATGTTCTGCCACCACAGCTGCGCGAGCTTCGGATAGTCGGGCACGTTGTTGCCGGTCGGGGTCCACTGCACGCGCGCGGGCGAGCGGTAGAACTCGATCAGGCCGCCGAGCTTCGGCGCACGCTCGGTGAACGACTTGTCCCAGATGTCGGATTCACGGATGAAGGTGAGACCGACATGGCTCTTCTTCAAGCTCACCGACTTCGAGATGATGAACTGGAGATAGAGCCAGGCCGCCTTGCGGCGATCCGCCGGGGTCGACTTCAGCAGCGTCACGGAGCCGGCGTCCTGGTAGCCGAGCTTCATGCCTTCCTTCCAGTACGAACCGTGCGGCGAGGGAGCCATACGCCATTTCGGCGTACCGTCCGCGTTCATCACGGCGATGCCCGGCTTCACCATGTCGGCGGTGAAAGCGGTGTACCAGAACATCTGCTGGGCGATGTTACCCTGCGCCGGCACCGGGCCTGCTTCGGAGAACGTCATGCCCTGCGCCTGCGGCGGCGCGTACTTCTTCAGCCACTCGAGATACTTGGTGATCGAGTAGACCGCGGCCGGACCATTGGTGTCGCCACCACGCTCCACCGAGGAGCCGACCGGACGGCAGCCTTCCATCCGGATGCCCCATTCGTCGACCGGCAGGCCGTTCGGAATGCCCTTGTCACCGTTGCCGGCCATCGACAGCCAGGCGTCGGTGAAACGCCATCCGAGCGAGGGGTCCTTCTTGCCATAGTCCATATGGCCGTAGACCTTGACGCCGTTGATCTCCTTGATGTCGTTGGTGAAGAACTCGGCGATGTCCTCATAGGCGGACCAGTTCACGGGCACGCCGAGCTCGTAACCATACTTGGCCTTGAACTTGGCCTTGTAGTCGGCGTTGGTGAACCAGTCGTAGCGGAACCAATAGAGGTTGGCGAACTGCTGGTCGGGCAGCTGATAGAGCTTGCCGTCCGGCCCCGTGGTGAATGACTTGCCGATGAAGTCGTTGACGTCGAGCATGGGATCGGTGACGTCCTTGCCCTCGCCGGTCATGTAGTCCGACAGCACGACGGTCTGACCGTAGCGGAAATGCGTGCCGATCAGGTCGGAATCGTTGATCCAGCCGTCATAGACGTTCTTGCCGGACTGCATCTGGGTCTGCAGCTTCTCGACGACGTCACCTTCCTGGATGAGGTCGTGCTTCAGCTTGATGCCGGTGAGCTCGGAGAACGCCTTGGCCAGCGTCTGCGACTCATATTCGTGAGTCGTGATGGTCTCGGAGACGACGTTGATCTCCATGCCCTTGAAGGGCTCGGCGGCCTTGGCGAACCACTCCAGCTCCTTCTTCTGGTCTTCCTTCGACAGCGTCGAGGGCGTGAATTCCGCGATCCACTTCTGGATCACGGCGTCGTCGGCGGCGCGGACCGGCGCCGAGACGGCGAACGACACCGCAATGATGGCGGCGGCGCTGGACATGATCAGAAAACTATTCTTGGCCAATGGACCTTTCCTTCTCCTAAACTGTCGCATGTTGTTCCTCCGTTGCAGCGACAAACTTTTATACAGACCCGGATTGCCCCCGGATCTGGCCGTCCCTTCGCGAGCTTCAGACCGTGCGAAAAATGAGCACGGCCGTGACCAGCGAAATTCCACTTGCGAGCCACAGGCGCGAGATTTCAACGCCCTCCTCGCCGATCGGCAGCGTTGCGATCGCATCGGTGCCGAAGAAGCCGATCCAGAGAAGGTGGATGACCGCCGCCGATATCAGCGAGATGAACAGGCGGTCGCCGCGCGTGGTCGGAATTCGGAGCACACCGACCCGCTCGGCTTCGGGATAGACCGCCGCAAGCCACGTCATCACGGCGAGCGTGCAGGCGAGCGCGGCGAAGAAGATCGCCGTCGGCAGCGTCCAGGCCATCCATGCGATGGATTCCATGCTCTTACTCCTTGCGCATGATCTGGTCCGAAAACCGGTTTGCACTTTTCGGGATCATGCGCGCTCTCCTTACACGCGACCGAGCGCAAAACCGCTCGCGATGTAGTTACGGACGAACCAGATCACGAGCGCGCCCGGGATGATGGTGAGCACGCCGGCGGCTGCCAAGAGGCCCCAATCCATGCCCGACGCCGACACCGTGCGCGTCATGATCGCAGCGATCGGCTTGGCCGACACCGAGGTCAGCGTGCGCGCGAGCAGGAGCTCGACCCAGGAGAACATGAAGCAAAAGAAGGCGGCGACGCCGATGCCGCTCGCGATCAACGGCACCAGGATCTTGATGAAGAAGCGCGGGAAGGAATAGCCGTCGAGGAAGGCAGTCTCGTCGATCTCGCGCGGCACGCCGGAAACGAAGCCTTCGAGGATCCACACCGCCAGCGGCACGTTGAAGATGCAGTGCGCGAGCGCGACCGCCCAGGGCGTATCGAACAGGCCGATCGCCGAATAGAGATTGAAGAAGGGTAGCGCGTAGACCGCGGCCGGCGCCATGCGGTTCGACAACAGCCAGAAGAACAGATGCTTGTCGCCGAGGAAGCGGTAGCGCGAGAACGCATAGGCCGCGGGCAGCGCCACCGAGATCGAGATGATGGTGTTGAGAACGACATATTCCAGCGAGTTGATGTAACCGGAATACCAGCTCTCATCGGTGAAGATGCGCTTGTAGTGCTGCAGCGTCGGCGTGTGCGGCCATAGCGTCATCGTCGAGACGATCTCGCTGTTGGTCTTGAAGCTCATGTTGACGAGCCAGTAGATCGGCAGCAGCAGGAAGATCAGGAACAGCCCCATGATGAGGCGGCGGCCGGGAATCGAATGCATCACGCCACTCCTTCCTTTGGCTTGAGCACCGGCACGGGCTTGAGCGCGGCCGCAGACTTCGGCTCCGACGCCGGCTCACTTTCGGCCTGGACTTTGCGCTCGACACCGGCGTTGGTCATGACGGTGTAGAAGATCCAGCAGACGATCAGGATGATGAGGTTGTAGACCAGCGACAGCGCCGCGGCCTTGCCGAGGTCGAACTGACCCAGCGCGATCTTGACGAGCTCGATCGACACGAAGGTGGTGGAGTTGCCGGGTCCGCCGCCGGTGACGACGAACGGCTCGGTGTAGATCATGAAGCTGTCCATGAAGCGCAGCAGCACCGCGATCAGCAAGACGCGGTTCATTTTCGGCAGCTGGATTGCCTTGAACACGGCCCAGCGCGAGGCACCGTCGATCTGGGCGGCCTGGTAATAGGCTTCGGGAATCGACTTCAGGCCGGCATAGCAGAGCAGCGCGACGAGGCTGGTCCAGTGCCAGACGTCCATCACGATGACGGTGACCCAGGCGTCGATGTCGTTGGAGACGTAATTGTAGTCGATGCCCGCGGCGTTGAGGACGTAGCCGAGCAGCCCGATGTCGGGACGCCCGAAGATCTGCCAGATCGTGCCGACCACGTTCCACGGAATCAGCAGCGGCAGCGCGAGGATCACGAGGCAGGCCGCCACCGTCCAGCCCTCGCGCGGCATCGACAACGCGACGACGATGCCGAGCGGCACCTCGATCGCGAGGATCACCAGCGAGAAGAACAGATTGCGGCCCAGCGAGGCAAGGAACCGGCCGCCGAGATCGGTCGAGGGATCGAGCAATTCCTTGAACCAGCCGACGCCGTTCCAGAAGAACTGGTTGTTGCCGAAGGTGTCCTGCATCGAATAGTTCACCACCGTCATCAGCGGCAGCACCGCCGAGAAGGCGACGACCAGGAACACCGGCAGCACCAGGAACCAGGCTTTTTGGTTGACGGTCTTGTCCATCAGGCGGCTCCCTCCACCAGAAGGCTATCGGCATAGACGTGGACGTGGGACGGATCGAATTTCAGTCCGGCCATGCCGTCCGCGCTCGTGAAGCCCGCCGGCGCGCGCGCCGCGAGCTTGGCGTCACCAAGGCGTGCCCGCGCAAAACGGATCCGGCCGAGATCGTCGAGGCGCTCGATCTTCGCCGTGAGCAGGCCGGGCGCAGGTGCGACGACCTCGACGAATTCGGGACGGACGCCGATCTCGATCTTCGCACCGGCAGGCAGATTGTCGTAAGCACGGTTCAGCGCGATGACGTGACCGCCAATGCGCGCCTCGCGTCCCCTCATCTCGGCCGGCAGGATGTTCATGCCGGGCGAGCCGATGAAATAGCCGACGAAGGTGTGTGCCGGCTTGTCAAACAGCTGGGCAGGCGTACCGCTCTGCACCACGCGGCCGTCATGCATGACGACGACGGTGTCGGCGAAGGTCAGCGCCTCGGTCTGGTCGTGGGTCACGTAGATCATCGTGAGGTCGAGCTCGCGATGCAGCGCCTTCAGCTTGGAGCGGAGCTGCCATTTCAGCTCGGGATCGATCACCGTCAGCGGTTCGTCGAACAGCACGGCGGCGACGTCGGAACGGACGAGACCGCGGCCGAGCGAGATCTTCTGCTTGGCATCGGCCGTGAGCCGCGTCGCCTTGCGGTTCAGATAGGGTTCGAGATCGAGCAGGCGGCCGATCTCGGCGACGCGCTTGTCGATTTCGGCCTTCGGCACGCCGCGGTTTTTCAGCGGAAACGCCAAATTCTGTCCGACCGTCATGGTGTCGTAGATCACCGGAAACTGGAACACCTGCGCGATATTGCGCTTCTGGGTTGACAGAGGTGTGATGTCCTTGCCGTCGAACAGGATTTGCCCCCGCGACGGCGTGATGATGCCGGAGATGACGTTGAGCAGCGTGGTCTTGCCGCAGCCGGACGGACCAAGCAGCGCATACGCGCCGCCCTGCCGCCAGGTCATGGTCACCGGCTTCAGTGCAAAGCTGTCCTGCGGCGCATCATTGCCGCCGTAGGAGTGGGCGAGATCGACGAGGTCAATGCGGGCCATGGCGCATCCCCCTCAGGATTGACCGGGAGCCGCGACCAAACGGTCGGCAGCATCGAACACGAACACATCATTCGGATCGAGCACGGCGTCGAGCGTCTGGCCGGGCTCGAACTCGTGCACGCCGTGCAGCACCGCCACCCAGTTCGATCCTTCGCGGGTCAGATGCACGAAACTCTCCGAACCGGTGATCTCGGTCACCGTGACAGTGGCATGGAAGGCATGGCGATCGGCCTCGCCATTGGCGAGCGCGAGCTGATGCGCGCGAAAACCGACGCGATAGGCGCCGTCGGCCAGCGACGAATAGAGGCCAGAGGCCGGCGAGGCGGTGCCGCCGGCATATTGAACGGAGCCGTTCTTCTTCTCGATACCGACGAGGTTGAGCGGCGGATCGGAGAAGACCTGCGCGACACGCAGGGTCTGCGGCCGGCGGTAGACATTGGCAGTCTCGCCGATCTGGAGCGCCTGGCCTTCCCACATGCATACAGTGTTGCCGCCGAGCAGCAACGCCTCGGTCGGCTCGGTCGTGGCATAGACGAAGATCGCGCCCGAGGCCTCGAAGATGCGCGGCAGCTCGGCGCGCAGCTCCTCGCGCAGCTTGTAATCGAGATTGGCGAGCGGCTCGTCGAGCAGCACGAGATCGGCGCCCTTGACCAGCGCGCGCGCGATCGCGGTGCGCTGCTGCTGGCCGCCGGAGAGCTGGAGCGGCGTGCGCTTCAGAAACGGCTCGAGCCGCAGCAGCTTTGCGGCTTCCGCCACCCGCGTCTCGATCTCGTCGCGCGGCTTGCCCTGCACGCGCAGGGGCGAGGCGATGTTCTCGTAGACCGTCAGCGAGGGGTAGTTGATGAACTGCTGATAGACCATCGCAACCGAACGCTGGCGCACGTCGGCGCCGGTAACGTCCTTGCCGTTGACCAGCACCTTGCCCGAGGTCGGCTTGTCGAGGCCGGCGAGCAGCCGCATGATCGAGGTTTTGCCCGACAGCGTCGGCCCGAGCAGCACGTTCAGCGTGCCGCTCTCAAGCGTCAGCGAGACGTCGCGGATATGCTGGACCCCCTCGACGGTTCGGGTCACGTGATCGAGCGTCACGGTCATGAGCGTCCTCCCGCTTCCAGCAGAGGACTTTGCGGCACGGCGTGGGTCCTGATCCAGTCGTCAAGCGCAGCAATCTCGTCGGCAGATAGTCGCAGGCCGAGCTTGGAACGGCGCCAGACGACGTCCTCGGCGGTCACGGCCCATTCATTGGCCATGAGGTAGCGGACCTCGCGCTCGGTCAGCGTCGCGCCAAAGGCCTGGCCGAGATCGGCCGATGATTTGGCGTCGCCGAGCAGCTTGATGGCCTTGGTGCCATAGGCGCGCGCGAGCCGCCTGGCGTGCTCATGACTGATGAAGGGATAGCCGCGCTGCAGCTCGGCGATCAGGCCGTCGATGTCGGACACATTCATGTCGCCGCCGGGCAGCGGCCATTTGCCGGTCCACCCCTCCCGCGCTTTTGCGCTGCGAAGATAGGGCGCGAGCCGCTCCAGCGCCTCCTCGGCGAGGCGGCGATAGGTGGTGATCTTGCCGCCATAGATCGACAGCAGCGGCACGCCGCCGGGCGTGTCGAGCTCGAACACGTAGTCGCGCGTCGCGGCCTTGGCTTCGCTGGCGCCATCGTCATAGAGCGGGCGCACGCCGGAATAGGTCCAGACCACGTCGCCCGGGGTCACGGGCTTCGCCAGATACTCGCTCGCCGCGGTGCAGAGATACTGGATCTCCTCCGCCGTCGCCTTCACCTTGGCGGGATCGCCGTCATAATCGCGATCCGTGGTGCCGATCAGCGTGAAATCGTCCTGGTACGGAATCACGAAGATGATGCGGCCGTCGGCGTTCTGGAACATGTAGGCGCGGTCGTGGTCGTAGAGCTTCCTGACCACGATGTGTGAGCCCTGCACCAGGCGCACCTTGGCTTTCGCGTTGACGCCGGCGCCGCGGCCGAGCACGTCCTCGACCCAGGGGCCGCCGGCATTGATGAGCGCGCGCGCCTGGATCGACGAGCGCTCACCGGTCAGCGTGTTGACCATGCTCACGGTCCAGAGGCCGTCGGACTGCTTGATATCCGTTGCGCGGGTGCGGGTGCGGATCTCGGCGCCCTTGTCGGCGGCATCGCGTGCATTGAGCACGACGAGGCGGGCGTCATCGACGAAACAGTCGGAATATTCAAAGGCGCGACTGTAACGATTCGGGATCAGCGGCTTGCCGACCTCGTCACGCCGCAGATCGACCGAGCGCGTCGCCGGCAGCAGATGCCGGCCGCCGATGTGGTCATAGAGGAAGAGGCCAAGCCGCAGCAGCCAGGCGGGGCGCAGGCCGGCATGATGCGGCAAAACGAAACGCAGCGGGCGGATGATGTGGGGCCCGATGCCCCAGAGGATCTCGCGCTCGATCAGCGCCTCGCGAACGAGGCGAAACTCGTAATATTCGAGATAGCGCAGGCCGCCATGCACCAGCTTGGTCGACCAGGACGACGTCCCGCTCGCCAAATCGTTCATTTCGCACAGGAAAACCGTGTTGCCGCGGCCCACCGCGTCGCGCGCGATGCCGCAGCCATTAACACCGCCTCCAATGATGGCGAGGTCGAAAATACGCTCCAACAGACGCATCCCCCGGCGACTCGCTCGTTCCGTCGAGCGACTACTTTCGTTTTTGATTAGATCACACCGAAAAGCGAAAGCAAGACGAAAGAGAGGAGGAAGGAAGTGAAAGCGAAACTTTTTCAGCGCCAATACGGCGGAGAAATCAGCAGGAGAACGGACAGTTTTGAGGCAGACGGCTCGGCTGATCGGCTCAGGGGCCCACCGCACCGCTTCAGCTGACTTGGATGTAGCAACATGCCTACATATAATTTGCCCCAACGCAGGCGAGGAGGCGCGAACCGATGGTCACCACCCTGACCAGCCGAGAGTTCAATCAGGATACGAGCGGCGCCAAGAAGGCAGCAGCAAAGGGGCCCGTCTTCATCACCGATCGCGGCCGTCCGGCCCATGTCCTGCTGAGCATCGAAGATTATCTGCGCCTGAGCGGTGGACACATGAGCCTTGCCGAAGCTTTGGCACAGGCGAACGCGGACTTCGATTTCGATCCGCCTCGCATCACCGGCGGAATCTCCAGGCCGGCCGATCTCGACTGATGTTTCTGCTGGACACCAACGTCATTTCCGAACTGAGGCGGCCGGATAAGGCTGATCGCAACGTGCTTGCTTGGGCCAATACAGCGCCCGCGGCGAATTTCTTCATGTCTGCCATCTCGATTCTCGAAATTGAATTTGGCGCGCGCCTGATCGAGCGCAAAGACGCGGTGCAAGGTGCTTTCCTGCGCGCCTGGATCGACGATCACATTCTGGCCCGCTTCGAAGGGCGGATCCTGGCTATCGATACGGCCGTGGCGCAGCGTTGTGCCCAACTTCACGTTCCCAATCCGCGGGCCGAACGCGACGCCCTTATTGCAGCCAGCGCGCTTATCCACGGCCTGACCTTGGTTACGCGCAATGTGGGGGATTTTGAACCTACGGGCGTGCCACTGCTCAATCCGTGGAGCAGTACATAAGTCTCTATCTCAGCCGCACCACCGGCGCGGCTTCCGGTGCCGCATCCTGGGCATCTGCCGGCGCATCGTCGATGTCCGCGCCCTTCGGCAGCGCTTCCACCACTTCGATGCCCTTGCTGTGGCAGATGGTGGCGAGGCGCTCCGGAAGCTCCTGGTCGGTGACGAAGGTCTGGATCTGGGTCATGTGGGCGATGCGCACCGGCGCGCTGCGGCGGAGCTTTGTGGAATCGGCAACCAGCATCACGCTGCGGGCATTGGCGATGATGGCCTGCGCCACCTGCACCTCGCGATAGTCGAAGTCGAGCAGCGCGCCCTCCTCGTCGATCGCGGACGCACCAATGATGGCGTAGTCGACCTTGAACTGACCGATCAACTGCGTCGCGGTGGAGCCGACCACGGCGCCGTCGGCACGCCGGACCGTGCCGCCGGCGACCACCACCTCGATGCGGGGATGACGGTAGAGCAGCATCGCGACGTTGAGATTGTTGGTGATGACGAGGAGATCCTCGTGCGAAGTCAGCGCGCTCGCGACCTCCTCGGTCGTGGTGCCGATGTTGATGAAGAGCGAGCAGCCGTTCGGGATCAGCGAGGCGGCCGCGGCTCCGATCGCCTTCTTTTCGTCGGCGGCGACGAAGCGCCTTGCCTCGTAAGCGAGGTTTTCGACGCCGGAAGCGATGATGGCGCCGCCATGGATGCGGGTCAGCGATCTCCGCTCGCAGAGGTCGTTGAGATCCTTGCGGATGGTCTGCGCCGAGACTTCGAAGCGGCGCGCGAGCTCCTCGACCATGACGCGGCCCGAGGCCCGCGCGATGTTGAGGATTTCGGCTTGGCGATGGGTTAGTCCGGTCACGGCAAAGGCCTCAAATCAGGAGAATGCATGGTGCGGCGGTTCGCGCCTTCGGTCAATGCGCGCGCCGATCACGGTTAACTTATGCGGCCCGTCACCACGCCATGGTGCTCGCGAGACGCGCGAGCAGCTGCGGATCGTCGAAGGCACTGGCGGACGCGACTGCGCCGGCTGCAACCAGGTCAGCATGGCTGAGGCTGGTCCGGACGCCGATGGTCGGAATGCCGGCCGCCGTGGCCGATTGCACGCCGGTACGGGAGTCCTCGAATGCGATCGAAGCCTCTGCGCTCGCACCGACGAAACGCAGCCCTTCCTGATAGGGCAGCGGATGCGGCTTGCCGTGCGGCAGCTCGGCGCCGATCACGAGCGCCTTGAAACGATGCGAGATGCCGAGGCCGGAGAGCAGCAGCTCGGCATTGAGACGCGGCGCATTGGTCACGGCCACCATGGGAACGCCGGCTGCGTCCGCCCGGTCGAGCAGCGCCATCAGGCCCGGCAGCGGCTCGATCTGCCCGGCCACGAGCGCACGGAAGACCTCCTCCTTCTCATCGAGGATCAAGGCGCGCCGCTCCGGCGCCTCGTCGGGCAGAAAGCGCTCGCCGATCGCGACATTGGCGAAACCTTGCAGCTCTCTAGAGAACCGCGCGTGATCGAAGACGTGGCCGCGAGGGCCGAGCACCTGGTTGAACGCCTTCAAGTGCAGCGGGTCGGTGTCGGCCAGCGTGCCGTCGATGTCGAACAGCAAAGCCCTGCCCATCGCTTCCGTTTTGGCCTCGATCATTTCCGTACTTTCCCAAATCCACGGCGTATTGATGCGCGAGACGTATCAATATGGCTTCGACCGCGCAATGACGCATGCTGATGACGACGACGTGACACTCGACAAAGTCGCGCGCGGCTGCAACACTCGCCGCAAGATCAAAAAGGAGGAAACGATGACGATCAACCGACGCGATCTGGCTCTCTCGACTCTTGCCGTCTCCGCGCTTGCGCTCACGACACCGGCGCTCGCCGCTTCGGCGGACGAGGACGCCGTGGCGAAGAAGGTCGAGGCCTTCCGCCTCGCCCAGATCGCGGCCGATCCGAAGGCGCTCGGCGCACTGTGCTGGGATGACCTCAGCTACAGCCATTCCAGCGGCAAGGTCGAGGACAAGGCGACGTTCATCGCCAACGCCACCGACGGCAAGTCGAAATTCCTGTCGATCGACTACAAGGACCCCACCATCAAGGTCGTCGGTCCTGCAGCGATCGTGCGCTTCCACTGGCTGGGCGAACAGGAGATGGCAGCCGACGGGAAGAAAGTATCGACCAACCTTCACATCCTGATGAACTGGCAGAAGCAGGGCGACGAGTGGAAGCTCCTGTCGCGGGCAGCAACGAAGTTGTGACGACTCTTACCCTCTCCCCTGTGGGAGAGGGTGGCTCGTCGCGTAGCGACGAGACAGGTGAGGGGTTGCCTCAGCGAACCCCTCTCTCTCTGAATCTCGAGAACGCCGAAACATACCCCTTATCCGGCGCTTCGCGCCACCTTCTCCCACAAGGGGAGAAGGAAGAAAACAGCAGTATCAAGGGCGGCAAAAAATTCCGACCTCGCTCCGCGAGCCCGGAATCACCAGCGGGCGCTTACGCCGCTTCCTTCACATCACCGTTCACCAGCTTGCGCGCGGCGCGTTCGGCTTCGCGGGCGTTGCGGAAGAGCTGGCCTTCGAGACGGTTGAATCGGTGGGACGAGGCAAAGAAGCAATAGCCTCCCGAAGAACGAACGACGATACCTGCGGTCTGCGAATTGACTTCGATGATGTAGCTGTCCGGCATGGTCCGTGGATTCCTCAGTGCGGGCAAATAACGGCACTCATGCCCAAAGGTTCCCAGGCATTTTGAGGCCGTTTCCACCCCGAATCGACACGCAATTGAGTACGCCGAGACCTCATCCGTTTTATGACTGGTTCTTGGCGAAGCGGCGACGAAGATGACTCACTGGTGCCGCGTTTGACGGCGCTTGCCACGCATTTGTGAGATGAGGCAGAGCGTCGCGCGCGATTACGTCGCGATGACAGTGTCGGTCGGGCGAACCGCTTGCGGGCGACCATGTTCGTCGATCGAGACGTAGGTGAAGTTGCCGTCGGTGACGAGGAACGGATGCTCCTCCCCGCGGCGCAGCGCCCACGCTTCCAGATGCACAGTGAGCGAGGTGCGGCCTACGCGCACGAGATTGGCGTAGACCGACACGAGATCGCCGACATAGACCGCCTTGCGAAAGTTCATCGCCTCGATCGCAACCGTCACGGTCCGCGATTTCGCGACCTTCGAGGCAAACACGCCGCCGCCGACGTCCATCTGACTCAGCAGCCACCCGCCGAAGATGTCGCCATTCGCGTTGGTATCGGCGGGCATCGCCAGCGTACGGATGCAGAGATCGCCGTTAGGCCCGGGGGCGGAGCTGATAGGGGCGTGGACATGCGTATCGGTCATATGGTTGGTCTCCCGCGGCTCTCGGCTCTGGATACAAAGCCGCGGCGCCTTGCGCAACATCGACACGAGGCAAGCTTGCGCTATCCAATCGGCCGCGGCGACCCGACGAGGATTCCGGTATCGTTCAGTTTGCGTTGCCACTCCGCATCGTCGGCCCGCGGCGCGCGTCCGGTCGTCGCCGTTACCAACCGTTCCAGCCTGCTCCATAGCCGGAGACGGTCGCATGGATAATTGGCCCATCCATTGATGACACAATATCGGATGGTGTGGTCACGGTGATGACACCAATGATGCTCGGGTGAGCAGACCAGATGCAGCCGTTGCGCCATGCGCAGGAGCAGCGGGCGGACCGGCCGGTGCGCGAGATTGTGAAAGCTCATGCCAAACAGCATGCAGGTCGCGATCACGAACCAGACGATCATCAGCGCATAGGTGAGCGCGGAAACCGGAAACAACGCCGTGACGGTGGCCGCGACTCCGACCACCAGCGCGCTCGGCGCCGCACCGAGAGACGCCTGGTCGAGGAATCCATAGAGTAAGACGTGGCCGGGGTGGGTGTGATGCTCCCGCGTGATCGCGATGCCGCGGCCGAGCATCCCCTCGTCGAGCCAGGTGTCGACCACCCAATGCACCAGCCCTGAAAACAGGTCAGCGAGGAAATATCCTGCCAGGAGCGCCACGATCAACCACGGCCAGCGCAATTCCACCGCGGGATAACGCCCGACGAGATAGCCTGCGCAACAAAGGATCACGACGATATCGGCCCCGCAGCACAGCCGCGTGATGATGATCTCGCGCAGGGTCGCTTGCTTGAAGAACGGGATCGTCGGCACCGGCGATACTCCCCACGGGCTCTACCACCCATGATAGCATCTTTTTACCGACGGCCCCCTATTGCAAACTGTCCCAGCCCGCATCCGGCGCAAAACGTCCGCCGAATCGCTCGGCGAGCCCACGCAACGTGGACACGACGTTCTCCACGCCGCGCGTGCGCGCATAGTTCAGCGGGCCGCCGCGGAACGGTGCATAGCCGGTACCGAAGATCATGGCGCCGTCGACCGCATCAGGATCGTCGACGATGCCCTCGCGAAGGGCAGCAACGCAGACATTGGACATCGGCAGCATCAGGCGGTCGATCATCTGGTCGGTGACGCGCGGACCGGTCTCGGGGAGCGGTGCCTTCTCGGCCTTGCCGTCCTTCCAGGTGTAGAAGCCCTTGCCGGTCTTGCGGCCGAGCTCGCCCTTGGCGACCTTGTCGCGCAGCCAGGCCGGCGTCGGCGGCAGGAGATCGCCGAACTTGGTGCGCAGCATGTCGCCGACGTCGAGGCAGATGTCGAGTCCGACCTGATCGGCCAGCTCGATCGGGCCCATCGGCATGCCGAACTGCTCGGCCGCGGCGTCGATCAGACGCTGGTCGATCTTCTCGTCCAGCATCACCATGGCTTCGAGCATGTAGGGCGTCAGCGCGCGGTTGACGAGAAAGCCCGGCGAGCTCTTCACAGGCAATGGCAAGCGATCGATCGCACCGACGAAAGCGAGCGCGTCTTTCAGCACCCGCGGGTCGTTGCCGTCATGGCTGACGACCTCGACCAGCTGCAGCCGCGACACCGGATTGAAGAAATGCAGGCCGACCAGCCGCTCCGGTCGCGCCAACGTGGTGCGCAGATCCTGAAGCGGAATGCTCGAGGTGTTGGTGGCGAGAATCGCGCCCGGCTTCATGCGCGGCTCGAGCCCGGCATAGACCTTCTGCTTGAGCTCGAGCTTTTCCGGGACAGCCTCGATGATCAGATCGGCGTTGCGGACGCCCTCGCCGTCCATGTCAGGGATGAGACGATCGAGCGCGTCGCGCACTTCGGTCGGCTTGCGGATGATCTTGCCGTAGAGTTCGGCGGCGCGCTTCACCGCGCCCGCAATCGGCGCCGCCTTCATGTCGGCGAGCGAGACGCGCAGTCCCTGCCCGGCTACCCAAGCCGCGATGTCGCCGCCCATGGCGCCGGCGCCGATGACATGGACATGCTTGATGGTGTTGCCGCTGCCGGCCGCCTTCTTCATCTGCTCGCGCAGGAAGAACACGCGGATCAGGTTCTGGGCGGTCGGTGTTACCATCAGCTTGGCGAACGAGGCCTGCTCCGCCTTCAGCATCGCGGCCTTGTTGCCGCCATGGGTCTCCCAGAGGGAGATCAGCGCGTAAGGCGCGGGATAGTGCTCGCGGGACGCGGCCTTCGCCGCCTCCGAGCGCATGCGCCTGGCCAGGAGACCGCGCACGAAGCCAAAATTGGCTGCACGCCCGAGCAGGCCGGGCTTGGCCCGCTTCAGGCGGCCGAACAGCGCGTCCTTCACCGCGCCCCGGACATGGCGCTCTTGAGTCACGGTATCGACGAGGCCGAGCGATCTGGCGCGGCGTGCGTCGATGGTGCGGCCGGTCAGCATCAGCGCCATCGACTGGGTGGGATTGACCAGCGCGGTGAACCGCGCGGTGCCGCCGAGGCCGGGGTGCAGGCCCAGCATCACCTCCGGAAAGCCGAAGCGTGCGCCGTCGATGGCGATGCGCGACTGGCAGGCCAGCGCAACCTCGAGCCCGCCGCCGAGGCAGAAGCCGTGGATGACCGCGACCGTTGGTAGCTTCAAGGCTTCCAGATGATCGACCACCGCGTGCGCGGCGCGGATTCGCGTCTCCACCATCTCGGGATCATCAGCGCCGCGGAATTCGTTGACGTCGGCGCCGGCGATGAAGCCGGACGGTTTTGCGGAGCGGATCACGAGGCCGGCCGGGCGCTCGGTCTCGATCGCCGCGAGCACGGCGTCGAACTCCTCCATCACCTCCGAGGACAGCGTGTTGGCGCTTGCATCAGCGCGGTCGAACAGCAGCCAGGCGACGCCGTCTTCATCTCGCGTCAGCTTGAAGTGCCTGTACGGACTGTCCGTCGCGGGCTTGGGCCCGAGTTCGAGCACGCGGTCGCCGAGCGCGGTCATGATCTTGGAATCCATGGTCACACCGCCTCGATCAGCATGGCGCCGCCGAGCCCGCCGCCGATGCATTCGGTGGCAATTCCGCGCCGCGTGCCGAGCCGCTTCATCGCGTTGACCAGATGCAGCACGATGCGGTTGCCGGAGGTGCCGACGGGATGGCCGAGCGAGATGGCGCCGCCATCGACGTTGAGCTTGTCACGGTCGATCTCACCGGCCGCGCCGTCGAGGCCCAAAATCTCGCGGCAGAACTTGTCGTCATTCCAGGCAGCCAAGCAGCCGAGCACCTGCGTCGCGAAGGCTTCGTTGAGCTCCCAGGTCTCGACGTCCTTGATGGTGAGGCCGTTGCGCTGGAGCAGCGGCGTCGCTGACATCACGGGACCGAGGCCCATGATGGCAGGATCGAGCGCGGCCCAGTGGCTGTCGACGATCGCGGCCTTCGGCGTCAGCCTGTGCTTTGCGACCGCGGCGTCGGAGGCGAGGATCACCCAGGAGGCGCCGTCGGTGATCTGCGAGGAATTGCCGGCGGTGACCTGGCCCCAGGGGCGCTCAAACACCGGTCTCAGCTTGGCCAGCGTCTCCGCCGTGGAGTCCGGCCGCACGCCGTCGTCATGGTCGAAGAATTTTCCGTCGCGGGAGAACGCGGTCTCAACCTCACCCTTGAGAAAGCCCGCACTTTGCGCCTGGGCGAGCCGGCGGTGGCTCTCGGCGGCATAGGCATCGGATTGCGCGCGCGTAATGCCGAAGAGATGGCCGACGACCTCGGCGGTCTGGCCCATGTTCAGATCGGTGACGGGATCGGTCAGCCCGCGCTCGAGCCCGATGATCGGCTTGAGATCGCGCGGGCGCAACTTGAAGGCAGCCGCGAGCTTGGCGACGACGCCCTTGGCGGTGGCAAGGCCGGCGAACCAGCGCACGCCGGAGTTAGGCCAAACCAGCGGCGCGTGGCTCAGCGCCTCGGTACCTCCCGCCAAGATCATGTCGGCATGACCTTCGCGGATATAGCGGTAGGCGGTGTCGATTGACTGCATGCCGGAGCCGCAATTGATCTGCACGGTGAAGGCGACCATGTCCTCGCCCATGCCGAGCCGGAGCGCGGCAACGCGGGCCGGATTCATCTCGTCCGCAATCACGTTGACGCAGCCGAGGATGACCTGGTCGAAATCCGTGGGCGCAAACGGCTGGCGCGCCAGCAGCGGCCGTCCGCATTGCACGGCGAGATCGACCGGCGTGAAGGGCCCCGGCCCCGAGCGCGCCTTTAGAAACGGCGTTCGGCTGCCGTCGACGATGAAAACCGGTCGTGCCATCAGCTCGCCGCCCTCTGTTCACCGAGTTCCTGGAAGAACTGATGCACATTGACGGTTTTCTTGTAAATCGGCGACAGCGCCTCCGGCGCAAAATCGTCGACCTCGATTACTTTTGTGACGGCTTCATGAGCCGCGGCCAGTTGCTCGCCCTCGGCCTGCGTGATCACGCCCTTGGCGACGGCGTCCTTCCAGTCGCGGATATGCGCGGCGCGCATGCGCTTGGCGATGGCATCGGTACTTGCGACCAGCACGAACGCGCGCTCCAGCCGGGCAAAGCCGCCGTCGTCATCGACATGGGCGAGATCCTGCGTGAGGCGCTCGCGCGCCGCCGACGGCTCCAGCACGATGGCCGCGCATTGGTGCACGACGCGGTCGGAGGGGCCGAGCACGCGGGCGCCGAACGGCTGGACCACGAGCTTGAGGAAGCCGGCAACAAAGCGGTTGGGCAGATTGGCCAGGATTTCGGCCAGCCGGTTCTCGATGGTCCTGAAACCGGTCGCCATGCACCATTCCAGCGCGGCAAAGTCCTCCTTCTGACGACCCTCGTCGTGCCAACGCTTTAGCGCGGCCGACAGCAGATAAAGCTCGGAGAGAATGTCGCCGAAGCGGGCCGACAGCATCTCCTTGCGCTTGAGCGCGCCGCCCAGCGTCAGCAATGCCATGTCGGCGCAGAGCGCGAACGCAGCGGAGTAGCGCGAGAGCTGGCGATAGAACGGTGTGGCATCGCCCGCATCCGGCGCCATCGCAAAGGCGCCGAAGGTCCAGCTGCGGCCGAAGGCACGGAACAACGTGCGGAGGCTATGGCCGACATGTTTCCAGAACGCCTTGTCGAACGCGGTCAGCCCGCGTTCGCGATCGGTATCGGCCAGCGCGTTCATCTCGTCGAGCAGATAGGGATGCGCGCGGATCGCGCCCTGCCCGAACACGATGAGATTGCGGGTCAGGATGTTGGCGCCTTCGACCGTGATCCCGACCGGCACGGCGCGGTGCAGATTGCCGAGATAGTTCTGCGGACCGTCGATCACGGCCTTGCCGCCATGGATGTCCATGGCGTCGTCGATCGCGGTGCGCATTCGCTCGGTGGCGTGCAACTTCATGATGCCGGAGATGACGGCGGGATGAACGCCGGCATTCAGTGCCGCGCAGGTCAGCCGCCGGGCCGCATCCAGCTGGTAGGCGGTCGCGACGATGCGCGCGAGCGGCTCCTCGACACCTTCGAATTTCGAGATGGAGATGCCGAACTGCTCGCGGATCCGGGCATAGGCGCCGGTGGTGCGTGCAGCATAGGCGGCCCCCGCAGCAGAGAGTGACGGCAGCGAGATGCCGCGGCCGGCGGCAAGCGCGGTCATCAGCATCTTCCAGCCTTGCCCCAGCCGCTCCTTGCCGCCGATGACGTAGTCGAGCGGGATGAAGACGTCGCGGCCCCGGTTCGGGCCGTTCTGAAACACCTGCATTGATGGCAGATGGCGATGGCCGATCTCGACGCCGGGCAGATGGGTCGGGATCAGTGCCACGGTAATGCCGAGCTCCTCCCGGTCGCCCACGAGGTGGTCGGGATCATAGGCCTTGAAGGCGAGGCCGAGCAGCGTCGCGACAGGTCCGAGCGTGATGTAGCGCTTGTGCCAGTTGAGCCTGAGGCCGACGACCTCGCGGTCCTCGAAGGTGCCCTTGCAGATGATGCCGGTGTCGACCATCGAAGCCGCGTCGGAGCCGGCTTCCGGGCTGGTGAGGCCGAAGCAGGGAATATCGCGTCCGTCGGCGAGGCGCGGCAGCCAGCGCGCCTGCTGTTCCGGAGTGCCGAAACGCATCAGGAGCTCGCCCGGCCCGAGCGAGTTCGGCACCATGACTGTGACGGCAGCAGCGATCGAGCGGGTCGAGATCTTGCGCACCACTTCCGAATGGGCATAGGGCGAGAAGCCGAGGCCGCCAAACTCCTTCGGAATGATCATGCCGAAGAATTTTTCGTGCTTGACGAAGTGCCAGACATCCGGCGGCAGGTCGCGCCATTCCCAGAAGATCTTCCACTCATCGAGCATGGCGCAGAGCTCGTCGACGGGTCCGTTGAGGAACGCCCGCTCCTCCTCGGTCAGCCTGGCCTGCGGGACCTTCAGCAGCTTCGACCAATCCGGGTTGCCGGTGAAGAGATCGGCATCCCACCAGACATCGCCCGCCTCCAGCGCCTCGCGTTCGGTATCGGACATCGCCGGCAGCACGCCGCGGGCCCAGGAGAAGATCGGCTTTGTGATTTTGTCGCGGCGGAAGCTCATGGCTGACCTCATGCATCGGCGCGGTGTCGGGCATTTTAGCGGAAAGCGGCCGGCGGCGGTGAAGACTTCGCCTGCGACATTGACGCGGCCAAGCGCCCCCGGACCATAACGGCCAGGGTGCGACGGCGGTTCCGGGAGGGGAAAATGGCGATGGATCGTAGCCCGGATGGAGCGAAGCGCAGTCCGGGTAGGCCTATCCGCGCGGGGAGAATCCCGGATTACGCTGCGCTCCATCCGGGCTACGGGCGCGACCGATCAATCCGGCCGCACCATCTCGAACATGTTTTCCGGCTTGATCTCGAAATAATCGCCGCGGCGGCCGGCACGGACGATCGGGCGGGCGGCGGCGGTCTGGTAGACGCCGTCCTTGATCATGGCCTTGTCGATATGGACGGCGACGACCTCGCCCAGCGTCAGCCAGGCGTCGGCCTCCTTGCCGTCGGCGCCCTTGAGGCGGACGATGTCGGACACCTTGCACTCGAAGGCGACGGGGCTCTCAGCCACGCGTGGCACGTTGACGAGCTTGCCAGGCACGGCGGTGAGGCCCGCGATCTCGAACTCGTCGACCTCAGGGGCGACATGCGCGGCGGTCGCGTTCATGTGTTTGGCGAGGTCCATGGTGGCGAGATTCCAGACGAACTCGCCGGTCTGCTGGATGTTCTCGACCGTGTCCTTCCAGTTGGTGGAGGAGAAGCCGATGATCGGCGGCACGTAGCAGAACGCATTGAAGAAGCTGTAGGGCGCGAGATTGACGTGGCCCTTGGAGTCGCGCGAGGAGATCCAGCCGATCGGCCGCGGCGCGATGATGGCGTTGAAGGGGTCGTGCTTGAGGCCGTGGCCCTTGGAGGGCTCGTAGAAGTACAGATCTTTGTCGGTCACGCGCTTGCTTCTCCGTTTTCCGTCATTCCGGGGCGGTCCGGACGGGACCGCGCAAGCGCGGCCCGGAGGACCGAACCCGGAATCTCGAGATTCTCAGGTGCGCAATTGCGCACCATAGTTCGCCTCTTCGAGGCGCCCCGGAATGAGAGAGGCAGCTTATAGGAGGAAACCCGCCACCCCGTCAGTGGCGCGGAGACAGACCCGCGATGACGAAATCGATCATCTGGTCGATGGTCGGGCCCGGCTTGGTGGCGCACTGGGCGATCATCTGGGGGTGGAAGAAGCGTATCATCGCGGTGCAGGCGCACAGCGAGGCCAGCTGCAGGTCCGGCGCCTCGAACTCGCCGGAGGCAACGCCTTGCGCGATCATCTGGCCGATCACCCCGGCGATGCACTCCATATGGGCGACGCAGACGTCCCAGTCCTCCTCCATCGCGATCGCGACCATCTCGTGCAGCTTGTTGTCGCCGACATAGCGCTCGGTGTTCATGCGATGGATGGTGGTGAGCAGTTCCCGGAAACGCTCCTTGACCGGACCGGGCCTCGCCACGATCCGCTGCGCTTCGAGCTCGACCTCGCCCATCAGGCCCTGCGCCACCGCCTGATGGATCGCCTTCTTCGATTCGAAGAAGCGATAGACATTGGCGGGGCTCATCCTGAGCTCCTTGGCGATGTCCCCGACCGTCGTCTTCTGGTAGCCGATCTGGCGGAACAGCCGCTCGGCCACCTCGAGGATACGATCCCGGGTGTCGACTTCGATATGTTCCGAAATAAGGGCCATCAGTCAGGACTCGTTGGTCAGCAGTCTTCTCATCTATTCAGCCGCTTCGGCAAGCGGAATTGCGCGCTGGTCATCGCTCCCATGCTGCGGCGCGGCAGGTTGCTCGGGGGTACCCGCCTCGTCCAGGCTCTTCCTGAACCACAGCGCGTAGAGGCCCGGCAGGTACAGCAGCGTCAGGAAGGTCGCGACGAACAGACCGCCCATGATCGTGATCGCCATCGGGCCCCAGAAGGCCGAGCGCGACAGCGGGATCATGGCGAGGATGGCTGCCAGCGCTGTCAGCACCACCGGACGGGCGCGGCGGACGGTTGCCTCCACGATCGCCTCGCGCCGGGTCAGGCCATGCGAGACGTCGGTCTCGATCTGGTCGACCAGGATGACCGTGTTGCGCATGATCATGCCGGCGAGCGCGATCAGGCCGAGCAGCGCCACGAAGCCGAACGGGGCGTTGGCGACGTTGAGCCCGAAGGAGGCGCCGACGATGCCGAGCGGCGCGGTCAGGAACACCAGGATCAGGCGCGAGAAGCTCTGCAGCTGGATCATCAGCAGCGTCAGCATCACCATGACCATCAGCGGGAAGAGGACGAAGATCGAGGCGTTGCCCTTGGCGGATTCCTCGAAGGCGCCGCCCGGCTCGATGCGGTAGGCCGGCTCGAGGTGGTCCTTGATCGCCTTCAGCTTCGGCGTGATCTGGCTCGTGACGTCGGGCGCCTGCACGCCGTCGACGACGTCGGAGCGCACGGTGATGGCCATGTCGCGGTTGCGCCGCCACATGATCGGCTCCTCATGGGCATACTCGATCTTGGCAATCTGCTGCAGCGGCACGGCAACGCCATTGCGCGAGGTGATGGTGAGATCACCGACGCCGCCGAGGTCGAGGCGCTCGGACGGAATCGCACGGGCGACCACGCCGACCTTCTCGATGCCGTCGCGCACAGTCGTGACCTGCGAGCCCGAGATCAGCATCGCGAGCGCCTGGGACACGTCCTGCGGGGTCAGGCCCATGGCGCGGGCGCGGTCCTGGTCGACGACGAGCTTGAGGTAGGGCGACTGCTCGTTCCAGTCGAGCTGGACGTCCTTGACGCTCTTGTTCTGCCGCATGACGTCGCGGACCTGGTAGGCGATCTCGCGCACCTTGTTGGCGTCGGGGCCGATCACGCGGAACTGCACGGGGAAGCCGACCGGCGGGCCGAAGTTGAAGCGGTCGACGCGGACGCGCGCTTCGGACAGCATGCCGTCCGCAACCGCGTTCTCGATCTTGGCCTTGACGCGCTCGCGCCCCTCGACGCCCTTGGCGACGATGACGATCTCGGCAAAGGCCTCGTTGGGCAGCTGCGGATTGAGGCCGAGCCAGAAGCGGGGAGAGCCCTGGCCGACATAGGACGTATAGGTCTCGATATCCTTGTCGTCCTTCAGCAGCGTCTCGGCCTTCTTCACCGCCTTTTCGGTGACGTTGAAGGCGGTACCCTCAGGCAGGCGCAGCTGGAAGAACAACTCGGGCCGCTCCGACAGCGGGAAGAACTGCTGCTGGACATGGCCGAACCCGACGACCGAGGCGATGAAGACGCCGACAGTCGCGACCACCACGGTGATGCGGTGATTGACGCACCATTGCACGATGGCGCGCAGGCCCCGGTACATGCGGGTCTCGTAGACCGCGTGCGGATCGTGGTTGTGGTGCGCCTTCATCTCCGGCAGCAGCTTGACGCCGATATAGGGCGTGAAGATCACCGCCACGAACCAGGAGGCGACCAGCGCGATCGCCACGATCCAGAAGATGCTGCCGGCATATTCGCCGACGGCGGAATTGGCAAAGCCGATGGGGAGGAAGCCAGCGGCCGTGACCAGCGTTCCCGTGAGCATCGGAAACGCGGTAGATTCCCAGGCAAAAGACGCCGCGCGCATGCGGTCCCAGCCCTGCTCCATCTTCACCACCATCATCTCGACCGCGATGATGGCGTCGTCGACGAGCAGGCCGAGCGCGATGATCAGCGCACCCAGCGTGATGCGGTGCAGGTCGAGCGACATCATGTTCATGACGACGAAGACGATGCCGAGCACCAGCGGCACCGACAGCGCGACCACGATGCCGGTGCGCCAGCCGAGCGCCAGGAACGAGACGAACAGCACGATGACGAGGGCTTCCATGAAGGAGTGCACGAACTCGCCGACGGCGTGCTCGACCACCTTGGGCTGGTCGGCAATCAGCTTGACGTCGACGCCCTGCGGCACCGCCTTCATGAACTCGGCCGTCGCCTTCTCGACCTCCTTGCCGAGCTCGAGGATGTTGGCACCCTTGGCGGTGACGACACCGATGCCGATCGCGGCCTTGCCTTCCTGACGCACGACGAAGCTGGGCGGATCGACATAGCCATGGGTGACAGTGGCGATGTCACCGAGGCGGAACACGCGGCCGTTGCTCTCGACCGGCGTCTCGGCGACAGCCTTGGCACCGTCGAGCGCGCCGGTGACGCGCAGCGGCACGCGCTGCGAGGAGGTTTCCACCGTGCCGGCCGGCGTCACGTTGTTCTGCTTGGCGAGCGAATCGAACAGCGCCTGCGGGGTGATGCCGAGGGTGGCGAGCTTGGCGTGGGAGAACTCGACGAAGATGCGCTCATCCTGGTTGCCGTAGACGTCGACCTTGGTGACGCCGGGCACCTTCAGGAGGCGCTGGCGGAATCCCTCCGAAACCTTCTTGAGCTGCGCATAGTCGGCGCCGTCGCCGGTCATCATGTAGAGGATGGAATCGACGTCCGAGAACTCGTCATTGACGACGGGTCCGAGGATGCCGGAGGGCAGCTGGCCCTGCACGTCGACCAGCTTCTTGCGCAGAAGATAGAAGAGGTAAGGCACGTCCTTCGGCGGCGTGGAGTCGCGGAAGGTGACCTGGAGCGCGGTGAAGGCGGGCTTGGAATAAGTCTGCACCTTCTCGAAATAGGGCAGCTCCTGGATCTTCTTCTCGATGGGATCGGCGACCTGGGTCTGCATCTCCTGCGCGGTCGCGCCGGGCCAGATCACGGAGACGTTGACCACCTTCACCGTGAAGAACGGATCCTCGGCGCGGCCGAGCTTCTCATAGGAGAAGAAGCCGGCAACACCGAGCACGAGCATCAGGAAGAGAACCAGCGTCGGATGGCTGACGGCCCAGGCCGAAAGGTTGAAGCGCTTCATCGCTCTCTCCGAAAAGACGATCCAGTTACCAAAAAAAGACAGCCACTCTGTTCAAGCCGTCGTCGCGAGGCAGCGAAGCAATCCAGGGGGCTGGGCAGATTCTGGATCGCTTCGCCGCTTCAGCCTCTGCTTAGGGACAAAGGCCGAAACTCACCTCACACGACGTAACTCGACTTCTTCTGTCATTCGGGGGCGCCCGCAGGGCGAACCCGGAATGACAGGAACTAGAAAGACAGCGACGAGACGACCCGCACCCGCTGGGCCGGATCGAGCTTCTGCACACCGAGCGCGACGATCTTGGCGCCCTCTTCCACACCGCCGGTGATGACGACGTCGTTGCTCTCGTAGGACTTCACTGCCACCGGCTTCAGCGTGAGCGCACCGTTGTCGTCGACGACGTAGAAGGACGGCTTGCCGCCTTCGTTGAACAGCGCCGACAGCGGCAGCCGCGCAACGCGCTCGGTCGCGGCGTCCGACAGCGTCAGCGTCGCGGTCATGCCGAGCGCGACCTTGTCGTCGGCCTCCGGCAGCGAGAACTTTGCAAGATAAGTACGCGTGGCCGGATCGGCCGTCGGCGCGATCTCGCGCAGCTTGGCCGTATACTTCTTGTCCGGCTCGGACCAAAGGGTGACGCTGGCGACGCCCGACTTGGCGCGTCCGACCAGCGTCTCAGGGATCGCGACGACCGCTTCCTTTTCGGCAAAGCGGGCGACACGGATCGAAGCCTGGCCCGCGGAGACCACCTGGCCGGGCTCGATCAGCGTTGCGGTGACGACGCCTCGGGCGTCGGCAACGAGCGTCGCGTAGGAAAGGGAATTCTTGGTCAGCTCGACCGAGCGGACCGCACGATCGAGGCGCGCACGGGCCTCATCGGCAGATGCCCGGCTCGAGTCCAGCTGCGCGTCGGTGGTCCAGCCCTTGGCCTTCAGA
This sequence comes from Bradyrhizobium sp. SBR1B, assembly GCF_014198205.1. Classification (NCBI taxonomy): domain Bacteria; kingdom Pseudomonadati; phylum Pseudomonadota; class Alphaproteobacteria; order Hyphomicrobiales; family Nitrobacteraceae; genus Bradyrhizobium; species Bradyrhizobium sp. SBR1B. The sequence continues at coordinate 93,332 of NZ_JACIHC010000008.1, forward strand.
TCCTTGGCGCGCTGCTCGGCAGCGGCGGCCTGGGCCAGCACGCCGGTCGCGGCGGTCTGCTCGGCGACGGATTGCTCGGCCTGGAGCTTCAGGTCGACCTCATCGAGAGTGGCGAGCGGCTGGCCGATTTCAACGGTCTGGCCGACTTCCACGAGGCGCTTGGCGACCTTGCCGGCGACGCGGAAGCCGAGGTCGCTCTCGATCCGGGGCCTCACGGTGCCGACGAAGCTGCGCTCCGGCGTCTCGGCATCATAATGGGCGGTTGCGACCAGAACCGGCCGCGGCGGCTCGGCTTTCTCGGCGACGGTGTCATTGCACCCGGCAAGGCTAGCCGCCATCAGGGCTAACGACACACCTGCCAACAGCCTGGAATAGCTCGACAAAACCGACCGGACGAACATCGAAGGACACTCCTGCATCTCGAATGAGAGGAATGTCGACTAATCACTGATAAAAGTCAATAATCGTCAGTCATCAGGAATGCGTGATCGTTGAGGGGTAGTAGCGAGGCGGAGATTGTTGTCAGGAAGGTCCCATCGTAGGGCTAGACAGAGGCGATGAGCCTGGATGGAGCGCAGCAGGCCTCAGCTCAGACGCCGTAGGGTGGGCAAAGGCGCGCTAGCGCCGTGCCCACGATCTCTCAGTTGAGGATCACAATAACGGTTTGGTGGGCACGCTTTCGCTTTGCCCACCCTACGAGACTGGTCGCTCGGCTTACCGCCCCTGCCCGGCGAACTCATGCTTGCTGTCGTGGCCGCCGACGAACACCAGGATGCCGGCGATCAGGGGCAGCACTGCGAGCACCAGCAGGCCGGTTGAGGTCTGGCCGGTGGCTTCCTTGACCCAACCGATCAAATAGGGCCCGCCGAAGCCGGCGAGGTTGCCGATCGAGTTGATCAGGGCGATGGCGCCGGCGGCCGCGGTGCCGGAGAGCCAGGCGGTCGGCAGCGTCCAGAACACACCGAAGCAGCAGAACACGCCGATCGCGGCAACCGTCAGCAATACCATCGTCATGGTGGGATCCGTGAGATAGGAGGAAACGGCGAGCGCGACGGCGGTGAGCAGCAGCGGCGCGCCGACATGCTTCACGCGCTCGCGCGTCGCATCGGAGTGACGCGCCCACAGGATCATGGCGATGGTGCCGAACAGATACGGGATCGCGGTGACGAAGCCGGTCTGCGCGTTGGTCAACCCGAACGCCTTGACGATCTGCGGCAGCCAGAACTGCATGCCATAAAGCGCGCCGACGAAGCCGAAATAGATCAGGCTGAGCGCGATCACCTTGGGCGAGGACAGCGCCTCGCCGAGCGAGAAATGCTTCACCGCCTGCTTGGCGGCGATTTCCGAATCGAGCTTCGCCTTCAGCCACGCCTTCTGCTCGGTCGACAGCCAATTCGCCTTCTCCGGCTTGTCGGTGAGATAGAACCAGGTGACGATGCCGAGCAGCACCGAGGGGATGCCCTCGATGATGAAGAGCCACTGCCAGCCCTTGAGGCCCATCGCACCGTCGAGCCCGAGCAACAGGCCCGAAATCGGCGCACCGATCACGGTCGACACCGGCACCGCGATGGCGAAGGCCGCAAGGAAACGGGCGCGATATTCGGCCGGATACCAATAGGTGAGATAGAGGATGATGCCGGGGAAGAAGCCGGCCTCGGCGACGCCGAGCAGGAAGCGCAGGACATAGAAGCTCGTGACGCCGCTGACGAGCGCCATCAGAGCGGAGATGATGCCCCAGGTCACCATGATGCGGGCGATCCAGCGGCTGGCGCCGAACTTCTCCAGCGCGAGATTGCTCGGGACCTCGAAGATGAAATAGCCGAAGAAGAAGATGCCGGCACCCCAGGAAAAGATCAGCGGCGTGAACTTCAGCTCCGCATTCATGGTCAGCGCAGCGAAGCCGAGATTGACGCGGTCGAGATAGGAGAAGAAGTAGGCCAGCACCAGGAACGGAATCAGGCGCCAGGAGATAGCGCGGATCGTCGAGGTCTCGATTTCCGACTTGTTAAAGTTCTTGGCCGCGTCGGCGGAACCGGCATAGGTCGTGGTCTGGCTCATGGCTTCCCCCAGGGTTGTTGCTTTTATGGGCTGGTTGCGGTTTTCAGCATCGCGGGCGAAGAGTCAATGGAGCGAGCAATGCACGGGACGCAGCCGGATAAACCTGTTGCGCTGTTACGGACATCGCTGATCCGCGCCGCCCTCGCGCTCGCGGTGATCGTCTGCGGGCTGTCGCTGCGCTGGTACGGCTTTCCGCTCGGCCTGCCCGCCTTCGTCGTGAAGTATGGCGGCTCGCTGTTGTGGGCGACGATGGTGTTTCTGCTGGTCGGGGTTTTGCTGCCCCGGCTCACCCGGACTCAGATTGCGGCGATCGCCGTGGTCATCGCGGTGGTGGTCGAATTTTCCCGACTGGTGCATACGCCGTGGCTCGATGCATTCCGGCTGACCACGGCCGGCGCACTGCTGCTCGGGCGCATCTTCTCGCTGTGGAATCTGGTGGCGTATGCGGCGGGGACTGCGTTCGGCGACTGGATCGATCGGCTCGCCACGACGCACGCTCTCGTAGGGTGCGCAAAGGCGCCCTAGCGCCGTGCCCACGTCTTCTCATCAAATAGGCAGACGTGGGCACGCTACGCTTTGCCCGCCCTACGAGACCGACGCCGTGGCAATCAGCCTTCACTCCGCCAATTGAAACCGCTCGAAGCGATCAAGCTCCTCCTCGATCACGCGCTTGAGCTCCTTGCGCCCCACCGTCTTCTTGCCCTGCCCGACCCAGGTCCATTTCTGCATCAGCAGCTTCTTCGCCTGCCGGTCGGTCTTCAGATCAAGCGCGGCGATGATCTCGTCGCCGACCAGTACGGGTAGCGCAAAATAGCCGAGCTTGCGTTTGGCCTTCGGCACATAGGCCTCGAACAGGTGGTTGTAGCCGAAGATGAGACTGGTGCGTTTGCGCTGGATGATCAGGGGATCAAACGGCGAGAGGATGTGGACGAGATCAGGCGGGACCGCCTCGCCGTTCACCTCCAGCGCGGCCGGCGCCGCCCAATGCTCCTGCTTGCCGGCGCCGTCGATCGCAACAGGCACGAGCTCGCCGCGGCGGACGCGGGAGGCGATCAGGCCGGCCACCGCCTTCTTGCGCGGCGCGTCGAGGTGGCAGATCGAATCCAGACTCACCACGCCCTGCGACCGCAGCGCGCGGTCGAGCAGATAGGTCGTAATCTCCCTGGCCGACGCTGGCCTCGGCAGTGTGTCCCAGCCGAAATGCCGCGTCATCAGCTCATAGGTCTTGAGCATGCCCTGCCGCTCGCTAATGGTCACGGCGCCGGTATAGAAGGCGAGCTGCAAGGCCCGCTTCGAGGGCTTGCGGCTCTGCCACAGATGCTCCTTCTCGGTGAGCACGTCGTCCTCGATATCGCGGATCGTCAGCGGCCCGGCGCGCACCAGCCGCATCACCTTGCGCGTGTCGGCGGGCTTCACCGAGGCGAACCATTTGTGCCCTTCGCGGCGGTGCTCGCGCATCGCCGGCAGGAAGAAGCGGAAGTCGCCGGCGGGTACGTAGGAAAGCGCGTGCGTCCAATACTCGAACACGCTTCTGTCGACGCTCTGGGCGTGGCGCAGATCGGCGCGGCGATAGGACGGGATACGGCTGAACAGGATGTGGTGATGGCAGCGCTCGATCACGTTGATGGTGTCGATCTGCACATAGCCGAGATGAGCGACCGCGTCCGCGACGGCCTGCGCTCCCTCGCCGAACGGGGCGCGCTCATCCAGCCGCTGGGCATGCAGCCAGATCTGCCGGGCCTGTGTCGTGGTGAGGTGGAGCGGTTTGGGCGCGCGTGACATTGCGGGGAGGAATGTAGCGGGATTCGCGCCAAGAAAAAGAAGAAGAAAAAGAAGACCTCGAGGCAGCAGTAAAAAAACCGCGCTGCCATCTGCTGACAGCGCGGCCGGATGCGGGGCGCCTCGCGCCTACTTCATCGTCATCGCCTTCTGCGACTTCATGTAGTGCATGCAGGCGCTCTTCATCTTGCCGTTGCTCATGTCCGTGTTGGCCATGGCCATTTCCTTGTTCGCCGCCATCTTGGCCGGCGTGTCGGGCGTACCGCCCATCACGGCTGCTGACTTCATCATGTTGTCCTTGGTGCACGCCATCATCGCGGCGGACGCGGGGGACAGCGAAAGGGTGAACGCGACAAAGGCCGCAAACGTGAGCAAGATCTTCATCGAAAAGTCTCCTCCGTAAAACAAAACCGGCGTCATGCCGGCCTTCGCAATTACGTATTCTCTCGCGCTGACGTTTCGCGGAGAAGACAATTTTCTTGCTGCGGTGCGAAGGCGGAGGGCCTAGCGGCCATCCTTCGGGGTCTTGGGCCGGTCCCCGAGGCTTCCGGTGGCGACATCCGGCTCGCACAGGGCCTTGCCGCGCCCCTCCGCCTGGCAGCGATAGACGCTGCCGGTGAGGCGGTCGACCAGCCACACGTTCTCCTCGGTCGGCGCTTCGAGCCCGACATAGCGGGAGGTCAGCCCCGTGATCAGGGTCGACAGCAGGATCGCCACCGCGATCATGGCCGCACCGATATAGATGGGCATTGAGCTCAGGGACACTGTCCGATCCGGCGGGCCGCTGCGATTGAAGTAGTCACGCTGATAGTCACTTGGCCTCGGCACTGGACGGAACTCGGCTCCTTCACTCGGCAATTGGCGGGGGCAAATCCTGCTAGGCGCGCATCTGGCCGATTTCTTGTTCGCGGCCGGGCCGTGCGGCGACGGCTTTGCGACGATCGGTGTGCAAAGGTTTCCCGCACGCCTGCCGGCCCTCGCCGGCGCTGGAACCTTTGGCCAGCACCTCCCCACCGGCACGGAAGGAATGAGCCTGCTCGCAGCGTGATTTCAATCACACGGGGGATTGCCGCCGTTTGAACCCACGCGGCGGAGGATGCGACCACTGCTATTGGGACCATCGGCCCCACCCGCGGAGCAGCCGCGAAACGCGCCGGTTCACCGCCCGGGACGCGGAGAAACACCCGAAAATGAGCCTGAGAGCGCTGTCGCCACAGTGACCAAGATCACATCAGGGCTTTTGAACCCGCCCTATGCTCGCAGCATCAAATCGCTATCAGGCGTAACAACGAGGATACGACAATGACCCGTTTTGATAAGTTCTTTGGACTGAAGGCGATAAACTCTCTCCGCCGCGCTGTCGATGACGGCGGGCCTGGCTTTGGCCGGTGACAACAATGTCTCCACAGGCCAGATCCTGGATGCACTGAAGCCGAAGCCGGCGACCCGCGGCCTGTCCGCCGGTCCGCAGACCGATCCGGCGGTGCAGGCCAAGGAATCGACATTCCTGAATACGGTACGCAACCGCTCGACCCGGTCGCTCTCGACGGGCGAGCGCGAGCAGATCGCCGAACTCGCCGCGACCAAGCCGAAGATCGACCTGGAGATTCAGTTCGACTACAACTCGGCCGATATCGCCAAGACCTCGATGACCTCGGTGCAGGCGCTCGGCAAAGCCCTGTCCGATCCGGCGCTCAAGGGCTCGACCTTCGTGGTCGCCGGCCACACCGATGCGACCGGCGGCGAAGAGTACAATCAAGGGCTCTCCGAACGGCGCGCCGACACCATCAAGAAGTACCTGGTGCAGAACTACGGCCTCAACGCCACCGATCTGGTCACCGTCGGCTACGGCGAGACCAAGCTGAAGGACACTGCCAACGGTGCCGACCCGGTCAACCGCCGCGTCCAGGTCGTGAACATGGACACCAAGACCGCATCGAAGTGATCTCTAACTGATCCATACGCCGCCTGCCGCCCCGGCAGGCGGCGATGTCATATCCAGCTCTGGAACAGCATCAGCCGGCCGAAGCTCAGCATCGACGTGCCGATGAAGGCCGCAGAGATAGGCAGCATGACCGCAAAGCCGATCGCAGCGACACCGACATAGGCCCACAGCAGCCAGTGCGGCAGGCCGTCCCGGCGCAACACATAGACCAGCGCGAGCGACGCCGCGGTGGCGGCCGGCATATAGTAGTAGATGAACCCGAGCGTACGCGGCAGCAATGCCCATGCAAGCCAGGGACCGAAATAGAACGCCGCGATCAGGAACGCATCCCACCGGCGCAGCACGATGAAATCGCGCAGCACGAGCGCGAGTGCGAGCAGAGCCGGCCACAACACCAGCGGATTGCCGAGGAAGACGATTGCGGAGACGTTGTCCTCCCCCGTCTTGTCGAACAGGAACCACACCGGGCGCGCGAGCAGCGGCCAGGATGGCCATGCGCTCATATAGGTGTGTCCGGCGATCGCGGTCGTCGTGTTGTCGGCGAAAATCCGGCGCTGCGCCTCGATCAGATCCGGCAACGACACGCCGTAGAGCGGAACGAAAGCCGCCAGATAGGCCACGCCTGGCAAGACGGCGAAGCAGAGCGCGACGTGGTGCAGCCTCAAGCCGGGCCAGAGGTCCGGCCGATACCAGTCGTCCGGCCTCGCGTCGGCGAACAGCGTGCGCCAGCTCTGCATCAGGCGGATCACCGCGACGATGACGATGCAGACGCCGAGCGGAAACAGGCCGCTCCATTTGCAGGCTGCGGCAAGACCGAACAGAGCGCCCGCGAATGCGAACAGTGCATGCGGTCGCTCCCTGCGAAAGCCATGCATGAAGGCGGCGGTCGCGAGCAGACCGAATCCGAGCGCAAAGATGTCGAGCATGGCGATGCGCGCCTGCACGTAGAGCATCTGATTGAAGGCCGCGATCAGCGCCGCGGCGATCGCCGGCCCTTGCGCTGCGAACAGCGCGAGGCCGCACAGATAGATTGCGACGATCGCCAATGCGCCGAACAATGTCGCAGGATAACGCCAGCCGAGCGCGTTGTCGCCGAAGGTCGCGATCGACGCCGCGATCAGCTCCTTGGCCAGCGGTGGATGCATCGGATTGAGCATCGGCTGCGACATCGCCGGTGCCAGCATCTGCCGCGCCGCCGGCACGTAGTGCACCTCGTCGAAGACGAACTTTTCCGGCGTCGTCAGTCCGATCAGCAGCGCGAGATGGGCAGCTAGGAAAATAGCGACAGCAACTACTGCGCTTCGCGACAATCTCGGAACTGCAGACCGCTCAAGCGGCTGCTGTGGGGATGTTTTGCGTGGCAAATTTGCGTCACCGCGGACAAAAATAAGGATCGCGGTTTTCATTGAACGCATTCCGCCGCGACTGTCACTAAGCATAACGCACGTCCCGCGCCGCTTGTGATAATTTCGCCACATCAGAAGCGCGCGCGATCCGGTACGATCAGGGGCACATCGATCGGTTGTGAAATGAATTTGCGTTTCTGGCTTTTCCCCGCCCTGTTGTCGGCCGCACTGTGCGCGGCGCCCGCTGCGCTGGCGCAGACGCGCGTCGGCGAAGCCGTCGTGATCCAGAACGAAGTGGTCCGCATGGCCGCGGCCACCACGCCGATCTCTGTCGGCGACAGCATGCTGCGCGACGAGACCGTGCGCACCGGGGCCGACAGTGCCGCGCGCTTCGTGATGGCCGACAGCACCAATCTGTCGCTCGGCCCCAGCGCCACGCTCAAGCTCGACCGCACCGTCTTCAACGACGAGCACAGCTATCGCGATGTGGCGATCCGCATGACAACAGGCGCGTTCCGTTTCGTCACCGGACATTCCGAGAAGACCGCCTACAAGATCACGACGCCGCTTGCGACCATCGGCGTGCGGGGCACCACGCTCGACATCCTCTCGCAGCGGGGACGCTCCGTCGTCGTGCTTCAGGACGGCGCGGCGAGCGTTTGCACGACGAGCTCACAATGCGTGCAGCTCACCCAGCCGGGCGACACCGCAATCATTACATCGACCGGCGGCAAGGTCAGCATCACCAAGACCAACACGCCGCCCTGGACCTTCGCCGCCAACTGCGCCGCAAGTGCCGGGCTGTGCGCGGTAAACCAATATGCCGGCGCCTCGCCGACCATCACGCCCGCCGTCCAGGACGACGGCATGCTGTGCGGGCGCTGACGATGGCGCCGCTCAATTTTCGGCTCTTCGCCCTCACCGGCCTGCTGACCGTGGCCGCTGCACTTGCGTTTGTCGCGCTCGACATTCGTCCCGCCGCAGCTCAAGCGACCTGCGAAATCGGATGCGGCGAGCCGACGCCCTACCCGACCTATTCACCGTCTCCGACGCCGACATATTCGCCCTCGCCCTCGCCCTCCCCTTCGCCGAGCCCCTATCCTTCGCCGTCGCCGAGTCCATATCCGTCGCCGAGCCCGACACCGACCGGCGCCGATTCCAGCGGCAATTCGATCGGCGGCCTCGCGGGCCAGCGCTTCAACCAGATGATCACCAACCGGGTGCTCAGCACGGTCCTGCTCGGCGTCAACGAGCAGGTCAATTGCAGCGAGTGCATCAGCGCGTTCGGCTCGGCCGGCTCGTTCTCGGCCGGCATCCACGGCCGCAAGGAGCTCACCAACAATCTGTCGCTGCTCGCCGGCATCGCCTACACGCATTACAATGAGGGCGGCTACAAGATCACGAGCGCGCCGATCGGCGCCTTTGCGCTCCGCTACGACTTCACCGACTGGGGGTCGTCACGTCCGTTCTTCGACGTCGGAACGATCCTGACGCCGTGGGAGAAGGCTCGCTACACCCGCAGCTACAACACCAGCCTTGGCCCGGTGAGCGTGACGAGCTCGACCAACGCTTCGAACTACGCGGTCTACGGCCGCGCCGGCTGGATAAGCCGCCTCTCGCCGCGCGACGAGGTCGCGGCTTCGATCGAAGTCTGGCAGCTCTGGCAGCGCGTGTCCGGCTATAGCGACAATGCCGTGGCCTTCAACCCGTTCGACGCCACCATCGCGACCGGCACCGACCGCACCAGCCTGGTCAAGATCGGCGGCCAGTGGACGCATCTGTTCGGCAGCAACGTCGAGACCAACATCAATGGCGGCTGGGTGCAGTCGTTTGCGAGCCACAGCGGAATCGTCGCCACCGTGACCGGCGACGGCGTGGTGGTGCCGACCATGGGCAACCAGGGCTGGTTCGAATATGGCGGGCGGCTCGGCTTCCGCGTGCAGAAGGGCTGGGTCGTGGATCTCTTCGCCAACGGCACGCTCGGCCCACAGCCCGTCGGCAACACCATCCACGGTGGCGTGGGGCTGCGGATCAATTACTGAGGCAGCTTCGTAGGGTGGGCAAAGCGAAGCGTGCCCACCACCTCTCTCAACTGGAGACGGATCGTGGGCACGGCGCAAGAGCGCCTTTGCCCACCCTACGGCACCTCGTCGTCACGCTGCCGACTTGCCCTCGAACGCGCGGCGCAGCGCGGCGACATCCAGCTTCACCATCTTCATCATGGCCTGCATCGCGCGCGCGGCCGCTGCCCTGTCCGGGCTCGACAGGAATTCGAACATCACCTTCGGCACGACCTGCCAGGCCACGCCCCAGCGATCCCGGAGCCAGCCGCATTGCTCTTCCTTGCCGCCATCGGCGAGGAACGCATTCCAAACGCTGTCGACCTGGGCCTGGTCGTCGCAATGGATCATCAGCGAGATGGCGTGGGTATATTCCATCTTCATTCCGCCATTGAGCGCGACCAGCGGCTGACCGGCGACCGTGAACTCGACGACAAGCACGGAGCCTTCCTTGCCGGAGGGGCCGTCCGAAACATTGCGCTGAACGTGCGTGATCGCCGAATTCGGCACGAGCGAAACGTAGAACTTTGCGGCTTCCTCTGCATCGCCGTTGAACCACATGCAGGGTACGACCTTGGACATCGTGAATGCTCCTCGTTGGTTTAGCGTTCGACGGACTGCGATCAGGCATTCGCCATGGCGGGCTGCGGAGGGACAGCCGCCATGTCCAGCCAGTTCACACCCCACATGTGGCCATCCGGATCCTCGAAGCTGCGGCCGTACATGAAGCTGTATTCGTCCTTCGGGCTGGGATCGGCCACCCCGCCCGCCGCCTCTGCCTTGCCGACAATCGCGTCGACCTCGTCGCGGGTGTCGGCGGACAGGCAGAACAGCGCCTGGTTCGAGGTCTTGGCATCTGCGATCGGCTTCGGCGTGAACTGGCGGAATTTGTCGTGGGTCGCCAGCATCACGTAGATGGCCTCGGAAAAGACCATGCAGCTCGCCGTGTCATCGCTGATTTGCGGGTTCCGGGTCGCGCCGACCGCCTCATAGAAGGCGGTCGCACGTTTGAGGTCGGTCACGGGAAGATTGAGGAAGATCATCCTGGGCATCGGAAGCTCCTTGGGCGGGTTCTGCCCAAGGACGGACTGCCGGGGGGCCCACCCGACACGGCTTCCGAATATTTTTTCACCCCCCGGAGACGATCGCGCCTCCCACGGCAGGGCGGTCTTACTTCTTCTCGTTCGGATCCCGGTGGATGGGGTCGACCCACAGCACGGTCTCGGGCTTCTCGACCGGCTCGATGTCGAGGTTGATCGCCACCGCCTCGCCGTCACTGCGCACCAGCACGCATTCCAGCACCTCGTCCGGGCTGGCGTTGATCTCCTGATGCGGCACGTAAGGCGGCACGAAGATGAAATCGCCGGGGCCGGCCTCGGCGGTGAATTGCAGGCTCTCGCCCCAGCGCATCCGCGCCTTGCCCTTCACGACATAGATGACGCTTTCGAGATGGCCGTGGTGGTGTGCACCGGTCTTGGCATCCGGCTTGATGCTGACGGTGCCGGCCCACAATTTCTGGGCGCCGACGCGCGCGAAATTGATCGCGGCCGCGCGGTCCATGCCTGCCGTCGACGGCACGTTGGTATCGAGCTGGTTGCCGGGAATGACGCGCACGCCGTCATGTTTCCAGCGATCGTCGTGATCGTGGTCATGGTGGGAATGCGAATGGTCATGGCCGGTCATGGGACTTGCTTTCTGTTGGTTCCGTGCGCGGCAACCTAACCCGAAGCCGCACTCGCGAGCCATGCCAAAATCGGAACCCTCGTAGCTGCGGGACGTTGTCTTTGCGAGCAAAATGGATGGAGAGTTTCATGGGTAGCACGACCGACAAGATCAAGGGTAACGCCAACGAAGCGATCGGCAAGGCCAAGCAGGGCATCGGCGAAGCCACCGGTTCCGAACGCATGAAGGGCGAAGGCGTGGTCCAGGAAGTGAAGGGCAAGGGCCAGCAGGCCATGGGCGATGCCAAGGACGCCGCAAAGGACGCGATCGATCGCGCGGCGGCCGGGGCAAAGCGCGCGACGGAATAGCGCGCGCAGGACTGAACGCGAAAGACCGGCCGAAAGGCCGGTCTTTTTGTTCGTGTCGATTATCTCCGTCATGGCCGGGCTTGACCCGGCCATCCACGTCTTAGCAGCACGAAGAAAGAACGTGGATGCCCGCGACAAGCGCGGCCATGACGACGTGGAGACGTCAGTTATTTCACCGCTAGCAATTCGACGTCGAACATCAGCGTCGCATTCGGCGGGATCACGCCGCCGGCGCCGCGGGCGCCGTAGCCGAGCTGCGGCGGGATGATCAGCGTGCGCTTGCCGCCGACCTTCATCGAGGCCACGCCCTCGTCCCAGCCGGCGATGACACGGCCCTTGCCGATCGGGAATTCGAACGGCTCCTTGCGATCGACGGAGCTATCGAATTTCTTGCCCTTCTGACCGTTCTCATAGAGCCAGCCGGTATAGTGCATCACGCAGATCTGGCCGGGCTGCGGCGAGGCACCGGTGCCGACGGTGGAATCGATGATCTGCAAGCCTGAAGCTGTGGTCATGGTCTTTCCTGCGGTCTGGGCCGAGGCCGTGGTGGAAACGAAATGCGACACGCCCGCGATCACCGTGATCGCGAGTGCCGACATCAGGGTGAGGAGCGCGCGCTGGAAACGCTGCATAAGGCACCTTCCGTTTGAGGCGGAAGGTGTCTAGCGCAACGCGGGTGCTGTTTCCACCCCTCACACCTCGATATTTTCCAGCCGAACCGGGAGCTTGCGGATGCGCTGGCCGGTGGCATGGTGGATCGCGTTGCAGATCGCGGCATTGGTGCCGACATTGGCGAGCTCGCCGAGGCCCTTCACGCCGACGGGATTGATGCGGTCATCCTGCTCGGAGAGCAAAATGACCTCGACGCCGGCGACGTCCGCATTCACGGGCACGAGGTAGTCGGCAAGATTGTCGTTGACGTAGCGCGCATTGCGCTCATCGATTTCGGTGGCCTCGAGCAGTGCCGAGGACATGCCCCAGATCAGTCCGCCCATCAGCTGGCTACGCGCTGTGCGCGGATTCATGATCCTGCCAGCCGCAAACGCACCGACGAGGCGAGGACAGCGGATTTCGTGGGTGAAGCGATTGACACGGACCTCGACGAACTCGACGCCGAACGCATAGGCGATCTGGTCTTTCATGGCGTGACCACCAACGAGCCGCACCTGCCCGTTGTGCATGGCGCGGAAGGAATCCAGCGGCGCGCCTTCCGGCTTCCACTCGCCATATTCCTCGACGACGCCGACACCGAGCGCATCGAAGGCCTTCTCGATGTCCAGCGGACGATCGCCCTTCGCCGCTTGCGTGGCCGGCGTCTGGCCAAGACCCACGGTCTCCTTGGCCCGGTCGGTCAGGCTTTGAGCCGGCATCGCGGCCTTGAACAGGCGCTGGCGAATCTGATCGCACACCATCATCACCGCCGAGCAGGTGCTCGCGGTCGAGTTCGAGCCGCCGGCAACCGGCGCCGGTGGCAGATCGCTGTCACCCATGAAGACGGCGACTTTCTCGAGGGGCACGCCGAGCCGTTCGGCCGCGGTCTGGGCGATGACCGTATAGGCGCCGGTGCCGATCTCGTGGCCGGCGATCTCGACCCGGGTCCGGCCGTCGCGCTGCAGGCGCACGCGCGCGGCCGACGGCCCCATCTGCGTCGGATAGCAGGTCGCGGCACAGCCATAGCCGATCAGCCAGTCGCCGTCCGACATCGATTTCGGCTGCGGCGAGCGCTGCGCCCAGCCGAAGGCCTTGGCGGCCTCGTCGAAGCACGCCATCAACGAGCGCGAGGTGTAGGGCTTGCCACCGATCGGCTCGTTGGTGGTGTCGTTGATGCGCCGAAGCTCGACCGGATCCATGTTCAGCTTGACCGCGAGCGCGTCCATCGCGCTCTCCAGCGCAAACAGATACGGCACCTCCGGCGGCGAGCGCATGAAGCCCGGCGTGTTGCGGTCGGCACGCACGATCGACACCAGGCTGTCGACGTTCGGGCAGGCATAGAGCCGCGTCGTCGTCTTGGTGCCGCCGACGCAATAGGCGTCGGCGCGCGAGGAGACCTCGGCGCCCTCATGCCTCAAAGCCAGCAGCTTGCCATCCCGGTTTGCGCCAAGCTTGATCTCCTGGCGCGTCTCGGCACGGTGGGTCGTAATGGTGAAACCCTGATCGCGGGTCGGGACCAGCTTGATCGGGCGGCCCAGGCGCTTGGCGATGCCGGCGATGATGGCGGTCCGCGGCGTCATCGAACCGCGCGAACCAAAGCCGCCGCCGACATAGGGATTGACCACGCGCACCTTGTCGGCGTCGATGCCGAGCTGCTCGGCGACGCCGTTCTTCAAGCCATAGACGAATTGGCTGCCTTCGTAGATGACGAGATTGTCGCCCATCCAGGCGCAGCTCGTCGAAAACAGCTCCATCGGATTGTGGTGCTGCGTCGGCGTGTCGTAGGCGGCGGTCAGCTTGACCTCGGCCGCATCGAATGCCTTGGCGAAATCGCCGACCGCGGGGTCCTCCTTGAACTGCGCGTTCTGGCCCTTAGCGGCTGCCGTGGTCGTTCCCGGCGAGTCGAAGCTCGCGCTGGGCGCGGTGGCGGTGTAGCTGACCTTGACACGATTGGCGGCCTCGCGCGCGGCCTCGTAACTCTCCGCGACAACGACAGCGATGATCTGGCCGTCATGGGCGATGTCGGCCGACTTCAGCGGCTGGATCGTGGTCCCGGCATAGCCGCCATTGCTGAACAGCTTCGACTCCTTCAGCTTCGGGGCGTTCTCGTGGGTGACGATCTCGATCACGCCGCGGACGCGCTTGGCGTCATCGAGATCGAAACGGTCGATGCGGCCCTTGGCAATCGCACTGGTGAGCAGGAATGCATAGGCCGGATTATCCAGCGGCATGTCGGACGCATAGGTTGCCCGTCCCGTGACCTTTGCAGCCGCATCATAGCGCGGCACGGGCTGGCCCATATTCGCCTTGGGCGAGGGAGCTGCAGCGGTCATGATCAGATCTCCATCGTTACGGCCTGCTGGAGCGCGCGCGCCACCACGCGCTTGCCGAGCGCGATCTTGAAGCTGTTGTGCCGGCGGCCGCGGGCGTCTGCGAAAGCGGCATCAGCGACGCGTTGCGCCAGAGCTTCGTCGAACTTTTGTCCCTTCAGCAGCGCCTCCGCCTCGCGCGCCCGCCAGGGCATGGTGGCGACGCCGCCGAGCCCGACGCGCGCATCCCGGATCGTGCCGTCCTGCACGTCGAGCGCGATCGCAGCAGAGGACAGTGCAAACTCGTAGGATTGCCGGTCGCGCGCCTTGAGATACACCGAGCGCGGCCAGCGGCCCTGGATCGAGAAGGCCGAAATCAGCTCGCCGGGCTGAAGCGTGGTCTCGATATCCGGGGAGTTCCCCGGCGCCTTGTGCAGCTCCGCGAACGGTATGCTGCGCGTGCCGGCCCTGCCCGTGATCTCGACCACGGCATCGAGGGCGATCAACGCCTGCGCGAGATCGCCGGGATAGGTCGCAATGCACTGATCGGACGTGCCAAGCACGGCATGCATCCGGTTGACGCCGTCCATGGCGGCACAGCCGGAACCGGGATTGCGCTTGTTGCAATTCTCATAGGAGACGTCGCGAAAATAACTGCAACGCGTCCGCTGCATCACGTTGCCGCCGAGCGTTGCCATGTTGCGCAACTGGGCGCTGGCTGCGAGCTTCAGGGAACTCGCGATCACCGGATAATTGCGCTGGATCTCGGCATGGGCCGCCACGTCGGACATCTTTGCGAGCGCACCGAGCCGCAAGCTGTCGCTGCCCGGCTCGATTGCCGACCAGGCCTGCGCGAGCGGATTGATATCGACGATCGCGGCGGGCCGCATCACGTCCAGCTTCATCAGATCGATCAGCGTGGTGCCGCCCGCAAGCGGCTGGGCTATCGCCTGCGACAACGGATGGTTGGCTGCTGCGGCGGCGCTCAGCGCCTGCACGGCCATGTCAGGGTCTGTTGCCCGCTGATACGAGAAGGGTCGCATGCGCCTAGCCTTTCATGATCTCGGGCGCGGCTTGCTTCACAGCCGCGACGATGTTGGGATAGGCCGCACAACGGCAGATATTGCCGCTCATGTATTCGCGGATGTCGGCCTCGCTCCCGGCATGCCCCTCCTTGACGCAGGCCACGGCGGACATGATCTGGCCGGGCGTGCAATAGCCGCACTGGAACGCATCGTTGTCGACGAAGGCCTGTTGCATCGGGTGCAGGCGATCGTCGGTCGCCAGCCCCTCGATCGTCGTGATCTCCTGCCCTTCCGCCGCGAGCGCCAGCGTCAGGCATGACACCACCCGCCGATCGTCGATCAGCACTGTGCAGGCGCCGCACTGGCCGTGGTCGCAGCCTTTCTTGCTGCCGGTGAGCTTGAGGTGATCGCGCAGCGCATCGAGCACCGTGGTGCGCGCGTCGATGCGCAGGCGCTTGTCCTTGCCGTTGACGTGCAGCGTGACCTCGACAGGAAGTGAGGGGTCCTGTGCAGCTGGGGCTTTGGCTTCCTCTGTGGCCGCGCGCGCTGTGATCGGGACGAGCGCACTGCCAGCCGCGCCGGCCATGAAGGCGCGCCGATCGAATGCTGATCGTTTGGAACTTGAGGTGTCGGACATCGAGGCCTCCGCCGCTTATCTGCAAAGCAGCGCACGCCCTGCACCGCTCATCGCCCCTTAACCGGAAGCGATGAACTCTGTTCCGAACGAGAAAGGGCGACGCAGCAAATGCCGCGCCGCCCTTCGTCAACTTTTCCTGATCTTGCGCGCGGAACCCCGCGCGGCAGCACTCAATAGCCGAGCGCGCAGCCGTCCTTTCGCGGATCGGAGCCGCCGGTGAGCGTGCCCTTGTCCCAGTCGATCCAGATCGCCTGCGCGCCGCCGAGCGGGCCGACCACGCTGGTGGTCTTGTGGCCGAGCTTCTTCAGGCCCTCGACGATCGCAGCCGGCACGCTGTCCTCGAGCTGATACTGGCCCTCGTAGTGCAGGCCGCGCGGCATGTCGATCGCCTCCTGCACGTCGCAGCCATAGTCGAGGATGTTGGTCACGACGCGGGTCTGGCCGACCGGCTGGTACTGCCCGCCCATCACCGCGAACGGCATCACGGAGCGGCCGCCCCTGGTGAGCAGGCTCGGCATGATCGTGTGCAGCGGCCGCTTGCCGCCGGCGATGCAGTTGGGATGGCCCGGCTGGATGCGGAAGCCGCCGGCGCGGTTCTGGAACAGGACGCCGGACTTGTTCGAGACGATCGCCGAGCCGAAGGAATGCGCGATCGAATTGATGAACGAGCAGACGTTGCGGTCCTTGTCGACGACGGTGATGTAGATCGTCGACGGATTCATCGGCGGCGCGACGTTCGGCAGGTCAAGCATGCCGTCCATGCGGATCTTGGCGATGTGCTCGTCGCAGAATTCCTTGGCGAGGATCTTGGCGACCTCGACCTGCATGTGGTCGGGATCGGCGACGTGCAGCTCGCGATGCATGTAGGCGATGCGCGCGGCTTCCGCCTCGAGATGGAAACGCTCGATGCTGAGCGGCGCGTATTTCGTCAGGTCGAACCGCGACAGGATATTCAGCATCAGCAGCATGGTGAGGCCGGGCCCGTTCGGCGGGCACTGCCAGACGTCGTACCCTTTGTACATGGTGCCGATCGGCGTCGTCGTCTCGGTGGTGTGCGCGGCGAAATCGTCGAGCGTATGCAGGCCGCCGATGCCCCTGAGGGTCTCGACCATGTCTTCGGCAATCGGGCCCTTGTAGAAGGCGTCGCGGCCGTCCTTGGCGATCGCGCGCAGCGTTTTGCCGAGCTCGGCCTGGCGTATGACGTCGCCGGCCACCGGCGGCTTGCCGCCCGGCAACAGGTAACGCACGGTGTTGGTGCCGCCCTTCAGCTTCTCGAACTGGTTCTTCCAGTCGAAGGCGATGCGGGGGGCGACGACGTAACCTTCCTCGGCCGCCTTGATCGCGGGCTGGAGCAGCCGGTCGAAGCCGAACTTGCCATGGTCGCGAAGGACGGTCGCGAACGCATCGACCACGCCGGGAATCGAGACCGCATGCGCCGAGGTCAGCGGCACCGAGTTGATCTTGCGCTCCAGGTACCAGTCGGCGTTCGCCGCCTTCGGGGCACGGCCGGAGCCGTTATAGGCGATGATCTTGCCCTCGCCGCGCGGCTGGATCAGCGCAAAGCAGTCGCCGCCGATGCCGGTCGATTGCGGCTCGATCACGCCAAGCAGGGCCGAGCCCGCAACCGCCGCGTCCACCGCGGTGCCCCCCTCGCGCAACACCTCGATCGCGGCGAGCGAGGCCTGCGGATGCGAGGTCGCCACCATCGCGTTGGTAGCGTGGACCGTGGACCTGCCTGGGAAATGAAAGTTTCTCATCGAATGCTTGCTCTCTTGGGCCCGTGGCGCGGATGGCGCGCCATCTCGGAAAAACCGGGGTTACATGACACATTCCGGCAGCTTTCGGCAATGCTGGCATACCAGGGAAATGGCTGCCATCCGCTGGGCGAATAGACCTTTCGAGGCCGGCGGCCATGCGGGTTTTCCGGGCCGCACGCGCCTGCTAAACGAACCGCCATGTCTGATCCGAATTCGATCAAGGTCGCCGCCTTCTACCAATTCGCCACCCTCCCGGATTACCGCGAGCTGCGCGAGCCGCTGCGCGCGTTCTGCGCCGGTATTGAGCTGAAGGGCAGCGTGCTGCTGGCGCAGGAGGGCATCAACGGCACGCTCGCCGGTGCGCCGGCGGCGATCGACGCTCTTGCCCATGAGCTGGCGAACGGCGACATGTTCGGCGGCAGGCTGCACAATCTCGAATTGAAATTCTCGGCCGCCGAAGCGATGCCGTTCGGGCGGCTCAAAGTGCGGCTGAAGAAGGAGATCGTCACGCTTGGCGATACGGCTGCCGATCCGACCCGCCAGGTCGGCACCTATGTCGATGCGAGCGAATGGAACGCGCTGATCTCCGCGCCCGACATGCTGCTGCTCGACACCCGCAACGCCTTCGAGGTGGCGATGGGAACGTTCGAAGGCGCCGTCGATCCCGGCATCAGGAGCTTTGGCCAGTTCAAGGATTTTGCCGCCGTCGAGCTTGATCCAGCAAAGCACCGCAGGATCGCGATGTTCTGCACCGGCGGCATCCGCTGCGAAAAGGCGAGCGCGCACCTGCTCGCGCGCGGCTTTACCGAGGTCTATCACCTCAAGGGCGGCATTCTCAAATATCTGGAAGAGGTGCCGGAGGCGCAGAGCCGCTGGCGTGGGGAGTGCTTCGTGTTCGACGAGCGCGTCGCGCTCGGCCATGGTCTGCAAGAATCGCGCTTGCAAGAATCCGGTTTGCGCGAACGAAACAAGGATGCGACGCGTGACGAATGAGATCAAGACGCTGAGCGAGCGCATCGACACGCTTGAAACGCGCCTCGCCTACCAGGACGACACGATCGAGACGTTGAACCAGACCATCACCGCGCAGTGGAAGCAGATCGATCTGCTGACCCGGAAGATCGCAGAGCTCGGCGAGCGGCTGCAGGAGGCCGAGGCCAATGCGCCCGGGCCCACCAACGAGCCCCCGCCGCATTATTGAGCCATCTTACTGGCCGGAGGCCTTGGGCAGCAGGTTCATGAGCTCGCCGGACATCACCAGGCGGTCGCGGCCTGCATCCTTGGCGGCGTAGAGCGCCCGGTCGGCGGCCTCAACCAGCGAGGCCACGCCCGCCGTGCGCTCCAGCGCCGGCCGACAGGTCGCACCGCCGACCGAGGCGGTGACACATCCGGACTCCGGATTGGTGGCATGAACGAGGCCGGCTTCGTGGATGGCACTGCGGATCCGTTCGCCGAAAAGGGCGCAGCCGACGGCATCGGTGTTGGGCAGCAGCATGGCGAATTCCTCGCCGCCATAGCGCGCCGCCAGATCGCCCGCGCGTTGCGTCTCGGCCGCGATGATCTTTGCGACCAGACGCAGGCAGGCATCGCCCGCGGGATGGCCGTATTCGTCGTTATAGGCCTTGAAGTGATCCACATCGATCATCAGCAAAGCAAGGCTCGAGCGGTCGCGATAGGCGCGCGCCCATTCCTCTTTCAGCCGCTCGTCGAAGCGGCGGCGATTGGCAAGGCCGGTGAGGCTATCCTCGATCGCAAGCGTCTCGAGCCTGGTTTCCAGCTTCTTGTGCTCGGTGATGTCGCGGGAGATCGCGACCACGCCGTCGACGCGGCCATTGTCCTTGCGCGTCACCCGCATGGTCGATTCCAGCCAGACTTCACCGTTCTGCCGGTGCGAGTTGCGGTAGGTGAGACGCGCCTCCTCCCGCTCGCCACGCTTCATGGCGTCGACGATCGCCTGGACCTCCGGCAGATCCTCCGGATTGATGCCCGCCAGCGCCGGCGTGCCGATCAATTGATTGGCGCGCCAGCCGACGACGCGCGCGGACGAGGGCGAGACATAGCGCAGCCGCTCGTCGAGCCCGATGCGGGTCACCATGTCGCTGGAGCCTTCGGCGAGCAGGCGGAAATGCGCCTCTTTCTCGACCAGGGCCGCGGCCATGCGCTGGCCCCGCTGCAACTGCCGCACCAGCACGGCGCCGATGACCGCAATCAGCATCACTAGCGCGGTGACGTAGAGCATGCGGGAGATTGCCGCGGCGCGCCAGGGCGCGAGCAACTCGTCCTTGTCGACTGTGGCAAGCAGAAGGAGCGGGAAACGGCCGCTGCGCTTGAAGAAGCTGACGCGCTCGGCGCCGTCCAGGGGAGACTTGAAATAATAGGCCCCGCTCGGCCGTTGCAGGCTCGCGTCGCGGAATAACGGCTTGTCGGAAACGCTGCGTCCGACAAATGTCTCGTTGCTGGGGTTGCGAGCGATGATCAGGCCATCGCCATGCGTGAGCGACACCGAGCTGTTGCGGCCGATCTCGAACTGCTCGTAGAAATGCGAAAGATATTTTGAGCTGATGGTCGCGAGCACTACCCCGCCGAAGCTGCCGTCGGGCTTGTTGAAGCGGCGCGACAGGGTGACGACCCATTCGCCGTCCAGGAGGCTCTTTACGGGACGGCCGACATAGGGCTCTCGTTTCGGGGAGAGCTGATGATAACGGAAAAACGCATCGTCGCTGAGCGTTGAGCCGATCGTGCCGGGCGCGGTCAGCCAGTTGCCTTGGTCGTCGATGATGGCGAGGCTGTGAACGCGCTCGATGGCCTTTTTGCGTACTTCCAGCAGGGTGCGCAGTTTGGCGATCGTGGCCGGTGCAGTGCCGTCCATCTCGAGCCGGCTGACGACGCCGACGACGCCGGAATCCAGCAGATCGAGGCTGTCCTCGGCATGCTGGGTCAGCGAGCGGGCGACGTTCGCCATCTCGGTCTCGGCACCCCTGAGCACCGCGTCGCGCGCAGCCCATTCGCGCCAGCCACTGACGCCGAGGATGGTCGCGCAGGTCAGCACGACGAACGCCGCCGCGCGCAGCGGCAGGCGGCTCCATCCGGCTCTTTGGGTCGCAAGGCTCATGCGGCAGAATTCTCCGATCGTCGGAAACTCTGCTGCTTCTATTATTGAACTCTGAAATCACTACTGGAATACGCGGCCATCTCCCCGGTTTCCAGTAGTCCTACGGACACCGCGATCAGCACATCGCTAACAAGGTATTAGCAAGCCGATCGGAATCGGGCCTCGCCTGCCCTTAGCTGAATATCGCCTTGACCTTGTCCCAGAGCGAGGGGCTGTCGGCTTCCGCATCAGCCTTCGTGGGTGTTGGCTGGGTGGCGCTTACGGGATCAGACGCTGGGAACGTGTCCTTTAGCCCGGCGTCGAGCTTGGATTGCCGATCAGCGGCGAGCGCCTCGTGCGGATCGACGGCGTGCTTGTCGTGCGGGGCGGGATTGAATCTCTCAGCCATGATCTCCTCCATCGGCTGGACAACGCGGCCCTCTTGCGCTGGTTCCCCTGTTCCGCTGAGGGCCGGAGCGGTGTATCAGAGGCCATAACCTTGCTCAGGACCATTCGTGCCCCAATCTGCGACGAAACCTTTCATCGACGTGCTCTCCGGCCAGCGCCAGAGCATCCCGCCCATGTGGATGATGCGGCAGGCCGGCCGCTATCTGCCGGAATATCGCGAGGTCCGCGCCAAGGCCGGCGGCTTCCTCGACCTGTGCTTCAACCCGGAGCTTGCGGCCGAGGTGACGCTGCAACCGATCCGCAGGTTCGGCTTCGATGCGGCGATCATCTTCTCGGACATTCTCGTGATCCCCTACGCGCTCGGACGCTCGGTGCGGTTCGAGGTCGGCGAGGGCCCGCGGCTGGATCCGCTGGATGATCCTGCGAAGGTCGCAACGCTTGCCGCGCGCGCCGACTTTGGCAAGCTCGAGCCGGTGTTCGAGGCGCTCAGGATCGTGCGCGGCACGCTCGATCAAAAGGTCGCGCTGATCGGCTTCTGCGGCGCGCCGTGGACGGTCGCGACCTACATGGTCGCGGGCCAGGGCACGCCCGACCAGGCGCCGGCGCGGATGATGGCCTACCGGCATCCGGAGGCGTTCGCTGAAATCATCGACGTGCTGGTCGAGAACTCGATTCAATATCTGCTGGCGCAGCTCGCCGCCGGCGCCAATGCCTTGCAGATCTTCGACACCTGGGCCGGCGTGCTGCCGTCGGCCGAGTTCGCGCGCTGGTCGGTCGAGCCGACGCGCCGCATCGTCGAGGGCGTGCGGGCCAAGGTGCCGGATGCGAAGATCATCGGCTTCCCCCGCGGCGCCGGTGCGCAATTGCCGGGCTATGTCGAGGCGACCGGCGTCAATGCGGTCAGCATCGACTGGACCGCGGAGCCCGGTTTCATTCGCGAGCGCGTGCAAAGCAAGGTCGCCGTGCAGGGCAATCTCGATCCGCTGGTGCTGATCACGGGCGGCGCCGCGCTCGACCGCGCGGTCGACAACACGCTGGCCAATTTTGCCCAAGGACGGCTGATCTTCAACCTCGGGCACGGCATCCAGCCGGAAACGCCGATCGCCCATGTCGAGCGGATGATCAAGCGCGTGCGGGGCTAGTTCGCCCGCCCCCAACGGGGCGGAAACAAAAAACGCGAAAACAACCCCATGCACAGTAGACAAGTCATTGAAAAAGCTGGGCCGGCAAGATCCGACTCACCAGCCGCGTTTGACACGTCGGGCAAAACAGGCGCACGGCCGCATGATCTCGTGATCGCGGCAGCCTAGCGCGGCCGGCTGCGCTCGATGATCTCGGCGGCCCCCTTCGTCAGCAGATCCAGACCCACGGCACGGCCGAGCTCGCGCGGGCGATTGGCGGGGCCTGCGCGCGAAGCCTCGATAATGATGTTGCCGGAAAGATCGAGCACGGATGCGGTGAGCGACATCTGATCGCCCGTGATGGTCGAGAAGCCCGCCACCGGCGAATTGCAGTGGCCGTTCAGCACCCACAGCACCTCGCGCTCGGCGTCCGCGCTGGCGTGCGCGGCGGGATCGTCGATCGACGACAGGATCTGCCGCGTTTGCCAGTCCTGCGCGGCGCATTCGACCGCAACGATGCCCTGCCCCGCCGCGGGCAGCATCTCGGCCGCGGTGAACTCATAGGCGATGCGGCCGGCGAGGCCGACACGGTCGAGCCCCGAACGCGCCATGATCAGCGCATCGGCCGGTCCCACCGTGCCGCCATCCGGCAGGCGCTGCTTCTCGCCATTGTCGAGCTTTCGCACGCGCGTGTCGGCGGCGCCGCGGAAGTGGATCACGTCTACATCCGGAAACAGGCGTCGCGCGTAAGCGGCGCGACGGACCGCATTGGTGCCGATTTTGAAACCCTTGCCGCGGGACTGGCGCAGCGCCTCCAGCGTCACGCCGTCGCGCAGCACCAGCGCGTCGCTCGGCGGATCGCGGGACAGCGTGGCGCCGATGACGAGGCCGGGCGTGTCCTCATTGCCCGGCATGTCCTTCAGCGAGTGCATCGCCGCCTGCAATTCGCCCGACAGCACGGCGGCGCGGATCTGCGCCACAAAGGCGCCGCCCTTGCCGCCATGGGGCAGCAGCTTGCTGGTCTGATCGAGATCGCCCGTGGTGTCGAACTTGACGATCTCGACGTCGAGACCGGGCACGGCGGCGGTCAGGCGGCGCGCGATCTCTTCCGTCTGTGCCAGCGCCATTGTGCTCTTGCGTGTGCCGATCCGAAATCGAGTAGCCAAGTCCAAACCCTCTCAAGACGCGAATTTATCGCGCATCCTCCAATATCATGTCGGAGGCCTTTTCGGCGATCATGATGATCGGCGCGTTGGTGTTCCCCGAGACGAGGTCCGGCATGACCGAGCCGTCGACGACGCGAAGGCCTTCGAGCCCCCTCACCTTCAGCCGCTGGTCGACCACCGCGAGCGCATCATTGCCCATACGACAGGTCGAGGTCGGATGGTAGATGGTGCTGCCGCGCTCGCGGCAATATTCCAGCAGCTCGGCGTCCGTGGATACCTTCGCCCCGGGATCGTACTCATTGACCACGAATGGCTTCAGCGCCGGCGCATTCAAGATCTTGCGCAGGATCTTCAGACCTTCGACGTTGGTGGTGCGGTCGGTCTCGGTCGACATGTAGTTGATGCGGATCTCCGGCGGCACCGTCGGATCGGGGCTTCGGATGCGCAAGGTCCCGCGGCTTTCAGGACGGAGCTGGCACACAGAGGCGGTGAAGCCGGAGAAATCGTGCAGCTTCTCGCCCATCTTGTCGGTCGAGAACGGCAGGAAGTGCACCTGGATGTCGGGCGAGGCCAGCCGCGGGCTGGTCTTGAAGAACGCGCCCGCCGTGCCTGCCGCAATCGTCAGCCACCCCTTGCGAAACAGCGCATAGCGCGCGCCGGCCATGGTGCGCCGGAGCGGATGATTGACGGTGTCGTTGAGCGTGATCTTCTGCGAGCAGCGCATCACGATGCGGACCTGCATGTGGTCCTGGAGGTCGTGACCGACGCCCGGCGCGTCCAGCACGACATCAATGCCGTGCTTGCGCAGGAGATCGCCAGGGCCGACGCCGGAGAGCTGCAGCAGTTGCGGCGAGTTGTAGGCGCCGCTCGACAGCACGATCTCTCTTCGCGCGCGGGCCCGGCGCAGAGCTGCGCCTTGCCGATATTCGACGCCGACGGCGCGGCGGCCCTCGAACAGCACGCGCTGGCCGAGCGCGGAGGTTTCCACCTTGAGATTGCTGCGGGTCCTTGCCGGGCCGAGATAGGCCACCGAAGTCGAGGCGCGCCGGCCGTTGCGCGTCGTGGTCTGGAACAGGCCGACGCCTTCCTGCGTGGCGCCGTTGAAATCAGGATTGTAGGGCAGACCGGTCTCGACCGCGGCGTCGATGAAGGCCTTTGACAGTGGATCGGTCACGACCATGTTGGAGACAGGCAGGGGCCCGCCGCTGCCATGATATTGGTCGGCCCCCCGCGACTGATTTTCGGCCTTCTTGAAATAGGGCAGCACGTCGTCGTAGCCCCAGCCGGTGTTGCCGAGCTGGCGCCAGCGGTCGTAGTCTTCGTGCTGACCGCGGACGTAGAGCAGGCCGTTGATCGAGCTCGATCCGCCCAGCGTCTTACCGCGCGGCTGGAACACCTGGCGTCCCTTCAGCTCGGGCTCCGGCTCGGTCTGGTACATCCAGTTGACAGACTTCTCCTTGAACAGCTTGCCGTAGCCGAGCGGCACGTGGATCCAGATGTTGGAATCCTTCGGGCCGGCCTCGAGCAGCAGCACGCTGTGCTTGCCGTTCGCCGAGAGCCTGTCGGCGAGCACGCAGCCGGCGGAGCCGGCGCCGACGATGATGTAGTCGAATTCGGGATCGGACGGCGCGAGGGAGGAGTTTAGGGTCATGTCTTGTCAGTCTTCTTGTTGGTTGGGGCGTTTCCGTCTGCGTGGCTTAGCACAATCATTCCCGCAGGCGCAGCGCCTCGACCAGCGACTTGAACGCACGGGCATATTCCGCGCCTGCCCTTGCGATATCAGCGCGTCCGGCGCAGGCGACCGCGGCCTCCGTCACCGCGCCGAGCAATAGCCGCGCCAGCGGCTCGACCGGTTGCTTTGCGATCAGGCCAGCCTCCATCGCCGCCGCAATCGCGCGCGGCAGCTTGCCGCCAAAATGCTGCGCGTCGATCTCGCGCCAGCGCTCCCAGCCGAGCACGGCCGGGCCGTCGCGCAGGATGATCTGGCCGGTCGGGCCCTTGGCGGTCGCCGCGAAATAATGCTGCGTGCCGGCGACCATCGCTGCGAGCACGTCCTTCTCGGCGCGAGCCGTGCCATCGATCTCGACGACGAGGTCGCGCGAGACCTGGTCGAACACGGCTTCGAACACCGCCTCCTTGGTCTTGAAGTGATGATAGACCGCGCCCTTGGCGACGTGGGCTGCTTCCGCGATCTCGTCCATGGTGGTAGCGGCAAAGCCTTGCGTCCCGAACAGGCGGCGCGCCGCCGACAAGATCGCTTCCGATGTCGCCGCCCGCCGCTCCGCCTGTTTCGCCATGAGTCTCGTCTAGTCGAATTCGGCAGGGGCGGCCAGTTGACTTTTTGACCCTCGGTCGGTATTTACCGACTATCAGTCGGTTTTAATCGCGAGGTTTGCCATGCCGAGCCGTGACGTCATCGAAGCTTTTGCGCAGCGGTTGGAGGCCGGGGATTTCATCGGCGCAATCGAGCAGTTCTGCACGCCCGACGCCGCGACCTATGAGAACAACGGCGCCCCGACGATCGGCCGTGACAAGCTCGTCGCCAAGGAGCGTGCCGTGCTGGCGGCCTCGAAAGAGGTCAGGGCCGTCCGCATCGGACCGAGCCTGATCGACGGCGACCATGTGGCGACGCGCTGGACGTTCAGCTTCACCAACGCAGAGGGTGTCTCACGGACGCTGGACGAGATCGCGTGGCAAACCTGGCGCGGCGACCAGCTCATCGAAGAGCGGTTCTACTACGATCCGAAGCAGCTGGGGCGGTGACGACGTCTCTCCACACAGGTGTCATCGCCCGGCTTGACCGGGCGATCGAGTATTCCAGAAACGGTTGGGATTCCTCGATAGGCCGCGGCGTACTGGATGCCCCGGTCAAGCCGGGGCATGACGGCGAGCTAGTGGGGAGCCCCTGCTCTCATTACAGCCGTAATCCGAAGTCTGCATTTGTATCGATTTGTTATCGATATCACGTCACGAACACGCAGAAGTGGTCGCGGCGAGCGCCGCAGTCAGGGATAATTCATAGTTCGTCAAAGGTTTGCGGCGAATTTCCCTGAAGGAGCCGACCAACGGCCCGTCCTGCTAGGCTCTGAAATGCGGACTCAAACGACCAGCTATGTCGCGCGGCTGTTCGCGGGCGATTTATCGGCCTTTGGCGGTCCCGCAACCGACGAAGCCGTGGCCGGCCATATCCGCGCCGAGCAGATGTCGATGGTGCTCGGCTATTCAGTCGGCATCATGCTCGCCAATGCCTGCAACGCCATCGTGCTCGCCATTGCGCTTTGGCAATCGCCGGACAGGATAGCCGCCCTCATCTGGGCCGCCGCCGTCGCCAGCGCAGCGATCGCATTCGGCCTGCAATCCCGCGCGGCCCGCCGCATCACCAAGCCGCAATTCGTCTCGCGCCGCGCCATGCACCGGCTGGTGCGCAACGCCTTCGTCCTCGGCACCGCCTGGGGCATCGTCCCCGTCGCCTTCTTCGACAATGCTTCGACCGGCGGCCAGCTCGTCATCACCTGCCTGTGCTCGGGCATGCTGGCCGGCGGCGCGCTCGCCTTCGCCACCATCCCGATCGCAGCGATCGCCTTCACCGCCCCGATCTTCGTCGGGATCGCGATCTGCCTCGGCAGGAACGGCGATCTGGCCTTTCTGCTGATCGCCTTCCTCGTCGTGGTCTATGGCAGCGTGCTGATCCGCGGCGTGTTCGTCAATTCCTTCTCGTTCGCGCGGCGCGTGATGCGGCAGATCGAGGCGGAGCGCACGGTGCGGCTGGATCCTCTGACCCACCTGCCCAACCGCGTCGCCTTCAACGAGACGCTCGAGGCCGCGCTCAAGCGACTGGCATTGTCCGGCGAGGAGTTTGCGGTGCTGCTGCTCGATCTCGATCGCTTCAAGGAGGTCAACGACAAGTTCGGCCATCCCGCCGGCGACGAATTCCTGGTCCAGGTCGCAAGCCGCCTGCGACGCTGCACGCGCGCCGCCGAGCATGTCGCGCGCATCGGCGGCGACGAGTTCGCGCTGGTGATGGCCAATCTGGCGCGTCCCGAGGATGCCCTCGAAATCGCCGAACGCTTCGTCGCGGCCTTCACTGAACCGTTCCGCATCGAGGGCCGCCAGATCGGGGGCGCGACCAGCGTCGGCATCGTGCTGGCGCCGCGCGACGGCACTACACCGCTTGACGTCATGAAGAATGCCGATGCCGCACTCTACCGCGCCAAGAAGGTGGGACCTGGCACGATCCGCTTCTTTGACGCCAGCGACGACAGGGTGTCACGCGATCGCAAGGCGCTGCAATCCGACCTCGAGGGCGCGATCGCGCGAGACGAGCTGTTGCTCGTGTTCCAGCCGTTCCTCGATCTCGACCAAAGCCGGATCACCGGTTTCGAGGCGCTGCTGCGCTGGCAACATCCTGAGCGCGGACTGGTGCCGCCGAGCGAATTCATCCCGATTGCGGAAGAGACCGGGCTGATCCACGAGATCGGCGAATGGGTCGTCCGCCGCGCCTGCGCGACGGTTGCCGAGTGGCCGGACGAGATCAGGGTCGCCGTCAACTTCTCGGCCGCGCAGTTTCATAACGCCGGCATCCTCCAGATCATCGTGCAGGCGCTGGCGGACGCGAAGATCGCGCCGCACCGGCTCGAGATCGAGATCACGGAATCGATGCTGCTGTCGAAATACGGCTCGGCCGAGCCGGTTCTGAACGCGCTGCTGCAGCTCGGCGTCACGGTCGCGCTGGACGATTTCGGGACGGGTTTCTCGTCCCTCACCTATTTGCGCAAGTTGCCGTTCAGCCGCATCAAGATCGACCAGTCCTTCATCCGCGACATGCTGGTGCAGCCGGACTGTGCCGCCATCGTCAAGTCGGTGATCTCGCTCGCGCGCGACCTGCGCATCGCCGTCGTCGCAGAAGGCGTCGAGACTGCCGACCAGCTCGACTATCTCAGGCAGATCAGTTGCGACGAGGTCCAGGGCTATCTGATCAGCCGGCCGGTGTCGGTGGATGGCGTGCTGGCGCTGCTGGACAGGAAGAAGCTTCGGGCGACGTTTGCGGCGTAGTTTGCGGTAGATCCTGAGTGCAGGCAATGAGGGAGGTGAGCCCCCTCCCCCGCAAGCGGGAGAGGTTGGGGAGCCTGCCGCCCGACTTCCCTAAGCCATTCCCTCAGATCGCATCCGCCCGCAGCAACGTATCCACCGTGATCGTGCCCCGCGCGCGGGAGACGCAGGCGCAGATCTTCTGGTTGCTTTGCTTCTGATGGTCGCTGAAGAAGACGTCGCGATGGTCGATCTCGCCGTCGACCTCGACCACGTCGATGGCGCACAGG
This sequence comes from Bradyrhizobium sp. SBR1B, assembly GCF_014198205.1. NCBI lineage: Bacteria > Pseudomonadati > Pseudomonadota > Alphaproteobacteria > Hyphomicrobiales > Nitrobacteraceae > Bradyrhizobium > Bradyrhizobium sp. SBR1B. Next base: position 122,033 of record NZ_JACIHC010000008.1, read on the forward strand.
CCGCATTCGCCGCGCTTGCAGTCGTACATCACGTCGTGACCGCTGGCGTTGAGCACGTCCAGCATCGAGCGCTCGCGCGGGATTTCGAGCTCGACATCGGAGCCCTTCAGGCGCACGCGAAACGTCTCGGTCGGCAGCGTGCCGCTGGAGCCGAAGGTCTCGTAGCGGAGATCGGGCAGCGGATGGCCCGCGCCGATCCAGGCGTGGCGTGCGGCATCGAGCATGCGCATCGGGCCGCAGAACAGCGACAGCGTGCCTTGCGGCAATGACGCGAACACCGCATCGAGGTCGAGCCGTTTGCCTTCATCGCTGGCATGAACGACCAGGCGATCGCCGAGAATTCCGGCGAGATCGTCGAGATAGGCAGCCTCGCCGCGCGAGCGCACCGCATAATGCAGCGTGACGTCAGCCCCGCGCCGCGCCAGCGCCTGCGCGGCGCCGAGGATCGGCGTGATGCCGATGCCGCCGGCGATCAGGCAATAATTTTCACGGGACCAGTCCACCGCAAGCAGCGAAGCGGGCTGCGTGATGTCGAGCCGCGCGCCCGGCGCGAGCTGCCACATGTAGCGCGAGCCGCCGCGGGAATCATCGGCACGGCGCACCGCGATCTTGAAGCCGGTCGAGATGGCTTCGCCGACCAGCGAATAGGACCGCGTCTCCGGCAGGCCGTCGATGGTCACGCTGACATTGATGTGGCTGCCGACCGGATAGGCGGCGGCGTCGAACTGATCCGGCCGGATCAGGAATTCGCGGATGCCGGGGGCAAGATCGCGCGTCGAAACGAGCGTTGCCGGAATCCAGGTTTCGATGAAGCGCATGATGATTGCCCTCAATCGGTTGTGGTCTTGATCAGTGCGAGCGCCGGCAAGAGGTCGAGATGGGTGCGGTTGCGCAGCGCGAGGCGCAGATTGCGCACCGCCAGCCGCGCATGCTCGCGCATGACGGCTTCGGCACGCGCGCCTTCGCGGTTCTCGATGGCGTCGATCACGACACGGTGGTGCTCCTGCCCGATGATCAGGATCTGCTGCGCCTCGGGCAGCGCCGATTGCGCCATCACGAAGCCGCTTGGGGATGCGAACGGCAGCGCCGAGGCGCGGTCGATCTGGCGGATCAAGGGTGGGCTGCGCGACAATTCCGTGAGCAGGGCGTGAAAGCGCGCGTTCAGCGTGACATAGGACGAGAACGCTTCGATCGAGATCGGCACCTGCCGCAGCAGTTCGTCGATCGCGGCAAGGCACTCCTTGAGCGGCTCCAGCTCGCGCGCGGAGACGCCGCGCTCGGCGGCGAAGCGCGCAGCGAGCCCTTCCAGCGTGCCGCGCAGCTCGATGGAATCGGAGATGTCGCGCTCCGAAAACGCCTTCACCATGAAGCCGCCGGACGGGATCGCCTCCAGCAGGCCTTCCTCCTCCAGTCGCACCAGCGCCATGCGCACGGGGGTGCGCGAGGCCCCGGTGGTCTCTACCGCCTGGAGCTCGGAGATGCGCTCGCCCGGACGTAGGGAGCCGGACAGGATCTGGTCGCGCAGCGCAAGCTGCGCCTTGACGGTCTGCGAGACGGAGCGGTCGACCTCACGTTCGGCCATGATCTACTCCGCCGCCTGAAGGTGCTGCGGCCCGTTTTCCTTGGCCACCATCCTGTCGATCAGCTTGCGCGTCCACATCGCGCCGGCGTCGATGTTGAGGTTATAGAAGATGCGATCGGGGTTCTCGTCCATGGCGCGCTGCTGCGCCTCGAGGATCAGCTCGTCCTCGTGGAAGATGCCGGAAACGCCCTCGCGGATCTCGGAGGTGATGCGCTGCTCACCGAGCTGATAGTTGCGCACGAAGGCCCAGAAATAATGGCAGGTCTTCTCGGTCTCCGGCGTGATGGTGTTGAGCACGAAGCCGTTGACGCCCTGCGAGCGGTCGCCTTCCGGCGCGCCGGTGCCTGTGGGCGCCACGCCGACGTCGATCGCGATGGTGCAGGGAGCCTCGAAACGGATGATCTGCCAGCGATCGACGGGACCGGACTTGCCGAGTTGTTTCGCCCAGAACGGCGGCGGCTCGATGTTCCGCATCCAGCGCGTCACCGTGACCGTCTTCTCACCATGGGTGACGTCGAACGGCGCCTCCGCCACCGCCTCGTTGCCGATGGAGGAGCCGTGCACGAAGGTCTCGTGGGTGAGATCCATGAGATTGTCGAGCACGAGGCGATAGTCGCATTTGACGTGGATGGTCTTGCCGTCGCCGGCCCAGGCCGGATCGTGATTCCAGTGCATGTCGGGGACGAGCGCGGGATCGGCCAGCGCGGGATCGCCCATCCAGAGCCAGATGTAGCGGTGGCGCTCGACCACGGGATAGGCGCGGACGCAGGCCGACGGATTGATGGTCTCCTGCGAGGGCATGAAGGTGCAGCGTCCCTGTGCATTGTATTTCAGGCCGTGGTAGCCGCAGACGACGGTGTCGCCTTCGAGCCGGCCCTTGGACAGCGGCACCAGGCGGTGCCAGCAGGCATCCTCCAGCGCGGCGACCGAACCGTCGGCCTTGCGATACATCACGACATGCTTGCCGCAGATCGTCCGCGGCATCAGCGCAGCTTTCACGTCCGCGTCCCAGGCCGCGGCGTACCAGGCGTTCATCGGGAAGGGCTTTGTCATTGTCTCACTCCCACGGCTTGTGAATACGTTATGTATACAATAGCGGAGGCAAAGAAAGGTTCAAGTGGCAATTTAGCTGTACTATAATACCTTTATGTATTTTGATGTATACACACCAAGGTGGCGGGTCATTCCCCGCGAAAGCGGGGAATCCAGTACTCCGCAGCGGGCATGAGACTCACACAACTGGAGCCGCGGCGTACTGGATCACCCGCTTTCGCGGGTGATGACAGCGGTGGATGCGGCAAGCGGTCCGCTTCTGAGCGGCAGAGGTATCCCTGCGGGCAGCAGCGAGAGCCGTAAGCGTTCGGACCCTTAAGCCCCGAATACCTTGGCCAGGCCTGCCTTGGCCTCTTCCTGAATCCGCGTCAGGTGCTCGGTACTGCGGAAACTCTCGGCGTAGATCTTGTAGACATCCTCGGTCCCTGACGGCCGCGCGGCGAACCAGCCGTAGTCAGTCTCGACCTTGATGCCGCCAAACGGCTGGCCGTTGCCGGGCGCCTTGCTCAGCGTTGAGCGGACGGGGTCGCCGGCGAGATCCTTCAGGCCGAGCTGCTCGGGCGTGACGGACTTCAAGATATTCTTCTGCGGCCCGGTCGCGGCGACGTCGATACGCGCGTAATGCGGAACGCCGAACTCGGCGGTGAGATCATTGAAGAGCTGGCTGGGATCGCGGCCGGTCTTGGCCATGATCTCCGCTGCGAGCAGGCCAAGGATGACGCCGTCCTTGTCGGTGGTCCACACCCCGCCATCGCGGCGCAGGAACGAGGCCCCTGCACTCTCCTCGCCGCCGAAGCCGAAGCCGCCGGTGAGGAGGCCGTCGACGAACCATTTGAAGCCGACCGGCGTCTCGACCAGCTTGCGGCCGAGCTTCTTGGCGACGCGGTCGATGATCGAGCTCGACACCACGGTCTTGCCGATCGCGGCATCCCGGCTCCAGTTCGGGCGGTGCGCGAACAGATAGGAGATCGCGGTCGCCAGATAATGGTTCGGATTCATCAGGCCGCCGGTGCGCGTCACGATGCCGTGGCGATCGGCGTCGGTGTCGTTGGCAAAGGCGACGTCGAAGCGGTCGCGCATCCCTATCAGGCTCGCCATCGCATAAGGCGATGAGCAGTCCATGCGGATCTTGCCATCCCAGTCCACCGTCATGAAACGGAAGGTCGGGTCGATCGCCTCGTTCACCACGGTGGCCTTCAGGCCGTAGCGCTCGATGATCGGATGCCAGTAATGCACGGCGGCGCCGCCGAGCGGATCGATGCCGATCTTGATGCCGGCGGATTTGACGAGGTCGAGATCGACGACATTGCCGAGATCGGCGACGTAGGGCGTGACGAAGTCATAGGCATGGACGTTCGAAGACTTCAGCGCCTTGGCATAGTCGATGCGCTTCACGCCCTTGAGGCCGTCGGCGAGATAGGCATTGGCGCGCTTCTCGACGACACCAGTCACATCGGTGTCGGCCGGGCCGCCATGCGTCGGATTGTATTTGTAGCCGCCATCCTCCGGCGGATTGTGCGAGGGCGTGATGACGACGCCGTCGGCGAGACCGCTGGTACGGCCCTTGTTGTAGGTGAGGATCGCGTGAGAGATGACCGGCGTCGGCGTGTAGCCGCCGTCCTTATCGATCATGATGTCGATGCCGTTGGCGGCGAACACCTCGACGGCGCTGACCAGTGCCGGCTCGGCCAGCGCGTGAGTGTCGATGCCGATGAACAGCGGTCCGGTCAGCCCCTTTTCCCGCCTGTAGTCGCAGATCGCCTGCGTGGTCGCGAGGATGTGGCCCTCGTTGAAAGTGTTCTTGAACGAGGTGCCGCGATGGCCGGAGGTGCCGAACGCTACGCGCTGCGCGGGATCTGTGACATCGGGCTTGCCGGCAAAATAGGCCGTCACCAGCCGCGGAATATTGGTGAGCGCGTCCGGCGAAGCCTGCTTGCCCGCCGCGGGATGAACATCAGCCACTGAACTATCCTCGTCGTTGTCAAATTGAGGCCCTGCCGCACCATAGCATTGGGCTTGCACACGCCAACTCAAAAGCCATCGGCCGACGCCGGCAACAAATGGCCGCATTTGGGTCCATGAATGGGGACATGACCATTCTCGCAACGGCCCTGCTGCTCGCCAGTTCCTTGGTGCTATCGTCTCCCGGATACGTCGAGCAAACCGGCGTCGAACGCAACCCGATGCTGCGCAACGCAGCCGTGGATCATGACCTCGCCAAGGTGAGGCGCCGGTTCGAGCGGGAGCTCCGTAGCGACACCACGGACACCTCTGGCGCATCCACCGGGCGCTAGCGCCGCGCGTCGTGCACGTAGGCACCGCAATGCAAATTGCGGGATCGTGCTATGGTCGAGGCCTTCCGGCTGTTCGAATCGCCTCATGGCTGTCCTGCGCAAGCTGCTCCCTCTGCTGATCGCCTGGCTGATCCCGGCGGACGGGCCGTCGTCTGCGGTGGCCGCGGAGTTCTACACCGAGGATCTCCGCATCCCCATGGCGGAGGCCGGGCCGCAGGGGCTCGAGGCCTTCCTGGTCCGCCCGGCCGGGACGAAGCGCTATCCGCTGGCGCTGCTCAGCCACGGCTCGCCGCGCAGCTTCGACGACCGCGCGACGATGTCCGCGCACAAATATTACGGCATTGCGCTGGAATATGCCCGGCGCGGCTTTGCCGCGCTGATCGTGATGCGGCGCGGCTACGGCAGCTCGCCCGGCGGACGCGTCGACAGCGTCGGCGGCTGCGCGAAAGCCGCTTATCTGCCCGCAGTCGCGGTCGCGGTTGCCGACTTACGGGCCGCGATCGATGCGATGGCGCGCCGCCCTGACGTCACAACGACGGGCATGATCGCGGCCGGCCATTCCGCCGGCGGGCTCGCCACGATCGCGCTCTCTGCGCAGGCGCCGTCCGGTCTCGTCGCCGCGATCAACTTCGCCGGCGGCCGCGGCTCGCGCGACGACGACGACGTCTGCAATCCCGATGGGCTGGTGCAGGCCTTCGCCACCTTCGGCAAGACCTCGCGCGTACCGACGCTGTGGGTCTATGCGACCAACGATTCCTATTTCGGCCCCGACCTCGCGCGCCGCCTCCATGACGGATTTCGCACCAGTGGCGGCAATGCAAAATTCATCGCGGCGCCGCCGTTCGGTGACGACGGCCACTACATCTATGCGGTGGCGAGCCGTGCGCAATGGACGCCCTATGTCGACGCTTTCCTGCGCGAGCGCGGCCTCGTCAGCCGCGACATCCTGAGCCCGCCCGATCCGCTGCCGCCGCCGCGCCAGCTCAATGAGGCCGCGCGGGCCGAGTTCGCGCGCTATCTCGCCAGCATGCTGCCGCACAAGGCGTTCGCGGTGTCGCCGAATGGCGGCTACGGCTGGCGCTCGGGGCACATCACGGCCGACGACGCCGGCGCGAGTCACTGGCGGCCTGCATGAAATGGTCGCCGACCTGCACGCTCTATGCGATCGACGACCGGCTGGCTGAACCTGCGCAAGCGACGTCCACCGATCAGAGCGCCCGCGCGCGCTAGTTGCCGCAGCGGAGGCCGGTTTATTAACTCCGGAGCTCTATGACGGACCGATGCTGTGGGATCGGGCAGGCTTCAATCTCGGCGCGACGTGGAGACACCTGGCGGTCGTCCTGCTGTTGTCGGCCCCGATCTGCGCGCACGCCGGAGACGCCGAGATGGACGGGCCGCACGCGACGTCGGCGATCTCCACCGGCAGGACGGAGCTCGGCGCCGGCGAAACGCCGTCATCCCGGGCCATGATCCGGAAGATCATCGAGCGAGAAACCGCAAACACCAATTTACCGGCCGATGTCGCCGAAGCGGTCGTGTTCGTCGAAAGCGGCTACAATTCGGCCGTCATCGGCAGCGTCGGCGAGATCGGCCTGATGCAGGTGCGGCCCGAGACGGCGGCGATGCTGGGCTTCCGGGGCAGCGATGCGGAACTCACCGAACCCGACATCAACATCCATTACGGGGTGCTTTATCTCAGCCGGGCCTGGCGCCTCGCCGGCGGGGATCTCTGCCGGGCCCTCATGAAGTATCGGGCAGGCCATGGCGAAGAAGATATGACCGCGCGGTCGCAGGTCTATTGCAATCGGGCCCGCAACCGTCTTGCCGCCATGAATTCGAAGGCTCTTGAGACCGAGGTTGCGGCCGCTCCGAATCCGGCGCCCCGGCCCACTCCCGCAGCACCTACGGCAGCTCCGGCAAATCCGGCGAGCCGCCCGAAGATGGCTGCGCAACCCAAAGCCGTCTATGCCCGCTATCGTCAAGGCACCGCGGCCGCCAGCCGCGCCTATTGGGCCGCGCACGAGGCCAGGGTCAGCCAGATCAAGGCTCGCATCGCAGCGCGATGGAAGCGCGTCGCATCGCGCTGACGACAAGTGCCCTAGAGCCGCTCGCTGAGCGCGAGCTTGTAGCCGACGCCGGTGACGGTCGCGATCACGGGCGTGCCGCTGCCGACGAGCTTGCGGCGCAGCCGCGCCACCAGCGCATCGACCGTGCGGATGTCGACCTCGGCCTGGCGGTTGCTGACGACCTCGATCAGATAGTCGCGGCTGAGCGGCCGTCCGTCGGCACCGACCAGCGCCGCGAGCAGGTCGAATTCGGCGCGCGTCAGCGCCACCGGCTTGCCGTCGCTGCCGAGCAATTCACGCCGGGTGAGGTCGATGATCCAGTCGCCGAAGGCGATCGAATTGTGGTTGCGCGCCGCCTTGCGGTCGAGCGAGCGCCGCCGCAGCACGCTGCGTGCGCGCGCCAGCAGGTCGCGCAGATTGATCGGCTTGGTGACGTAGTGGTCGCCGGCGATCTCGAGGCCGAGGATGCGATCGACGTCGGTGTCGCGGCGCGTCACGAAGATGATGCCCGCGTTGCTGGTCGCCTGGATCTCCTTGGCGAGCTCGAAGCCGTCACCATCGGGCAGTTGCACATCGAGGAAAATGAGATCGGTTCGGGCGCGCAACGCCTGGCGGCACTCCGCGCAGGAGCTGGCGCCGACCACGTCGAAATTGTTCTCGCTGAAATAGCCGACCAGCATGGTCCGCGTCACCGAATCGTCCTCGACGACGATCAGCCGCTCGCGGCCGGCGGGACGCAATTCCTTAAGTGCGGGATCAACCACTGTCTTGGATGTCCTGTGTGCCTGGGACCCGACCTGGAAATTCAAGTCACCGCGCAATGCGCTGTCATGTGAACGGACATTCACGACTTGTTCGAGCCCCCGAAATTGCTTGCTGGAATATTAGGCGCGTTGCGACGCGCAAACAATATTGCTCATGGTCTCCAGGGATTAAGTATGAATTGGCCCACAATTCTCATTCCGCGCATCGTACCGCAGGATGGCCCCTGGGAGGCCTTACGCCGGCCCCGGGGCCGGCGACCCCACACATTCAGCTTTGGACTCAACCGGCGGTTAACGTAAAGACAGCCTTCGGCTTCGGAAAGCCCACCTGCGCCTCTATTGTCCCGCCTGCACAATACGAAACCACGGAGCAGGCGTGATGCAGGGGCAGGCCCGGTTGGCTGCCGGTCGAATCGAGCAAGGCATAGCGCCGTTCGGCCGCTCGCACACGCTCGATGTCCTGCGCGGCCTGGCCATCGCCGGCGTGATGGCCATCCACGTCTCGCAGTCGTTTCCATCAAATATCCACGCCGTCGATTACGCCTTCATGTGCGGCTGGACCGGCGTCAACGTCTTCTACTTCGTCAGCGCCATGACGATGTGCCTGATGTGGACGCAGCGTGTCGAAACCAGTCCGACGCGCAAGTTCTACATCCGCCGCTTCCTGCGCATCGCGCCGCTGTTCTGGCTCGCGATCCCGATCTACCTCGTCATCAACGGCACCGGCCCGAGCGCCAATGCGCCTGGCGGCATCGGGCCAGCTCAAGTGATCCTCACCGCGACGTTCCTGCACGGCTTCTGGCCGGACAGCGTCAACAGCGTCGTGCCCGGCGACTGGTCGATCGCGGCCGAGATGACCTTCTATCTCGTCTTCCCGCTTCTGATCACCGCGTTCGGTTCGCGCCGCCATCTCTATCTCGCGCTGGCGATCGTGCTGCATCTCGTCAATGTCTGCCTGTTCAAGCCGTGGGCTTTCGCGCTGTTCTCCGCCTATTACGGCCCCGGTCACGAGGCATTCGTTTGGACCACGCTGCACATCAGCTTCCTGAACCAGCTTCCGGTCTTCCTGGTGGGATGCGCGCTGTTCTTCGCGCTGCGCGACAGATTTGCCAAGTCGGACGCTGCGATCTACGCGGTCTTCATTGCGCTGTCCTTCGCCGCCGACCGCGTCACCGGCTCGCACGAATTCAACTATCTCATGATCAACCTCGTGCTCGGCGCGCTGGTTACAGGTTGCATCAAGCTTGCCATCCGCTTCCAGCCGCTCGAGGCGCTCGGCCGCAATTCCTATTCGATGTACCTGTCGCACTTCGCGGTGATCTACGGCCTGCATCAGCTCTGGCCGCTCGCCGATGGACTGGTCTCGCTGCTCATTGCCTACGTCGTCACTGCCGTGCTGAGCTATCTCGTCGCGCGCGCGACCTGGCATCTGGTCGAACGGCACGCGCAGGATCTGGCGCATCGCCTAACGAAGGCAGGACCGGACCGGTCAAGCCTCCGGCCAGCCGTCGCCGCCACCGCGGCCAGCATCCCCTAAGTCCCCCGCTGCATGCTCCGGGCCTGATGCGGCTTGCCTCGCTGCCGCCTCCGAATCTACTGTGGAGACTCTTCACGCTGGAGAAGGCTCCATGGAGGTCATACTGCTCGGCACCGGCGGCCCGCGGCCGGACCCGCGCCGCATGGCGACGACCACCCTGATCAGGCTCGGCGACGAGAACATCCTGTTCGACGCCGGCCGCGGCGTCGTGGTGCAGCTCAGCAAGGCCGGCGTTCCGCTCGGCTCCATCAACACGGTCTTCCTCACCCATCACCATTTCGACCACATCGGCGATCTCTACGATGTGATGCTGAATTCATGGATGCATGGTCGCAAGGACGATCTGCGCATCTATGGACCGCCGGACACCGAACGGCTTGTCAACACGCTGGTCACGCAGGTCTACGACAAGGACATCGCCTGGCGCGATCAGGGCGAGCCGACCTTCGGCGGCTGGAAACCGGTCGTGGCGACGGACATCATTCCCGGACCCGTGCTCGACACCGCCCGCTGGAAGATCAGCGCCGAGCTCGTCTCGCACGGCGACGGCCTCGACATGTCGCCGGCGTTCCTGGCGCGCTGGATGTGTCTCGGCTACCGCTTCGAGGCGGAGGGGAAGGTCATCGCGATCTCCGGCGACACGGTCCCCTGCCCCGGTCTCGAGCGGCTGGCCGAGGGCGCCGATTTGCTTGTCCAGTGCTGTTTTCTCGCAACGCCGGAGATCAACAACGAGCACCTCCGCCGCCTTGCGAAATTCACGATCGCCTGCGGCGACACCGTCGGCAAGGTTGCGGCCAAGGCCGGCGTCAAAAAGCTCGCGCTGACTCATCACCGGCCGCGCGCCGACGATGCCATGCTGAAAGCGCTGCTTGCGGATGTCAGGCAGGATTATGCGGGGCCGGTCGTGCTCGGCGAGGATCTCACGCGCATCGAGATCTGAGGGCCGACGCTCGGCTCGCCCTTCGGCTTCAGGACGATCCGACCTCGATCCGGAACGACAAGCGCTCTTCCGCACCCGGCGCGATATGCATCAGCCCCGGCTTGTCCGCGAATTCGCCGTCAAAGCCGGCGGGACTGGCATAGCCGCGCCAGGGCTCGATGCAGAGGAACGGCGCGCCCGACGGTTTCGACCAGACGCCGAGTTCGCGAAAGCCGCGCCAGGACATTTTGAGCCAGGGGCCGCTGGACGCGGCATAGCGGACCGCGTCGCTTTCGATTCGGTCGAAGATGACGGCGTCATCGACGAACAGGGATTCCGACAGGGGGAGCGCGGCACCTTTGACTGGGCTCGGCTCCGTTGCCGGGCGCAGCAGCCCGCCATCGAGTCGGCGGACGGGAGAGGATTCCACCTTCGCAAAAGCCAGCGCGTAGTCCTCTTTCGCGCTTCCGAGCCGGAGCGGCCAGTTGAAGGCGGGATGACCGCCGATCGAGGCCGGCAAAGTCTCCTTGCCGGTGTTGGCGATCGTGAGCGTCAGGTCGAGGCCGGCCTCATCGAGGACATACGCGGCCGTCAGACGGAACGCGAACGGATAGAGCGCGCGGGTCGTCTCGCTGTCTTCGAGCACCAGCGTGCAGCGGCTCTCGCCGCGCTCCGCCCATGCAAAGCGGCTGTCTCGCGCAAAGCCGTGCTGGGTCATCCGGTATGTCTTGCCCCGGTGCCGCAATTCGTCCCCGGCGAGGCGCCCCACGATCGGAAACAGCAGCGGCGCATGGCGCGGCCATTCTGGCCCGGCCTGCCAGACGAATTCGGTGACATTGTCCTTCAACGAGCACAGCTCGGCGCCGTGCGCCTTGATGGTCGCGGTGAGCCCCCCGCTGCGGAGGGAGTGGGTGTCGTCACTCATGGCGGACATCTACACCGCGACCTCACACGCAGCAAGGCAACGTCAGCCATGCAGGCGGAACGTCTCCACCGTGCAGGGCTACGTCATATTTCTGTACCTAACGGTTGCTCCTTTGCGGTTCGTCCCCCGCCAGCTTGCTGCAGGGCGGCCCGGACTCCGATCAACACTATGGTAGCCAATTGAAATTCTTCATCAACGGTCGTTTTCTGTCGCAAAAGCTCACCGGCGTTCAGCGTTATGCCGCCGAGATCGTCAAGGCGATCGACGTGCTTTTGGCGTCGGAGCAAACTCCCGCCTCGCTGCGGAACGCAGACTGGCAGTTGCTGACGCCCGTGGATGCAAGCGAGCAGCTCCAGCTGGAGCGAATCAAGATTCGCGCCGTCGGCCGCTTGCGCGGGCACGCCTGGGATCAAATCGACCTGGCGCGCGCCGCTGCGGGTGGCCGCTTGATCAGTCTCGCCAATTCCGGCCCCGTGTTCCATCGCGACCACATTGTGGTGATCCATGACGCACAGGTCTTTCGCAGGCCCGACTTCTTCAACTGGCGCTATCTGGCAGTTCACCGAACCATGGGCCGGCTGCTCGCCCGGCACGCAAGCATCGCAACCGTATCGGCCTTTTCGCGCAAAGAGCTTGCCGAGGTGCTGAATCTGTCAGCAACGGCGATCCCGGTTTTCCCCAATAGCGCCGAACACTTTGCCAGGACGAAGCCGGATCCCGACATCATTGCCCGGCTCGGCGTTCAGCCGCAAAAGTTCTTCCTCTTCGTGGGCTCAAAGACCAAGAACAAGAATCTCTCCATCGCGATCCGCGCTGTCCAGCTGCTCGATCGAGCCGACGTTCCCCTGGTCATCGTCGGAGGGGATAATAGCAAGGTCTTTCAAGACAATTCGGGCGACGGGGTTTCCGGCCTGCTGCTCGCCGGGCGTCTGACGGACGGCGAGATCGCCGCTCTCTACGCGCATGCATCGGCATTCGTGTTTCCCTCGCTGTACGAGGGCTTCGGCGTGCCGCCACTCGAAGCCATGATCTTCGGTTGCCCAGTCATTGCCTCGACGGCCGATGCGGTCGTGGAGACGTGTGCCGACGCCGCTGCGTATTTTGACGCCAATGATGCCGAATCGTTGAAGCAGCTGATGCTCGAAAGATTGGCAATCGGCGCCATCTCCGATCAGGAACGGCGGCGGCAGCAGGAACGCGTTGCGTTCTTTTCGTGGCAAAAGTCGGCGAAGTCGTTGCTCGATCATCTCGCACCATCGGCAAACGTTGCCAGCGCTGCTTGAAGTTCGATGCACTTCGCTTATCCCGCGCATCGGTTTTCGCACAAACAATTTGCAACTGGCTGCAACTCGCACACCTGCGCATGGTTCCACGAAAAGTTTTCGTTCTTCCCATGACAATCACGCGCACAAAGAGCTTGGCGCAACATCACCACATCGCTGCCCCAATATCGCTACGTATTCGAGGAACTGTCTCTCGCACTAGCGAACACTAGCGAACTCAGAACAGGGATACAGGATGTCCGGCTCTCCAACGCGGCCCTACGGAAGGCAAACGATGAAAGTGCTGCACATCGCCGAGACGATCCGGGGCGGGATTGCCAGCTACCTGAACGAGTTGCACCCACAGCAACAGGCGAGCTTCGGCACCGGGAACGTGCACTACGTCGTGCCGTCGGATCATCGCCGCGATCTTCCGGCGATCAATGACAACCAGATTACGACGTTCGAACGATCCGGTCGCGGCATCTCTGGGCTATTCCAGATGCTGCGCGCAAGCATGCAGGCGCTGGATGCCTTTCGCCCTGATGTCGTTCACCTGCATTCCTCGTTTGCGGGCCTGGTGCTGCGCCCGGCGCTGGCGGCCCGCTCCGACGGTCCGCGCGTCGTCTATTGCCCGCACGGCTGGGCGTTTTCACGCGAGACCGGCCGCCTCAGTCATCTCGTGACGAAAGCGGCGGAGAACCTCCTTGCCCGCACGTCGGACCGAATCATCTGCATCTCGAGCGACGAGTTCAACGAAGCCGTCCGCGCCGGGATTCCCGCCGAGCGCCTCACCCTCGTCCATAACGGCATCTCGAAGAGCCGCACACCGCAGCCTGTCGCGGCCGACTGGACGTCCGAAAAGGTCAAGGTCCTGTTCATCGGACGGCTGGACCGCCAGAAGGGCTTTGATCTCCTGATCGAAGCGGCACGCTCGCTCGAGGACGTGCTGGAGATCCGCATGATCGGCGCCTCCGTCGTCAACAAGTACGAAGGCCCGAGCGTCCCGTCCAACGTGTCCCTGCTGGGCTGGCTCGATCGCCCGACCATTGAGACCCAACTCGAGGCCGCCGACCTCGTCGTGATCCCGTCACGATGGGAAGCCTTCGGCCTCGTTGCCCTGGAAGCGATGCGCGCGGCCAAACCCATCCTGGCGTTCCGCAGCGGAGCATTGCCCGAGATCGTCGTCGATGGCGTGACCGGCGTGCTTTGCGAGCCCGTCGCGGTCCAGCCACTCGTCGACGGTTTCCGGCGAGCACTCGATCTCGACCTCAAGGTGCTCGGACAGCGCGGTTACGACCGGTTCAAGCAGTTTTATGACGTTCAGAAGACGCATGGGCAATTGCAGCAGGTCTATGCCGAGCTGCTCCATGACGACCGGACACCGATCGACGCGAAGGCGGGGCTGCAGTCGGACCTCTCCAAGAATTTCTGATGGCTCGACGTTCACACTTGCCCTCGCAGATGCAGGAGATCGCGATGGCGATGTCATGGACCGGACTGGGTGTCACCGCGAACGCAGCACGCGCGAGCATGAACTAGCCGATGATATTCTCACGCACCTTGGTTCGCGGCAGCTTCCGCCTCGCGGGCATCATGGCATCGATTTTTCTGCCGGTCTCCGTCTGCGCACAGCAGGCGCAACCGCTCGATGCCCGATTCCTGCTGGGCGTCGGCACCCATCAGGGGCTGGGTGGCCCGGTGAGCGCGCGCGGATACGTTCCTTCGGAAAACGTCGCGCAGATCAAGCAGCTCGGCCTCAACGCCTTCCGCGATGACTTTCCCTGGTCCGATTTCGAGGTCGGGGGACGCCGGATGGGCTTCACGCCCAGGCTCGGCCGGCTCGAAGCGCAAGTCAAATCCGGCGTCGCGCGCCCCCTCCTGATCCTCGCCTTCGGCCATCATCTGGTTCCGAATTCCTCACCGCCGACCACCGATGAGGCCCGGCAGCGGTTCGCCGATTATGCCGCGGCGGCGGCGCAATCGGTCGTGGCGCAGCATCCGGTCTTCGAACTCTGGAACGAATGGAATCTGGCGGCGAAGAAGGATCCGGCGTTCTCACCGGAGAACTATCTGGCGCTCGCGCAAGTCGCGCGGCCGGCGGTCAAGCGCGTTGCACCGCATGCGCCTTTCCTGGTCGGAGCTCTCGGCGACGATCCGGGCTGGACATGGACGGAGAAGATGCTGCGAACCGGCATTCTTCAGCATGCGGACGGTGCTTCGATCCATCTCTACAATTTCTGCATGGGCCCGAGCAAACGCACGTCGGCCGAGATCATCGACCGGCTCACGGCGTTTCACCGTCTCGTCGGCCAGGCCAGCGGAAATCCTGACTTCCCGATCTACGTCACCGAGACGGGCTGGACCACGGCCACCAACAAGTGCGGCGTCAGCGAGCAGGCCCAGGCCGACAATACGGCTCAGCTCATCCTGTGGGCGTCGACCGCGACACGCTGGCTCAAGGGCATGTGGCTCTACGAGCTCAAGGACAGCGGAAAGAACCCGTCGGAGCTGGAGGATAATTTCGGGCTCTATCGTTTCGATAATTCGCCAAAGCCGGTTGCCTGCGCGGCCCAGGGGGCCTGGGCCTTCATTCGCCCCAGCCTGAGTGCCGAGCGCCGCGAACTCGCTAGCGGTGTCGTGTCGATCAATGCATCGACGGCTTCCGGCGGCAGAGTTGCAGTCTGGTCCGAGGCCCCGGACCGACGTTACGAGATCCGGCTCAAGGGCGATCAACAAGGCGCAAGCTTTGCGATGCCGTGCGACCAGGCGGCAAGGCCTGCGTCCGGGGTCTGGATCCCGGTTTCGAGCACACCGGTTTTGATTGCAGCCAATGACAGTGCCGTTCCCGCCCTGGAGATAAGGCCGGCGCGGTAGACGCGATTTTGCAGATATGAGGTTGATGCGATGAAAGTTCTTTTGACGTCCACGCTTTATCCGACGCCTCAGGCCCCAAAGATCGTCGGCGGCGCGGAGATTTTCGCCCGTCGTTTCGCCGAAGGTCTGGTGCAGCGCGGTGATGAGGTGGAAGTGATCCGGGCCGCATCCACGCCTCATCAGGCTCCGGAAACCTGCGACGGCATCAACGTCTACTCCGCTCCGGTGCGGAACGTGTATCTGCCCTTCACGGAGCAGAAGAACGTCGCGCTCCGCAGCATCTGGCACGCGGTGGACGACTGGCAGATGCAGGCCCCCCTGATCGCGGAGCGCATCCGGGCCTTCAAGCCGGACGTGCTGCACTCCAACAATCTGTCGGGCCTCACCACCGCGATCTGGCGCGTTGCCGCCCAGCTCGGCGTTCCCGTGCTCCATACGCTTCACGACTATTATCTGACTTGCCCGCGCTGCTCCCGCTTCAACAATGGGCGATCCTGCGAGCACACCTGCACGAGCTGCGGAATTCTGAGCTTTCATCGCAAGCGCGCCACGCATTGGCTCAGCGCCGTGGTCGGCGTGAGCGAGCGCGTCCTGTCCATTCATACCGACATGGGCATGTTCTCGGAGACGCCGATCCGCACCGTGATCCGCAACGCCTCGACCGAGCCGCCGCGCGAGCCCTACCCTCGGCCGGTCTGCACCACGGAAGTGACGTTCGGGTTCATCGGCCGCCTCACGGAGGAAAAGGGCATCGACAATTTGATGCAGGCCCTTGCTCAGCTGCCCCGTGATCGGATTCGAATGATGATCGCCGGACGGGTCAGCGAGGAGGAGCAACGGCGCCTCAGGGCGCTCGCGCCCGATGCGCGAATCGAGTTCATGGGCTTCGTGGTGCCGGACGATTTCTACAAGCAGGTCGACGTCGTGATCGCGCCCTCCATCTGGCACGACCCCGGTCCGCTCGTCGTCGCAGATGCCAAGGCTGCGGGCAGGCCGCTGCTCGGCACGCGCTTTGGCGGCATGCCCGAGGTCATCGAGCACGGCGTGACCGGCTGGCTGACCGAAGCCGATCCGCAATCCCTGGCCAGGAGCATGCTCGCGGTCGCAGCCGATCCGCACAAGATCGACGAGATCAGCCGGCGCCTGATCGCAGATACCAACAAATGGATATTCTCCGACGTGCTGTCTTCATACAAGAACCTGTATGAACAATTGCGCGAGCAGCGGATGTCGCACGTGCGCGCAGCAACGGCCGAAGCGTCGCAGGGGCCATCGATCGTCGGCAAGGAGCGCCTCATTCCGCGATGACACGCCTCCTCGCGATGGCGGGCTACGTCTATCAGAGCGCCGCGGCGATCATCCTGATCTTCGCGATCAGCCATCTGTTGCCCGCCGCCGACTACACCAACTTTTCCCTCGCGCTGGCCTCGAGCCAATTGCTCTGCGTCCTGATGTTCGAGTGGCTGCAGCTGGCCGGACTGCGGTTTCTGGCGGCAGCCAAGGAAAACGAGGCGGCGCGGCTGAGGTGGTCGCTATTTGCCGCCGGCCTGTCGAGCGCAGCCGCGCTCGTCGTGGTCGGGAGCTGCGCGTCTGTGGCCAGCGTGCTCCCGACCGGGATCGTCGCGTTGGGTCTCGGCATATCCGTGCTCCAGGGCTTGACGGATCTTTACTTCCTGTCGGTCCGCCTGTCCGACCGGCTGGGCATCGCATCCTTTCTGCTCGCGCTGCGTGCCACCGCCCTTCTGATTGGAGCCGCCGCGGGCGCGATGATCTCGGGGACGGCCGAAGCGGCGCTGCTCGGCATTGCCTTGGGTCACGCCCTCGGCCTCCTCGCCGGCCTTGTCGCCTATCGCACGCCGATGGAGCGCGTGTCGCCGCAAACGATGCTGGCCGACTGGAAGGAGTTCTCCCGCTACGGCATGCTCGCGGCAGGCGCGTCCGTCATCCATCTGTCGGTGCCGGTGCTGCTCCGTGTCATCGTCGTCGGCCAGCTGGGTGCGACCGGGGCCGGGGCTGGATTTTCGATTGCGCTCGACCTCCTGCAACGTCCCTTCTGGGTTCTCAATGCGGCGATCCACACCGTGAGCTATCCGGAAGTGGTCAACGACTTCGAACACGGAGGCAGCGCAAAGTCAGTGCAGTCGGCGCGGCGGATGTTCGAATTCATGATCTGCACGACCCTCGTGCTGCTCGGTGGTCTGATTGGATTCATTCCAGATGCCGCCCGTATCCTGGTGCCGCAGGCGAGCCTGGATGGCTTTCTCGAGACGGCACCAACGGTCGCCGCCTTCTATTTCCTGCACACCCATCTGCAGGCGACGATCGCGGTCGTTCCCCACCTCGAGAAGCTGGCGACCAGGCTCGTCGTCGTCGCGGCCTGCCAGCTCGCCATCGTTGTGTCCCTCTCCCTGGTCGCGGTATCGGCCGGCCTGTCGCCGCGGGGGGCGGTCGGCTGCGCTGCGGTCGCCACGCTCGCGACGATCCTGGTCGCACTCGGTCCCACGCTGCGGTTCGAGGCGTTCCCGCGCTGGCCGTTGGTCATGCAGGCGGTCGTGGCCGCAATCCTGATCGGATCGCTCGGTTCGATACCGACGGAGCCCGCGGCATGGCTGGCCGGCAAGATCGCGGTCGCCGCGATGGCAACGGCGGTCATCGGATGGCGCGGAGACTTTCTGATGCTGGCCCGGCGCAGCTGATTGGCTGCATCAGCGGTGTGCGAAGCAGATCTGGTTCCGATACGGAACCGGGTCTTCATCAGCGGTTTCCGCGGCGAAAGCTGCACCATCCCTGAGCAGCCACAACCATTGCGAGTAAATCGATTGGTTTAACCGCCCATGGAAGCGGCATCTGCGAACTTCCCGTGCAGGAAGGCGCGAGTAGCGCGAAGGAATGAGACGAAGATGCTTTGATCCACGGCCAGCGAGAAAATGTCTTGCTGCTCCTTGCCGACCTCGCGCGCCGCGCGCGCGCCAACCGCTCTTTCAAAATCTGTCATATAAAATCCAATTCGCGCGATCTGCGCATACATTCAGCAGTGCAAATCACGAAAATCTTGAAAGCGCCTTCCTCACGCCATGCTGCCCGGGCATCGCATGAATATTCTGCTGCAACACAGAGCAAGTCTGTTCCTGCACAAGGAACCTCGTTTCGCTCGCGATTTGTAGCTTCCATTTTTATCTGAAATTCACACTCGACAGAGAAGCTTGAACGCAATCCCTGCGAGCAATTTCGTTCGCGCTGAAACTCGAGTGTGAAATGTCCGATCAAACCATCCTATCCGCCAGCGGCTTCATCGACTCTATCGGCGTCAACACGCACGCCGGCTTCGGCTGGACCGGCTACAACAATCTCGCGCTGATGGTCGATGACCTCGAGTATCTCGGCGTCACCCATCTCCGCGACGCCATGGGGACCAGCCCGGCCGCGCAACCCGTCGTCGACGGTCTGGCCGCTGCCGGCTACAAGTTCGACTTCCTGGTGTCATCCGCGCTGCCCCAGACCGGCACAACCGGGCTGCAGAACTACATCGCCTCGCTCCAGAAGTTCGTGACGAGCCACCCGGGCAGCATCAGCGCCATCGAAGGGCTCAACGAGGCCAATCACCAGCCCTTCAGCTACAACGGCAGCTCGAGCCTTACCGCCGCAGCTCAGTTCCAGAGCGCGCTCTATCAGGCCGTGAACGCCAACGCCGCGCTCGGCAGCATCCCCGTCTACAATCTGTCACTGGCCTACAACGATCCGCAAGGCTACAGCCAGCTCGGCGACATGTCGGGCTCGGTCGACTACGCCAACGCCCACGCCTATGTCAGCACCAGCCTGACGACCGGCAGCTCGATTTCGGCAACGCTGAGCGCCGTCATGGCCGCGGCACCGGGCAAGCCTGTCGTCATCACCGAGACCGGCTACACCACGCAAGCCAACACCCAATATCTCGGCGTCAACGAGACGGTGCAGGCCAAATCGATCCTGAACACCCTGGTCGATGCCTACAAGGCCGGCGTGAGCGCGACTTATCTCTACGAGCTGTTCGACCGCGATTCTTCCGCCGGCAATACCAATCCCGAGGCCAATTTCGGACTGTTCAATTCCGACGGGACGCCGAAGCTCGCCGCCACCGCCATTCACAATTTGACGACCATTCTGGCCGACGACGGCAAGGGCGGCCTGCAGCCGACTGATCCGTTGAACTACACCCTGAGCAACATGCCAGCCACAGGCAACAGCATGGTGCTCGGCAAGAGCAACGGCGCTTACGAGCTCGTCGTTTGGGCGGAGCCGAAGCTCTGGAAGGACTCGAACGACACCGAGATTTCCAATCCGACCGAGACCGTCACGGTGAACCTGGGCGGCGTGCATCATTCGGTGAAGGTGTACGACACGCTGACAGGGACCACGGCGATCGCCAGCTACACCGACGTCAGCACGATCACGATCCCGGTCAGCGATCACCCGCTGATCATCGAGATCGACGCGCCTCCGACCACCACGACTCCGCCGGACACAAGGACCACTGTCAGCGGCACCGCCGCCGAGATCGTGCCGCAACTGTCCGACCTCAGCGACTCCACGGCCCTGCAGACCATCACGCTGACCGATTCGCACGTCCTGCCGGTCGCCTCGAAGGCGACCATGGACTACATGATCGCCCACTACGGCAGCGCCCTCTCCAAGATCCAGGGCGGTTACTCGTTCTCGGTGACGAACTCGGCTGCGACCTGGAGCAGCACGAAGACCTATAATTCCAGCGGAACGCTTGTGTCGAAGTCGGACACCGGCCTGAATGCAAGCGGACAGCCGACCTCGACCACCGTCGCCTACACCGACGGTTCCAAGGACCTGATCAGCTACACCGGCGGCGTGAAGACGAAGTTCGTTCATGTCGGCACCGACGCAACCAGGACGACCGACACCTACAACACGGCCGGAACCCTTCTGAGCGAAGTCGTCCAGAAGTCGGACGGCTATTACTCCACCACGCTCTACACGAGCGGCGTGAAGACGGCCGCCTACGTCAAGAATGCCGACGGCTCGCAGGACAATTACACCTACGGCATCACGGGTAAGAGCTTCACGACCCAGGTTCAGCATCTCGATGCATCCGGAAAGGTCACCTCGGTGACCCGCAGCCATGCCGACGGCTCGCTGGACTCGACGCAGGTCTACAACGCCGACGGCAGCAGCGTGATCACCACCTACAGCGCCACCGGCGTCAAGCTGGTCGAGACCGCCTATCATGCCGATCACAGCAAGGATGTCTGGACCTACAACATCACAGGCCAGAACTACACGACCGAGCACGACGTCTACAATTCGACCGGCTTCCTCACCAGCCTGACGCGGCTGCACAGCGACGGCAGCCTCGCCTTCAAGCTTACTCAGACGACCGACGGCACCAAGACGACCGATTGGTACAATGCCGCCGGCAGCCTCACCAGCGAGGTGGTCCAGAAGGCCGACGGCTTCTCCTCGACCACGCTCTACAGCAACGGGGTCAAGACCAACGCCTATGTGAAGAATGCCGACGGCAGCCAGGATAATTATGCCTACGGCATCACCGGCCAGAGCTACACCACGCTGATCCAGCACGTTGATCCCACGGGCAAGGTCACCGCCGTGACCCGCAAGCATGCCGACGGCACGCTCGACTATACCCAGGTGATCAACAGCGACGGCAGCAGCGTCGTCACCAATTATGATGCCGCGGGAACGCGAACCAAGGAAACCGACTATCACGCCGACGGCAGCAAGGACGTTTTCCTCTTCAACATCACCGGCCAGACTTACACGACCGAACACGACATCTACGACGCGACCGGCTTCCTCACCACGCTGATTCGCAAGCACGCTGACGGCAGCATGGCGTTCAAGCTGGTGCAGAGCGCCGATGGGGCCAAGACCACGGACTGGTACGACGCCAGCGGCGTGCTGACCAGCGAGGTGGTCCAGAAGCCGAGCGGTTACAGCTCGACCACGGTGTACACCAATGGCGTGAAGACCGCGGCGTACATCACCAACGCGGACATGAGTCACGACAACTACAGCTACAACATCACCGGGCAGAGCTATACCACGCAGTACCAGCACCTCGATCCATCCGGCCAGACCACCGAGGTGACCCGCTGGCATGCCGACAACTCGCTCGACTACACCCAGATCGTCAACAGCGACGGCAGCAGCGTGGTGACCAACTACGATGCATCAGGTGTCAAGAAGACGGAAACCGACTACCACGCCGACGGATCGAAGGACGTCTTCCAGTTCAACGTCGTCGGCCAGAACTACACGAACGAGCACGACAGCTACGATTCGACCGGCTTCCTCACCAACATCGTGCGCACCCATGCGGACGACAGCCTGGCCTTCACGCTGGTGCAGAGCGCCGACGGCACCAAGACCTCCGACTGGTACGATGCCAACGGCGTCATCACCAGCGAAGTGACCACCAAGAGCGATGGTTACAGCTCCACGACCGTCTATACCGGCGGCGTGAAGAGCGCTGCCTACATCAAGAACGCCGACGGCACATCCGACAACTGGAATTACAACATCACCGGGCAGTCCTACACGACCCAGCATCAGCACCTCGATGCCTCGGGCAAGTTGGTCGAGCTCACCCGAACCCACGCCGACGGCACCCTGGACTATACCCAGGTCATCCATGACGACGGCAGCAAGCTGACCGACATCTACAACAGCTCCGGGACCAAGACCCAGGAGATCGCCAACAACGTTGACGGCTCGAAGGACGTCTTCCTGTTCAACTTCAACGGACAGACCGGTACGACGCAGCACGAGAACTACAACTCCGCCAGCGCGCTGCAATTCTTCGATCAAACCAAGGCCGACGGCACCCACAATGTCACAGCCGTCGCCGGCGGCGTGACGATCCAGGGCGGGGCCGGCAATGACGTGTTCTCGGCCGCGCCAAACTCGACCACGGTTGCCTACGATCACGGCCAGGACCAGATCCTCAACTTCCAGGCTGGTGACGGCACAACCCACGACGTCGTCCAGATCTCGAAGCTCCTGGCCGCGGACTACAGTCACCTGCAGATCACGCAATCCGGGACGAATGCGCTCATCACGTTCTCGGCCAATGATTCGATCCTGCTGAAGAACGTGTATGTCAGCAGCCTGACGAGCCACGATTTCTTGTTCGTCTGAGCAAGGCGAGCTGACGACAAGTCCGCATCAACGTTGACACGGGCCGGGACCAGCCAAGGTCCCGGCCCGCTCGTTAGGCGTCTGCCTCATCAGAAGGCAGAGTTGGGACGATGAAGACGTTCACTTCCCCGGCAAGATGGTTTCGAGGAACTCGAGGCCGACCGATCCGCGATCACGCCACCTTCCCCGCTCCATCCAGCGAACTTGCGTCACAATTCGTCTCTAGAAGCGAGACGAAACCGCGCAAGGACTCTGAGGCCCGATGGAAGCCAGTGAAGCAAGACGTTTTGTCGTTCTCGACTTCTACCGCTTCGTCGCTGCGCTCGGGGTCTTCATCTTTCACCTGAAGCTGATCGACACGGGCATTTCGCCGGCCTGGAACGGATCCTACGGCCTGTTCGTGGACATGTTCTTCATCCTGTCCGGCTTCGTGATCTCCTATTCCTACCCGTCCGACGCACGTGGCGTGGCGGCCTATTCCCGGTTCATGATCCGTCGCATCGCGCGGATCTATCCGCTACATCTGTTGAGCTTGCTCATCTTCGTGGTGCTCATCGGCGTCGGCCTGGAGCGCACGGCCCGCTCGACCTCGCTGGACTTCCTGTACAATCTTCTGCTGCTCCAGGCCTGGGGCGTCACCGACCATCTCAGCTTCAACTCGCCGTCCTGGTCGATCAGCGCGGAGTTCTTCTGCTATCTGATCTTTCCGCTGCTGATGCTGCTTGCACGCAAGGTGCAACCGTTCGTGCTCGGCGCGATCGTCGCCGCGCTCTATCTGGTCCTTGCTCACGGCCATTTGCCGATCTGGCAGGAACGGTCGCAGATGTATGGCGCCAATTTCGACTACGGGATGCTCCGCGCGCTGCCGAGCTTTTTGAACGGTATCCTGCTCGCCATTCTATTCCGGATGTCGCATCCCTACCGGCACAAGCGGATGATCTTCGCCGGCATCGGCATGTTCGGCCTCTCCGTGCTCGTCCTCAACGTCTTCGCCAAGCCGGACCTCGCCATCCTGCTGTTCTCATGCGCCATCCTGCTCACGGCGGTCGGCGAGAGCGCCTTCAAGGAGTTTCCGGGCGCCCGCCTGCTCGGACGGCTCGGCAACACCTCATATGCGATCTACATGCTGCACGATGCCATTCTCATTGCCGTGTTCAAGCCGCTGTGGATTTGGCTCGGACTGCGTCCTGATCAGTTCGGCCTGTTCGCTCTGGCGTGCTGCGCGGTCCTGACCATCGCCGCGGACCGCACCTACGCCTATTTCGAAAATCCGGCGCGGCGCTTCATCAACCGCTGGGCCGACATTGGTGCCACGTCCTCGCGCAAGCCGGCCGCAGCCGACACCTCCGTGCGCTTTGACAACACCGAGCGGGCGGTCAACTGACGCCTGCCGGCGACGTGAGGGCGTTCAGGCGACCTTGCCGCCGGCCTGCTGCACCGTCCGCATCGCACTGTCGCCCAGCAACGGTGCGATGTTGGCGCGGGACAGCTCCATGACATCCGGCAGCATCTGTCGTACCTTCTCACCGGCGGCTTCGTGTGCGCCAAGGAACTGCAGCACAAACTTCTCAAAGCTGTCGTCGACCAGGAACTGGGCCGGCGACAGCAACAACGATTCGCTGACGCCAAAGTGCGCGAACAGGCCCTGGAACTTGTCCTGATAGGTAATCGCCGCGACAGGCGTTCCCTGCCCCAGCGCCGCAATCGCGAGATGCATGCGGCCGGTGATCACACCGTCGACCAGACCGACAACGGCCTTGATCTCGCCCGCCGACAGCGCCTGATCGACATGATGCACGTGATCGACGAGCGTGGGCTTCAGGCGGTCGGCCAGCGGCCGAAGGCAATTGTCGTCGGCGATCTCTGGGCGGTAGTCATGAGCGAGCAACAACCAGCTTGCATTGTGCTCGCGAGACAGCCGCTCCATGGCGCCCGCGGCGAGCTCTATCATTTGCCGCAGCTTGGCCGGCTCCGGCTTCCTGAACAACATCGGATGAATGTTGAAGACGAAGACCTTGCGACCCTGCTCGCGTTGTCGCGCGATCGTGGCCGCGATCTGCTTCACTGCGGCCGTATCCGCCCGCGGGGTCAGCATGAACGCCGCGTCGGCGACCAAATGGGCACGTTTCCGCGCGAAATCGTCGAAACGCTGAAGAGATATTGCATCACGCAGATTCAGCACCACGCCCGGGTCCAGCAGCCGGAACACCTCGCGCAGCGCTTTCGCCGGGCGGGAGTTGAAACTGAAGCCGAGCACGCTGACCTTGGCGCCGAACGCAGCCATCAGATCGGCCACGAGCAGCATGCGCGCGGCATCCACCGGCGAATAGTAGCCATCGAGCACGTCGGCCCCCAGGACCAGCCCGAAATCCGGCCTGGTGAGCGACAGCTCCTGCGCGACCGTCTCGTATGAGAACGGCTGTCTCCAGAGTTCGAGCGGCTTGAAGCCCATCGCGCGCACGTCCGCGCTGGCCGTTGGCGTCGCGGTGACAATGTAGACCTCAAGGTTCGGATAGGTCTTCTTCACCTCCCCAGTGGCCGCTTCGATCATCGCCTCATCGCCGCGCGATTGACGAACGCTCCAGGGATCGGAGGGGAGCACGACGAGCCGGCGCGGAGTGTTGCGCGGCGCGGCGTTGACGCCGACGTCCCTCCTGGCGATCTGCCATCTGCGCAGCTCGAGCAGGTCGAGCGCCAACGGCGTATTCTTCGCGCTGTTGAGCCAGCCTCGGAGCTGCCTGCGTACGGGCACCGGGATCAGTTGCTTCACGACATCCTCCTCGTCTTCATCAAGCGGTCGCACCGCGCTTCACGACGAAATCAATCAGGGAAAGGAGCTGCTTCCGCCAGAACAGCAGAATGCCCGTCAGATAAGTCGCGCCAAAACAGGACGACAGCAGTCCAATCCGCAAATAGGGATTCATGCCCGGCGTCGCCTCCCGGCACAGCACGACTGCGCCGTAGGCCAGAGCGATGGCGCAAAGACATCCCGCAATAGGGCGCAGAAACTGGCTCCAGCTCAAGCCGAGCAGCCGGAGCGCCAGCGCAAACGTGACGGGGGTCACCACGAGCTGCGAGAACGCGAAGATCGTGGCCAGTTGACCAATGTCGCGCGAGGGAAGCAGGAACATCGCCGGCACGACCGTACAGAATTTGAGGATGTTGAGCAGAAAGACGTAGTTCGGTTTGCCCAGAGCACCAAAATAGGCGCTGTTGACGAACTGCACCGTCTGGACCGCGCCAATCAGCATCAGCGGCCGCATCACCGCCTCGCTGCCACCCCACTTCGCGCCGAACAGCAGCAGCGAGAACTCCGGCGCGATTGCCGCGAGGAGCACGAAGACCGGAGATCCGATCAGTGCGCCGAGACTGACGCTGCGCAAATATGCACCTGCGATGCGGTCCCGCTCGTGCGCGATTTTGGACAAGGCGCTCAGCGCCACGTCCATGACCGCCTGCGTGAGCAACTGCATCAGGATGATGTAGACCCTCGCCCCGACCGTATAGATGCCAAGCGCGGCGACGCCATAGAGCGACAGGATGATCATGTCGATCGTCCGAACGATGGCGAAGTCCAGCAGCCTGTTCAGCATGACGTGGATGCTGTAGCCGGAGAGCTCGCGAAAGCTCTTCAGATCGTAGCCGCGCATCGGCAACCATCGCGGCTGGCTCCAGAGCCACAAGCCGCTGATCGCGCTCTGAACGACCACCTGGATCACCAGGCTGAGGGCGCCGAACCCTGCATAGGCACAGGCGATCCCCACGACGCCGGAGACGGCTGTCGCCACCATGGTCCTGACCGCGAGCACCCGAAAATCCATCTGGCGCTTGTAGAGCGCCTCCTGGAACAGCGTCGCGGTGCCGATCGGAAGCGAGAGACTGGCGGCCGTCAGCAGCGGCGCCAGCCCCTTCACGTCGAACCAATGCTCGATATGTGTCGCGAGCAATGCGATCAGAACGGCCAGGAGCGCTGAGGCTGCAAACGAGCAGAAGAACGGCAGCGTCACATCGGCGGGCTCGAGCGTCCGCCGCTGGATCAACGCATCACCGAAGCCGAATTCCGCGATGGAGCTCAAAAGCAGCAGGATAAAGGCGACCAGCGCCGCAAGACCGAAATCGGCGGGATCGAGCAGCCGTGCCAGCACCAGGAACAGCACGAACGACAATGCGCGGCCGCCCCAATTCTGCGCGAGCGACCAGAACAGCGCCACCACGACCTGATGTTGCCTGCCTCGAGTGACGTTCATCAACAATTCGACCCAATTCCGATCCAGACGACGCGGCAATGATGAGGACACGCCACCGCTTGTCGCCGCTCACAACGGCGACTGATTGCTCGCTACAATACGACGGAGTGATGGCAATCAGATGAGCGCCATCACGATTCCGATTTAGAGTGGAAGTGAGTTCAAATCGTGGACTACACTCCCATCGCTCTCTGCGATGTGATGCAAAATGGATGCCTTGATGAATTCGCCGGCCCCGCGTTCTTTTCCCAATTCCAGGCGCTTGCGTGTGGCGATCTACGCCCCGCATTTTGCGGAATATTCCTACCGGCTCGCTTCGGGATTGGCTCACCATTGCGACGTCAGGCTCGTGCTCAACCGCAAGGACGCCAACCAGCAATGGGAACTTGCCGACATCGCCGTGGCGGCTCCCTTCGAGACCCGGATTCGCGATCTGAGCCTGCGCCGCGGCGGCGTGATCGGTATCCCGGCTTCTTTTCTCGACATAATTTCGTTTCGTCCGGACGTCGTTCATTGTCACGAAGTTCCGGAGATCTATACGTCCAAGCTGATCCAGTTCCTTCGTCCACTCGGCATTCCCCTGGTGCTGACCGTTCACGATGCTATCCCGCATTCGGAAGGCGGCTCCGGCACCTCGCCACGTGAAGACGGTTGGCGCGGGCACATGCGTGCCGCCGCGTCGATCGTCACGACGCATGGCGAGAGCTGTATTGCCGATTTTCGTCGCGCCTCGCCCGACTTCAAGGGCGGAACGGTCTCCAGCATGCACGGCGTGCTCATGGTTCCACCGGCCCGACATGCGGTCACCGCGCCCGAAGCCGCACGCATCCTGTTTTTTGGACGAATGTGGGCCTACAAGGGCCTCGACGTCTTCATCGACGCGATCGACATGTTGGCCCGGCGCGGTGTGGCGCATGAGGCGATCGTCGCCGGGCGCGGTCCCGAGATGACACGGCTCGGCGCGCGGATGGAAGCGATGCCGACGGTCAAGACCATCAACGCTTACATTTCGCCTGCGGACACCGGACAGCTGTTTCAATCCGCCACCGTGGTCGCCTTGCCGTACAAGGATGCAACACAGAGCGGCGTGCTTGCCTCCGCTTACGGCAATTCTCGTCCCGTCGTTGCCAGCGCCACCGGGGGCATTCCCGATGTCGTCACCGACGGAGTCAACGGGCTGCTGGTTCCTCCCGGGGATGCCACTGCATTGGCCGATGCACTCGAACGCGTGCTGACCTCCAAGCCACTCGCCGCGACATTGACCGATGGCGCACGGCAGACCGCGGCCGGCATTTTGAACTGGGACCACATCGCCGAACAGCTGCTGGGGTCCTATCACAAGCTCGTCGGCCGTACCGTGAGCTGACCGCGACGGGCACGCGGCCGCTCAAACCGATTGCCCGACCTTCAGCGGTCGAAAGAACGTGCCGCGGATCGCGCCGTCCAGCAGGCGCCTGAGCCTGACCTCGATCAACTCATAACTGATCGCGCTTGCGACCAATGACATCACCAGCCCGAGCACGATGAAGGCGGCCCACAGCAGCCAGCGGTCGACGCCGGCGGCGACCAGCTTCAGGCCGATCACCTGCAACGGAAAGAGCACAAAGGGATGCACGAGATAGAGGCTGTAGCTGATTTTGCCGACATATTGCAGGGCCGGGGCACTCAGAGCCCTGCCAAGGCCGGATTCCGGGGCAAGCACCATGCCGAACAGCAGGAATCCGGGAAGGAGCCCCACGAACGGGTGAAACAGCACGAGGCTCGCATACAGCGCGGCTCCGCAGGCGAGGCCCGCGAGTAGGCCGACCCGTCCGGGGATGGAGATGCGAAACCCGGTGGCGCTGAACAGCATGCCGATGCAGAAGAACGCCGTGATCGGCCAGTGCATCAGGCAGGCCAGACCCAGCAGGATCAGGGGCGCCGCCAGCAGCTTGCCCCCGCCGCGCCACATCGAGAATGTCAACGCAAACCAGATGTAGAACGCCCACTCATAGGTCAGTGTCCAGGCATTCTGCTGGGCAATGGGCACGCCAAGCGCGTCCTGCACGAAGAACAGATTGGCCGCGAAAATCCCGAGATAGCTCGTCAGATCGATCCCACGGAAGAACTTGTAGCCGACGATCGGACCTATCGCGAACAGCGCAAGATGCAGCACGACGAACACCGGCATGATGCGCAGGACGCGGTCGAAGAAGAACCGCGGCAGCGAGCCGTGCCGCACCAGGCTCGCCGGAATCAGGAAGCCGCTGATCATGAAGAACAGCTCGACGCCATGCCCGCCGACATTGATCACCGATTGCAGCCAGAGCCAGAGCGGCGGCAGGAAGCCGGGATCCGGGATGTCGTACATGCCTCCCTTTGGCATGTCGTAGAAATGATCCATCAGCACGCTCAGCGCCGCAATTCCCCGAAGCCCCTGGACCGAGGGAACGAACGATCCGTCGTAGGCGGCGCCCGGCTGGTGCAGCGCGCCACTCACTCTGCAGCACCCTGAGTACTGAGGGCGGGCTCGAGAACGACCTTCTTTCTCCGTGCCGAACGGAACCTTTGTCCGAAGGCGATGCTGGGCTTCTCGACGAATGTAAACGTCATCCAGCTGACGAGGATCGACAACGCCAGGATCAGGGCCATGAAGATCGACCATCCGAGCGGCCCGTCGCCGAACCAGACGAGGCGGTGGATGAAGACGAGCACGAACGGCGACATCAGGTAGACCGAATAGCTGATCACGCCGACGAACGCCATCGGGCGCCACGCCATTCTCTCACCGAACACGGCAAAGCCGATGAAGACGATCGCCGCGCAGACATAGGCCGATGCGATCGAATAGCTGTAGAAGAAGTTCTCGTGGTAAACGCCTCCGAACCGCCGGTCGGCCAGGGTGATGGCGAAGATCGCATACAAGAGCGTGCAGACCGCCACGTGAGACCATCGCAGCTTTCCGCCGATGACGGTGTCGCGGATGATCTTGCCCAGGAACATCGCCGACAGGTTCAGCCCGACCTCCATCACCGAGGAAACCGCCCTGTTCTCCACCAGGAGCGCGGCGGTGGTGCCGACCAGCGCGGCCGCAACGACGATCATCACCGCCGTGAAGCGCCGATTCAGCAGCCCCATCGCAAACAGAATGGTGCATCCGACATAGAACAACAGCTCGATCGCCAGCGTCCAATAGAACACCCAGAGATTCGGGACGTTCACGAAGGTCTGCAACATCGTCACGTTCGCGGCGATCTGTCCGAGCGGATAGATCTTCGAATCCAGCAGCTGCATCGTCACGAGCCCGACCACGAGCGAGGTCCAGTAGGCCGGGTAGAGCCGGAAGAAGCGGCTGATCGAAAAATCCCGCACGGGCGTGGCGCTGTCCGGGAAGCTGAACGGAATGACGAAGCCGCTGACGAAGAAGAACAGCACCACGCCGAACCGGCCAAAGTTCATGTAGTAGCCGAACAAATCGTGGATGGGCCAGTAATAGGCGCCCGTCGGGTGCTTCTCGACGATCACCTCGAACACATGCTGGACCAGGACCGACAACACGGCAATGCCGCGCAGCGTGTCGATGAATGCGAGCCGTTTATGCATTATTCGTTCTCACCTGCTTCCGCTCGCCGCCGGCATGTCCGGGCGGAAGCCTTCCAATGACGGCATCGGCGGCCGCATGACAATCGGCACGGCGTCGCCCGCCCGTGCAGAGGCCGCGCGGCGCGAAAACACGTCGCTGAAGCTCAATGCGATGATCAGGAGGCCGGACGCCGGGCCGTAGTTCAACACCGTGATCGTGAACAGGTTGACGACGAAGATCAGCGTCAGCTTGTACACGTCGGTCGCGCCGAATGTCGCCCTGAATACCATCACCATGAACGCCACGAACGGCAGACCGAACATCAGGTAGGTCCCGATGTAGAAATTGTCGACGGGCACCCAGAAGTGCGCGAGCGGCGAGAACAGCTTCTGCGGATAGTTGAAGCAGCCCGCGCCGCAGCCCGTCACCAGACCGATCGGCATGAGCTGATTCATGTAGACGAACGGCAACTGCCAGCTGTTGTTGATGCGATCGACGATGCTGAACAGGGTCGAGTGCGGGACGGCGGCGGTGCCGGAAGCGATCACGATCATGAAGAACGGAACGAAGATCGCGGCAAAGGACCATTGCGCAATGCCCCTGATTGCGGGAAAGCGCGACTTCTCCGGCAGCATACGCACGAACACGAGCAGGAGCAGATAGAGCACGAGGACGATCATCGTCGTCTTGCTCGTGGTCAGCTTGATGACATAGACCGCGAGCGAGCCGAACAGAAGGCACCACGTCGTGCTCTTGCGAATCGAGGTGATCGCAAACGACACGAGAATGAAGAAGGCGGCCATGGTGTTGTCGGCCGCAAAACCCATGAGGCGCTGGTCGTCGCCGCCATAGGCCCACCACAGCCGGCCCGCCTCTCGAACTGCGCCGAAGGACTCGTATTTATACCCGACCCAGGGCATGAGGTAGAACTTCGTCAGCAGCACCCCGATGACCGAGAGGT
Source organism: Bradyrhizobium sp. SBR1B (assembly GCF_014198205.1). Lineage (NCBI taxonomy): Bacteria > Pseudomonadati > Pseudomonadota > Alphaproteobacteria > Hyphomicrobiales > Nitrobacteraceae > Bradyrhizobium > Bradyrhizobium sp. SBR1B. The sequence continues at coordinate 153,246 of NZ_JACIHC010000008.1, forward strand.
AGAAGGTCACGGCGATGACCGACAGCAGCTTTTTGTACGAGCCGAGACTCGAATCACAGAAGCAGAAGCCGACGAACACCGGCAGCATCATCTTGAAGGACGAGATCGCCGCGTTTGCCGTTCCCATCATGAAATAGCCAAGCACGAGCGACAGCATGATCTGGACCAACACCAACAGGGCCAGGGTGCTGCGATTGCGCAGGATGCAATGCACGATGAACTGGATCAGGCACGCAAGCGCGACCGCATCGGGCAGATACCAGAGCGCATCCATGTGATAGATGCTGGTATAATAGCGGATCACGCCGCCAAAGGCGTCGCGGACCAGATAGACCCCGAGCGCGATCGCCTCGATGCTGAGGCTGATCAGGATCAGACGCGGCCGTTGCATTGCGAGGATGCTCATGCCCGACTCAGTTCGTCAGCCGCGCCGACGGCGCGGGGGATGGCGCGAAATCCCGACGGCTTCCCAGCACATTTCGCATGAACTTGCCGCCGGGAATTTCGATGTAGAGATAAGTGAAGTGCGAGACCGCTAGCACGGCGGCCAGCGAAACGACGAGATTCAGCGTCGCCGGCAGGCCTGCCCAGACCGAATCCAGGGCGGCGATCCGCCCCGCCCCCACTGCCCGCACGAAATATTCAGCGAGCAGCACCACGAGCGCGTGCACCATGTAGATGGAGTAGGAACGTTTCCCGAGCCAGACCAGCGGCCCCGCCACCAGCATCCGCGGCACCAGCAGCGCATCTGGAAAGGCCAGCAAGCTGCCGAGGAAGATCGCGAACGTCACCGGCGCGAGGAAGGTTGCCGCGGGATTGGTCTCCGCCAGGGACACCAGAACGATGCTGGCGATCATGGCGGCGAACTGCAGTACGCCCTGCGCGGCAGGGCCCGGCTTGGCCGGCAGGCGATCGACGATCCTGACCGTCAGCACGCCGAGAAAGAAGCTCACGAAGCAGCGCAGGATGCCGAAGTCGGTCTGAAGCCCGAGGCTCCTCTTGTCGAGCACGAAAATGATGACGACCAGACTTCCCACCGCGAGCAGCCCGCAGAGAACGTAGAACCACAACAGGGAACGCATGCGCTGGGCCAGCAGCACGATCAGGCCAAATACCAGATATGTGTAGAACTCGACGCTGATGCTCCAGCTCGGCGCATTCCAGCTGAGATAGTCGATGAATCCCATCGAATGCAGCAGCAGGACGTTGAGACCGAAGGAATAGACATTGTTCACTTCGAACGCCGCCGGCGCGGCCACCACGACACCGGCCATGACCAGACCGATCCGCAGGAGGCGAAACAGAAGATTTGCCATCAGCATGACGATGTGCAGCGGATAGACCCGCGCCAGGCGCCGCACCATGAACTCGCGCAGCGAGAAGCGCCCGAAGTCGCTCTCGACGTAGCTGAGCGACATGACGATCCCGCTGAGAACGAAGAACAAGTCGACCAGCAGCCAGGAGCTTCTGAAGAACGAGCAATTGATCCACGCATTGCGCGGGAACGCCGCGAGGAAAGTCGGCATCAGCAGGAGATGGTGAATCACCACCGACGTCGCGGCGATCCCCCGAATGCTATCGAGCGGCAGGACATGCGCCTTCTCACGATGGACCATCTCCGTCACATCAACATTCCGTAGCTATTGCACCGCAGCAGTGTGTATCAGGTCTTGCGCGTGTTCAATCTCTGCGATCGCGGACTCGCATTCGACGCATGAGGGTCGACGATAATTTCAACGCTCGCAGATCATTCGGACATGCGAGCGCCAAGATCACGCCACTTTTTGCCTGAGATCGACATGCGTCGGCGCGCAAATCAATTCGGTCGTGATGATTGCGAGTATTTGCGTGGAAAGTGTGCGCGAAATTCGGCGCTGTTGCGATCAAGCCGACCGCGAAGACGTCGATCTCTTCGCATGCAGGATGCCTGCACATATCGCACTGATAATTTTTCGCAAGCGGGGAACAATGAGTCGCGTGACGACTTGTGTCGGTTTTGCGACGCATGCTCGCGACACTTCGACGTTCAACGCCTCTTATGTTTTCAGTTTGCAACATTCCTAGGCGCCAGCGTGCCGATCTCGCAGGCATTGCATATCTTCATTTTGCAACCGACCGGGAAACAGACAATGCACGCGTTGTCTCGCCGAGTACTCGCACGCAGCTTTTGCATCGCACAAAAATTGACACAGTTGCATGCCAGGTTTCGCGTGTTCTCCTATTGCAACAGGGAGCAAGGGACACGGATGGGTTGCGGACTAACACGTCGTCTTGCGAGATCGCGATGGCTACCGATCATCTTGGCAGGTTCTGTCTTGATGGTGTCGAGCATCGATGCTTGCCGCGCCCAGTGCGTCGAATTTACGGATCGTGCCTCGCAGCTCCAACTCGACACGTTCGTAAAATCGCCGTCCTCGCTTCTGGAGCAGCTGCGCAATGACAAGGAGAAGCTGAGATATCGGCTCGCCACATTTATCGCCACGAACCCGTCGGTGTTGCCGTCCGTGCAGACCCTCATCTCGGCGTCGACTTCAACCGACCGTTCAGCCATTGGCGCCGCGTTGAGGATCGCCGAAGGGCGGTGCACGTCGACGAAGCCAGACGCTGCGCGCAAGATCAGGGATTTCACGCAGCGGATCGGCGATCTCAACGTGCAAGCAGGTTATTCTGCCGCCGGAGAGGACGCCTCCGGCGCCCAGGCCCAATCGCAAGACAAGGGCCGTGCGCAACCGCCCCGAGGCGGGGCGCTGCTCGACGGCGAGTGGAAGACCAAGCTGGCCAACCCGTTCAAACCCGTCCCCCTTCCGAATTGATCAGCGATCGTCAAAAGGCAGCGAATTAACAGATGTATCAGCCTAGAGAACATTTCCCGTCGGGCCACAGATTCGGCATCGAATTCGGCGGAGCGGTCCTGAGCTTCGAACGCGTAGCCGATGTCCTGCGCCGGCAATGGCCGATCATCGCGGTGTGCACCGGCGCTTCGCTGGCGCTGGTGATCGTCTATCTGATCATGGCGCAACCCATGTACACGGCGAATGCCCGCATCATGATGGATACCCGTCAGGCGCAGGTGCTGGACAAGGACAGCAACGCCAACAGCGCCCTCATCGATACCGGATACGTCGATAGCCAGGTCGAGGTCATCAACTCGGACGACCTGATTCTCTCGGTCGTCCGCCGCCTGAAGCTGACGGACGATCCGGAGTTCAATGGCTCCAATCCGGGTTTGCTCTCCATCGTCCTCGGCAAGTTCATGGCGTTGTTCAGCTCCGGAGAACCGGCGTCGCAGGAACGACTCGAGCACGCCGTGGTCGAGCAGGTTCAGAAGAACCTGAGGACGGAACGCGTCCTGACGACCTATGTCTTGTCGCTGAACTATCGCTCGCGAAGCCCTGACAAGGCCGCCAAGATCGTCAACGCCATCGCCAGCGCCTACCTTGTCGGCGCCCTGGAAGCCAAATATCAGTCCACCAAGCGGGCGACCGAATGGCTTCAGCAGCGCAGCATCGAGCTGAGCGAGCAGGCAACGGCCAGCGACCGCGCCGTGCAGACCTTCAAGGCCGAAAACAACATCGTCGGAACCAGCCGCGGCCTGATGTCCGAACAGCAATTGTCGGACCTCAACACCCAGCTGGTTCAAGCGCGGGCGTCGACGGCCGAAGCCAAGGCCCGGCTCGACCGGATCACCGCAATTTCGGACCAGGACGTCGCACAATCGACGGTGACCGATGCTCTCAACAACTCGGTCATCACCCGCCTGCGCGCGCAATATCTGGACCTCCAGGCCCAGTATGCCGACTGGTCGAGGCGCTATGGCAAGCAACATCTTGCTGCGGTCAATCTGGCCAACAAGATGGAGGAGCTGCGCAAGAACATCGCCGACGAGTTGCATCGGATCGGCGACGCCTATCGCAGCGACTATGAGATCGCAAAGAGCCGAGAAGCCTCGCTCGAGAAGAACGTAAAGGAACTCGTCGCCCAGGCCGGCGATACCGGCCAGGCTGCAGTCAAGCTGCGCGATCTCGAAAGCGCCGCCGACACCTACCGCAACCTCTACAACAACTTCCTCGAGAAGCTGCAGAGCGCGACGCAAAATCAGAGCTTTCCGCTCAGCGAGGCGCGCCTCATCAGCACCGCCACCAAGCCGGATCGCAAGAGCTCGCCGCGCACGGTCCTGGCGCTGGTGGGAGGCCTGGTGGGCGGCCTGTGCCTCGGCTTCGGCGCCGCCTTCGCCCGCGAGCTGCTCAGCGACGTGTTGCGGACTCCCGGCGAGGTCGAGGACGAGCTCGGCGTGAAGTGCCTCGGGGTCCTGCCGGACATTCGTCCGCCGACGAAGACCGGCGCGTTGCTTTCGACGTCCGCGAAGACAGGTCCACCCGATCTGTCCCGCTACGTCGTCGATCATCCATTCTCGCGGTTTGCCGAGACGTTGCGCAACATCAAGGTATCGATCGACGTTGCGCGCCTGACCCGCGAGATCAAGGTGATTGGCATCGTGTCGTCCCTTCCCAAGGAAGGAAAGACGACGGTGGCGGCCAACTTCGCCCAGTTGATCGCCCTCACCGGACATCGCACGGTGCTGATCGACGGCGATCTGCACACGCGTTCGCTCACGCGAGAGCTCGCGCCGAACGCCAAGAGCGGACTGGTAGAGGCGCTCAGCGATCCAGCCAGCCTCGGCTACCATGTGCAGCGAAGCAAGGAGACAGGGCTGGATTTCCTGCCGTCCGTCGTGGCCTCCCGCATGGTCAATTCGGCAGACGTCATTGGATCGAAGGCGATGGCCGATCTGCTCAAGGTGCTGAAGGAGCACTACGAGTATATCGTGATCGATCTTGCCCCGGTGATGCCGGTGGCGGATTCAAAGGCCGTCAGCTTCCTGATCGATGCCATGGTCTATGTAATCGAGTGGGGGCAGACGACACGAAGCGCCCTTCAGGAGTCGGTTTCCGGGTCGGAAGTCCTGCAGAAGAAATTGCTCGGCGCCGTGCTCAACCGCGCCAATCCGAAGATGCTCAAGCGCATCGAGGCGTACAAGGGCAAGCACCACAACAGCTATTACGTCGAGCATGCCTAAAAGGCAGAGGCGCGGCGCCGCGCCCAGCCGAATTGTAAAGACGTCGGGCCCGCTGCCATTTGGCAGCGGGCCTTTTTTCGCGTCTTGCGCAACTGTCGCCTGAAGAGGAACGAGCGCGCCTTCGCACCACGAGACGGAAGATTGCGCCGAGCCCACCTCCGACTGCTGAGGCCTCCGTATTCGTCCGGAATCCACAACTTGCAGTTATTGCTCTAGCCAAAAGCAAGGATTGACGAAGGCGACGATGGCGAGGACAGTGCGCCAATTGGCAATCATTCATCGGTAATGCGAGACAATCCGGTCCTCGATGCTTCAAACTGCTGAAACTTTGGGCATCTTTCTTTCTGGGTTCCCTGAGGCTAACCTCGGCTGATATTGTCGTTCATTTCCGGCGGGCTCGGAATGCTGATCGTCCTGACGATTTTGACTATTTGGGTTCTGCTCAACATCCTGTTCGTGTTGATCGTGGTTCCCCCCCGTAAACCGCGTCCCCAGCCGATGGCGACGACACTCTCACCCGCGCCCATCGACCCGAGTCAAAGGGAAATCGAGCAGGACGAACCCTTCTCGATCCGCCATGTCATCGTTTCCGTCGCGATGGGAGCTTTCTTCGTGCTGGTGCCGCCGTTGCTTGCCTTGCGCGACGCGATCATGCGGCTCTTCAGCAGGTCGTCGAGAGACGGAACCTGATCCCTCGAGGATCCGGTTCCGGACAGTGAAGAAATTGAACGACTAATATGCTTCCTGGAACATCACTGCGGACGCCGTCCGGGCCATAATCTTCAGGTCGAGCCAGATACTCCAGTTGCTGACGTACCAGACGTCATATTCGACCCGCTTCTCCATCAGATCGATCGTCGGCGTTTCCCCCCTGAACCCGTTCACCTGGGCCCAGCCGGTCAGGCCCGGCTTCATGTGATGCCGGTAGACGTACTTGCTGATGATCTCGTCATAGTAATTGTCATGGGCCAGCGCGTGGGGGCGCGGCCCAACCAGCGACATATCCCCGCGCAGCACGTTCCAGAGCTGCGGCAGTTCGTCGATGCTCGTCATGCGAAGGAAGCGCCCGATCTTGGTGACCCGAGCATCCCTCTTGGTCGCCTGGGCAATCGTTTCGCCGTTCTCGCAGACTGTCATGCTCCGGAACTTCCAGATCTCGAACGGCCTGCCATTGAAGCCGCGGCGCGACTGGCGAAATATGACGGCTCCCGGGGAGTCCAGCTTGATCAGCACGGCAACGGTGAGCAGCAGCGGCGTCAAGACTACGAGCGCGAACAGGGCCACGCCGACGTCGAGACAGCGCTTTTGCAGCCGCTCGAGAATGGTGAGAGGCGGCCGCTGGATTTCGACCGCTACGGTTCCACTGACCGGCAGGAAAGGACGAGCCACCAGATCCGCGACCGGATCGTCCGGCAGCAGGCGTATCGGCTGCGGGACCGCGCGCAGATATGGCCCGAGCTTGCGGAGCATCGGCAATTCGTTCCAGTCGATCGCAAGCAGATATTCATCGACGTCGGCCGAGCGCGACTGACGGATCACGTCGCGAATCTGCCGCTCCCAATGGCCGTCATCCCGGTCGTCGCCAAGCACGAAATGGCGCATGACGTCGAAGCCATTTCTCCGCAGGTCCTTGAAGCGGCTGGAGGTGAAGTCGAGCGGCTTGAGGCTGAGCAGGATCACCTTGCGATCGACCAATCGGCTTCGCGCAAAGCTCGTACCGAACACCGCCTGCCAGACGAAGCGGAGGCTGACCAAACCAAGTCCGCCGATCACGGCAAATACGATGACGGTGCCGCGGGAGAGGTTGTCGGTTGATTTCAGCAGGAAGGCCGCAACGGCAAGGATCGTCAGCGACGTCAGCCAGATAAACACCGCCTTTCGAAGCTGCCAGACGATGTTGAGCAAGCGGTGGGTGGCGTAGACATCCCGGAAATAGGCGACTGCGACGAACACCACGCCGACAAACAACCCCGCTCCCACCGAAGCGCCGTCGGCGGGTGAAGCGACGGCCGCGCCGTACAGCGAAGCCCCGGCGGCATAGCTCAACAAGATCAGCAAAAAGTCAGCCGCCATGACGACGATCTGAAATGGCCTCTGAAGAGCGCTGCCGCGCATCGACGACAGCGTGTGAGTGTTTTCAGAACCATAAGTTGCAACAGCCATTCGTACCTCTGTCTATCGAGAGAGTGTCTGACGCTCATCGTGATGCTGAAGACTCGTCACTTCCCCGCACGGAAAGTGTTGAGTGATCGCAGCGACATTGTGGCGCTGCACGCAAAACTTTTGCGGCGCACGGATCATGCGTCGTGTTGAAATGCGCAGCGAAATTCGACGCGCTGAAAATGTCGTCACAGTGATGACATATGAGCGAACGCGTTGCCCTATTTTGAATCAAGTTCCACGTCCACCGCGATGCTTTGCCGTCGTGTGAGCGACTCCTCGCTCATCTTTCAGGCGATGGAATCCCTCGGCGAAGCACAATGAGTCATTTGCGAGAATTTCGATGATTTTCTATCTGGGCGTGCGATGCGAAATTGCGCCAAGGCATGCATCTTTGCTGCACTCTCGCCTTGAGCGATGCAATCCTGCGGACCGACCATTCGCACCGCCGGTCGCATACCCCAGGTGGGCAAAAAATGCCGCGCCCTTCTTTTGGCGTGATCGAGCCGGAGAACAAGGACGCTCCCTCGCCAATTTCACGTCGTTCGTGTTGGATGGAAGCTCTCCGGTGCCGGCGACTTGGGGAAATTTTTTCGACCACCCGATCGATTGAGCGCCATGATATCTCTCGCCCGACCACGCCCGCCTATGCCCAAACCGCAATTGCCGGAGGGAGTCCGCATCTATGCGATCTCGGACATTCATGGATGCGCACATCTCCTCCAGCCGATGTTGCGGGTGATCGACGCCGACATCGCCTGCAGCCGGCCGCGCTACGCGATCGAGGTCTTCATGGGCGATTACATCGATCGCGGCCCGGATACGCGCTCCACCCTCGACGTCCTCGTCGAACGGAGCCGCCGGGGCAACGCGGTCTTCCTCAAAGGGAATCACGAGGCATTTCTGGTGAGGGTGTTCGAAGACCCTTCACTGTTCGAGGATTGGATTGCCGTCGGCGGGACCCAGACGCTGATGTCCTACGGGCTCGCGCCGCCGGACCTGAAGCGCGACGAGCCGGCATCGATCATGCGCGATCTGATTCGGGCGATGCCCACCGAGCATCTGGAATTCCTGGACAATCTGCGGCTGAGCTTCAGTTGCGGAGACTTCTTCTTCGTTCACGCCGGCGTTCGCCCCGGCGTTCCATTGGCCGAGCAGACGGAGCGCGATCTACTCTGGATTCGCGAAGAATTCCTGCGCAGCGAGGAGCAGTTCGGCAAGTACATCGTGCATGGCCATACGCCGGTCCGCAGCGCCGAATTCATGGCGAACCGCGTCAACATCGACACCGGCGCCTATGCGACCGGCAACCTCACCCTGATGAGCATCCAGGGCAGCCGCATGCTCGCGGTATGACGCGGAGCCTTGGTTCGCGACGGCTAGCCCACCGGACCATGGCATCGACCTCGACCGGATCTAGTTGAGCAAGCGGGGCTTTTCCAGCCGCGCGCGTGTTTCGGCCATCCAATCGTTCCAAGCTCGCTCGTGCTTGACGTAAAGCTCCAGCCAGCGCTCCCCATGTCTGTCCTGTCGGACACGGCGCGTCTCGACAAGCAAATCGGCCCCGGGGCGGGAGCTCGGATTATCCAGCGCTTCGAACTCGACCGTCTCCGAGATCGTCAGCCCGACAAGCACGCGTTGTCCGGCGCCATCGACGATGTAACGCCGCGGCGCATCCTTCTTGGGTTCGCTCATCTCGTCATGCCCCATCGTACCAGTGAGATCCCGCCAGCGAATCGGACGTTGCCTAAAAGGCTCGTCGAGGGTGGCCGAACGTCGAGGTGGGAGTCGGTCCGGTCATTCGGCGCGAGGCGCCGCGGGACGGGTTCGCAGGGCTTCGTTGCACGCGCCAAGCGCGTAGCGCGTATCCCAAGGTGAGGCCAGCGCCGAAAATGAAAGCGGAGAGGAATGTAGAAGTCATGGGAGTCGCCCTAGATAGTCCGGGACTCATCAAGAGCGAGCAGTGTGTCGACATCATGGTTCTTGCCGACTTCGGGCGCCGAAAGATTGTTCATACCTGACCTCTTACGTGCATGCAGCACAATCCCGTGCATTGATCGCTGCGATCAAGATCACTCATTAGAGTCACTCCATATAAAGAGATGTCCTCGCGATCCCGATCTGTCCGAAGGCTGCTGCCGTCGAACGGACCTGGCACGCCCTCCCACGAACAGGAAATTTCGGGCCAACCGGCCAATCCATGCCCTTGCAACCAGTCGGGACCCGTCGCATTATTTCGCATCTCATATTACGAGGGATTCAATCCAATGAACGTCCGCGCCCTTATTCCATCCATTGCCCTGTCCGCTCTCGGTCTCGCTTTGACAGCATCCGTAGCACCGGCCGCCGAGCTGGCGGTTGCTCCAGCACATCAGCGCGCGGCCTACGCGCAAACCGGGGTCGTACTGTGGGATGACGTTTATCCGCCCGCGATCTACGGCCCGCAACTTCGCTCCGTCGAAGAAGTCGCAGCCATGAAGGCGCAGGCGCGTCCGGTGTCCCAGCGCTGGTGGGGCTATTGGTACGTTCGGTGAGCGCGGGAGCGCTTAGCTAGGAGCCACCTTCGACCCAGCGACCTTCGACCACAGACCGCCGATCCACCGGATAGCTGGTGGCGGCGGTTTTTGTGTGGGCTCGCGCGCCGATTGCCGGACGGCGGCTCCGGAGACAGGCCGGCAGGCGGCCAACGCCTTCTCCGAAGCCGGTTCCCTCTCAGCTCAACAGGAAGTTGCTGTTGTGCAGCGTGCCGCTCGCATTCTGCAGGCTCACATCCATATCACTCGTTCCGTCGCCATCGATATCGATCTGAAGATAGTCGTTACCCGGCCCGAAGTTCTGCAGATGAGCCGAGGCATGATTGCCGCCGAGCAACGCCGCATTCTCCACGTACTCGATGTGACCGCCGGCGACGCTGATGCCTGAGAACGTAAAGCTGTCATTGTCGGCATCGAAACTGTGAATGGTATCCGCGGAACCGGCGGCGGAATCCGCCGTGCTGACGAAGCGGAAGTTGTCATGGCCCGCACTGGCGAAGATCTCATCCGCACCGGCGCCGGCAGTGATCGTGGTGTTACCCGACGCATTGCCGATCGTGATCCTGTCGAAATTCGCGGCGGCATTGACGGTTTCGACATTGGTCACCGTGATGTCATAGACATTCGCGTTGAAGTTCAGAGTGTCGTCGCCGCCGCCGAGATCGATCGCGTTCGCCGGGCTGCCCTGCAACGTCAGAATGTCGTCCGACGAGCTCCCGTTGAGCAGATTCACGTTCCACAGATTGTCGAACGAATTGCTGCCTGCGGCGAGATTCAGGACGTTGGCCGTCCCTTCACCGAGATTGACCGACACTCCGGACACGGTGTTCAGAAGCGTGACCATATCGTCCGACGGGTTGAGATTTCCGGTAAAATCACTGCCGTTGAGGTTTTCGACACCAGTGATGCTGACCGAATTCACCCCATTGGCGAGCGACACCAGATCGTTTCCACCGCCCATGTCGATGACGATGCCGTCGACGGTATTCGTCAAGCTGACTGAATTATCGCCGGAATTGCCGTTGATGTGCTCGACGCTGAGCGCGGCGAATGCCGCGAAGTTTCCGTTGAGAACGATCGTATCCTCGCCATCGCCGAGGTCGACCGCGACGCCGTTGGCCGCGGCGATCGCACCGGTCACGGTCAAGGTGTCGTCGCTCGCGGTTCCGTGCACGTGGTTGACGTCGTAGATGTTCACGAACGAGTTCGCGCCGGCTGCGAGATTCATCGTATTGTCGCCGTTGCCGAGGCTGATGTTCAGGCCTGTGACAATCGTCGATAAGGTGAGCACGTCGTTGACGCCGGGCGTCACGCCGAAATCGGACCCGCCGACTCCCTCGACACCGATCAGGCTGAGCGTGTTGGCGCCGCCCGCGAGACTGAGCTGATCATTGCCACCCCCGAGGTCAACGACCAGTCCGTTGGCGGTCGTCGTGAGGTTGACGAACTCGTCGTTGCCGTTGCCGACAAGGTTTTCAACACCCGAGAGATTGAGCGTGTAACCGTTACCGAAGGTGCCGTTGAGCAGGACGGTATCGCCCGTCCCGGCTCCCAGATTGATCCCGTGTCCGAAGATGTTGGCTCCGACGCGAAGATAATCATCTCCAGCCGTTCCGATCACGGGTGCCGTGTTAGAGAACTGTTGCGTCGAGAGGTCGATCGGACTGCCCGAAGCTCCCGACGACAACAGCACGATGGCGTCGCTGAACTGCAGCGCTTCGACATTGGTCAGACTGTCGGTGCCGTCGCGATTCACGACATTGTCTTGAACCTGGATGGTTCCCGCCGTCGTGACGGTGTATTGCGATTGCGTACCCGAGAAGATCACCATGTCGGTGCCGGCGCCGCCGTCGATCGTATCGTTGCCGCCCTGGCCGGTGATGCCGTCGTTGCCGCCGCCTGCGTTGATCGTGTCGCCACTACCGCCGCCGAAGAAGAACTCGTTATTCGAGCCGCCGACGAGCGTGTCGGCCTGGTTCGACCCCTGGACGCTGTTGACGCCTCCCGTGATGAAGTCTGCGCCGGCCGCACCGCTCACAATTCCCGTCGAAAGATCGACGGAAACTCCGCCCCCGCTCGCCTGAGAATACGAGACCCGCGTATTGCCGTTGCCGGTGATGGTGTCGTTACCGAGCAGGCCTTCGAACAGGTTGAAGGTGCCGAACGATCCGGCCGAAGTCACGCCGGTGAAGCCCGCGGCATTGTAGGTGTCGTTCAGGTTGCTGCCGGTCGCGCTGTTGACGCCCACATAGGTATCCGTGCCGATGGAGCCGCCGCCGGTCGCAGTTCCCGCCTGCAGGTTGACCGTCACCGCATCGGTCGCGCTGGAATAGATGATGCGGGTGTTGCCATTGCCGGTGATCCCATCGTTGCCGGCCAGACCTTCGAACTGGTTGAAGTTGCCGTTGTTGCCGACGTTGTTGGTTGCGGCGTTCTGGAAACCAACGGCGCCGAAATTCGTGGCCGTGAAGACGTCGTTGAACGTGGTGCCCTGGGCACCCTCGATTCGGCGGAACGTATCATTGCCGATCGAACCGTCACCGGTCGCGGTGCCTGCCGTGAAGTCGATGGTGACCGGGCCGGTGGAGAAGTAGATGTTATTATAGCTGATGACATCGAAGCCACCGCGGCCGTCGATGAAGTCGTCACCGGCAAGTCCGGTGAAGGTCTCCGTGGCCGTGGTGATATCGCTGCCGCTGATGGTGTCGTTGAACATCGAGGCCATCACGGCGTTGACGCCGCCGAACGTATCGTTGCCCGTGGATAAGTCACCGCTTGCAGTACCTGCCAGCAGATCGACCGTCACCGCGCCGGTGGCGTTGGTGAATGCAACGCGCGTGTTGCCGTTACCGGTGATGCTGTCGTTACCTCCCATGCCGATGAATTCGTTGAAGGTGAGGTTGGAACCGGCATTTTGACTGCCCCCGCTGAAGCCAACGGCGTTGAAGACGTCCGCAGCGTTCGAGCCGCGCACTGACTCGACCGATCGCAGCGTGTCGGTGCCGACCGTCGCGGCGTCGCCTGTCACGGTTCCCGAGGCCAGTTGAACGTTGATCCCGCCCACTGCGGCCGGGTCGAGCGCGTAGTCCGCCCGATCGAAGCCAGCCCGGCCGTCGATGAAGTCATCGCCGGCGCGGCCTTCGAAGATTTCCACGGTTCCGGCGCCGTTGGTGCTGCCGAGCAGTTGGTCGCCAAACCCAGAGCCGACAACTCCCCCAAAGCCCGAGCCCACCAGGATATCGGTACCGACCGAAGCATCTCCCGTCGCCGAATGGGCCGCCAAATCGACGGTCACGCCGCCCGTTGCGTTGGCATACGAGATGCGCGTCAGGAGCGCACCCAGGCTGTTCATCGCGCCCGTGATGCTGTCGTTCCCGCCGCGGCCTTCGAAGTCGTTGAAGCCCACATTGGTCCCGGCAATACCGGTATCGCCCGCAAAACCGGTCGCGTTGAACGTGTCGGCATAGTCGCTGCCCACGATCCCCTCAACATTCACCAGCGTGTCAGTGCCGACCCCTGGACCTGTCACGGACCCTGCCGCGAGATTTGCGGTAACGCCTCCCATTGCAGCGACATAGTCGGCGCGGTCGAAGCCGAGGCCGCCATCGAGCAGATCATTGCCATCGAGGCCCTTGAGGCGATCGTTGCCGCCGAGGCCGCTCAGGCTGTCGGCATAGGCGGTGCCGACCAGCGTATTTGCGCCAGCGTCGCCGACGAGATTCACGCCTTGCCCCAGGATGAAGTCGGCAGCCGTGAGGTTCGACAGCGTCACGTTCAGCAGCGTGAGGGTGTCGCCATTGCCGAAGTTGATGACCGTGTTCGGCCCTTGTTGTGTAGAGAGCGCCTGAATGTCGGCAAGGGTCGAGACACCAGGGATCCCCGTGAGGTCGATCTTGTCGGCGTCCGTCTGCAGGAAGTCGCCGATGGTATCGGCGCCGCCGCCGGCAGCGTAGACAAAGGTGTCTGCACCGATGCCGCCGTTCATGCCGTCGTTGCCGGCACCACCGCTGAGCAGATCGTTGCCGCCGTTGCCGAACAGCTGGTCGTTGCCGCCAGAACCGGTGATCGTGTCGTTGAAGTTCGAGCCCGCAACGCTGGTCACCCCTCCAATGATGGTGTCATGACCTACCGAACTATCGCCGTCCACAGTACCGCTTGCGAGGTTAACGGTCACGCCGCCGGTCGCGTTGGCGAACAGCAGCTGCGTGCTGCCGTTGCCGGTGATGAGGTCGTTGCCGGCGAGGCCCTGGAAGGAATTGAAGCCGATGAAGCCGGTCGCGTCGTAAGTGTCGGCGAAATTGCTGCCATAGACGCTGTTGACGCCCGTGAAGGTGTCGTGCCCGACCGACACGTCGCCCGCGACCGAGCCAGCGTTCAGGCCGACGGTGACGCCGCCGGTGGCATTCGTGTAGAGCAGTCGCGTGCTGCCGTTGCCGGTGACCTGGTCGTCACCGCCGAGGCCCTCGAACTGGTTGAAGGTGCCGTTGTTGCCGATATTGAGCGCACCGGCCTGGCCGTAGCCCGTCGCCACATAGGCGTCGGCGTAGCCCGTGCCTTGAATGCCCTCGATCGAACGCAGGGTGTCGGTTCCGATCGACCCGTCGCCGGTTGCCGTGCCCGCCGCCATGTCGATCGCGACGCCACCCGTGACCGTGCTGAGGCTGTTGTAGATGGCAACGTCGAAGCCGGCGCGGCCGTCGATATAATCGTCGCCGCCAAGACCGGTGAAGTTGTTGTTGAAGCTGCTGCCCAGCAGCGTATCGGCGAAGGTGGAGCCCTGCACCGCATTGACGCCGGTGAAGCTGTCGGTGCCCTCGGTCGCACCTGTGGCGCTGCCGGCAACCGTAACCGCATTCGTGGTCCCGACGACGCTGGTCTCGAGGTCGACGCTGACGCTGGAGGCCGCGATCTGGTAGTTCAGGCGGGTGGAGCCGTTGCCGATGATGGTGTCGTTGCCGCCGGCGCCGGCGAAGTCGTTGAAGGTGCCGGAGGAGCCGACATTGGTCGCCCCGACCTGACCGAAGCCGGTCGCATCGAACGTGTCGTCAAAATTGGTGCCGCGCGCGGCTTCGACGTTGCGGATCGTATCGGTGCCGACCGTCGCATCGCCGTTCACGGTGCCCGCGGCGAGGTGAACATAGATGCCCGAGGTGGTCGTCGTATCCGAATTGTAGGTGACCTGATCGTAGCCGCCGCGGCCGTCGATATAGTCGTCGCCGCCGCGACCTTCATAAGTCTCGTAGGTGAAGGCCGCATTGTCGCTGCCGTAGAACGTGTCGTTGGAGGCCGAGCCCCAGATCGTCGAGACGTTGGAGAAGGTGTCGTGGCCCACCGAAGCATCGCCATCGGCGGTCCCTGCCCCGATGTCGACCGTGACCGCGCTGGATGCGCTCAGATAGGACAGTCGCGTCACTGCCTGCCCCAGGGTGTTGAGATCGCCGACGACGCTATCGTCGCCGCCGCGCCCTTCAAACTCGCTCTGGCCGGCGGCTACGCCGGGCAGACCGGTCGAGCCGGTAAACCCGGCCGCGTTGAACGTGTCGGCATAGTTGCTGCCAAGGATGCCCTCGACATTCGCCAGCATGTCTGTTCCGACGCCGGGTCCCGAGACGGTGCCGGCCGCAAGATTGGCGGTGATGCCTCCCGTTGCATCACCGTAATCGGCGCGGTCAAAGCCTACGCCGCCGTCGAGCTGGTCGTTGCCGCCGAGCCCTTGCAGGACGTCGTTGCCGCCGAGGCCGCTCAAATTGTCGGCATAGACCGTGCCGACCAGCGTGTTCGGATTGGCATCGCCGATCAGGTGAACGCCTGGCGCGAAGATGAAATCCGCCGCAGTCAGGTTCGCCAAAATCACGTTCTGCAGCGTCAGGCTGTCGCCATTGCCGAAATTGATGAACGTGTTCGGTCCCTGCTGCGAGGCGATCGCCTGCACGTCAGCGAGGTTGTAGATGCCTGCGCCCGAAAGGTCGATCTTGTCGGCTTGCGCATGCGAGAAGTCGCCGATGAAATCGGCGCCGCCGCCGCTCACATAAACAAACGTGTCAGCGCCGCCGTTGCCGACCAGATTGTCGGCGCCGCTGCTGCCCTTCAGCGTATCGTTGAAGTTCGATCCGGACACGCCGATCACGCCGCCGGTGATGGTGTCATGACCTACCGAACTATCGCCGTCCACAGTACCGTTTGCGAGGTTAACGGTCACGCCGCCAGTAGCGTTGGCGAACAGCAGCTGCGTGCTGCCGTTGCCGGTGATGAGGTCGTTGCCGGCGAGGCCCTGGAAGGAATTGAATCCGATGAAGCCGGTCGCGTCGTAAGTGTCGGCGAAATTGCTGCCATAGACGCTGTTGACGCCCGTGAAGGTGTCGTGCCCGACCGACACGTCGCCCGCGACCGAGCCGGCGTTCAGGCCGACGGTGACGCCGCCGGTGGCATTCGTGTAGAGCAGTCGCGTGCTGCCGTTGCCGGTGATCTGGTCATCACCGCCGAGGCCCTCGAACTGGTTGAAGCCGCCGGTGTTTCCGATATTGAGTGCACCGGCCAAGCCGTAGCCCGTCGCCACATAGGCGTCGGCGTAGCCCGTGCCCTGAATGCCCTCGATCGACCGCAGCGTATCGGTCCCGATCGACCCATCGCCGCTCGCCGTGCCCGCCGCCATGTCGACGGTCACACCGCCCGTGACCGTGCTGAGGCTGTTGTAAATCGCGGTGTCGAAGCCGGCGCGGCCGTCGATGTAGTCGTCACCGCCGAGACCGGTAAAATTGTTGTTGAAGCTGCTGCCGAGCAGCGTGTCGGCGAAGGTCGAGCCCTGCACCGCATTGACGCCGGTGAAGCTGTCGGTGCCCTCGGTCGCACCCGTGGCGCTGCCGGCAACCGTAACCGCATTCGTGGCCCCAACGACGCTGGTCTCGAGGTCGACGCTGACGCTGGAGGCCGCGATCTGGTAGTTCAGGCGGGTGGAGCCGTTGCCGATGATGGTATCGTTGCCGCCGGCGCCGGCGAAGTCGTTGAAGGCGCCGGAGGAGCCGACATTGGTCGCCCCGGCCTGACCGAATCCGGTCGCGTCGAACGTGTCGTCGAAATTGGTGCCGCGGGCGGCCTCGACGTTGCGGATCGTGTCGGTGCCGACGGTCGCATCGCCGTTCACGGTGCCCGCGGCGAGGTGAACATAAATGCCCGACGTGGTCGTCGTATCCGAATTGTAGGTGACCTGATCGTAGCCGCCACGGCCGTCGATATAGTCGTCGCCGCCGCGACCTTCATAAGTCTCGTAGGTGAAGGCCGCATTGTCACTGCCGTAGAACGTGTCGTTGGAGGCCGAGCCCCAGATCGTCGAGACGTTGGAGAAGGTGTCGTGGCCCACCGAAGCATCGCCATCGGCGGTCCCTGCCCCGATGTCGACCGTGACCGCGCTGGATGCGCTCAGATAGGACAGTCGCGTCACCGCCTGCCCCAGGGCGTTGAGATCGCCGACGACGCTATCGTCGCCGCCGCGCCCTTCGAACTCGCTCTGTCCGGCGGCTACGCCGGGCAGACCGGTCGAGCCGGTAAACCCGGCCGCGTTGAACGTGTCGGCATAGTTGCTGCCGACCACGCCTTCGATGTTGACCAGCGTGTCCTTCCCGACGCCGGGTCCCGAGACGGTGCCGGCCGCGAGGTTGGCGGCGATGCCGCCGGTCGCATCGGTATAGATGGCGCGGTCGAAGCCGGAGCCGCCGTCCAGGAGATCGCTGCCGCCGAGGCCCTGGAGGCGGTCGTTGCCGCCGAGACCGCTGATGGATTCGGCATTGGCGCTGCCGACGAGGTCGTTGGCGTTGTCGTCGCCGACGATCGGCGCGGCCGGCGTGCCGAACAGGAAATCGCTCGCCGTCAAGCTGTTCAGATCGACGTTCTGAAGCGTGAGGCCGTCGTTCGAATTGAACGTGATGACCGTGTTGGGACCGTTCTGCACCGCATGCGCTTGCAGATCGGAGAGACTAAAGATGCCGTAGACGCCGGTCAGATCGAGCTTGTCCTGGCCATGGACGAAATCCTGGATGAAGTCGAAGCCGCCGCCGCTCGAATAGACGAAAGTGTCCACACCGGCGCCGCCACTGAGGAAGTCGTTGCCGGATCGACCATCCAGGGTGTCGTTGCCGTTGCTGCCGGAGAGGCCATCGTTGCTGGCGCTGCCGACGATGGTGTCGTTGAAGTTGGACCCCAGAACGTTGAACACGCCACCGGTGATGATGTCGTGGCCGACCGAGCCGTCGCCATCGGCCGTGCCCGCGGTGAGGTTGATGCTCACACCGCCGGTCGCGTTGCCATACTGGATCTGGGTATTGCCATTGCCGGAGATGGTGTCGTTTCCGGCATTGCCCTGGAATGTGTTGAAGTTCGCGTTGGCGCCGGTGAAACCCGTTGCGTCGTAAACGTCATCAAGACTGCTGCCCACGGCGCTGTTGACGCCGGTGAACGTGTCGTGACCGGTCGAGCCGTCACCGGTGGCGGTGCCACCCGCGAGATTGACGGTCACCCCGCCGGTCGCGTTGGCGAAAATCAGACGCGTGTTGCCATTACCGGTGATGACGTCGTCACCACTCAGCCCTTCGAACTGGTTGAAGGTCCCGTTGTTGCCGATATTGGCCCCACTCGCGCCGTAACCGGTCGCGTCGTAGGTGTCGTCGAAGTTGGTGCCCTGAATGCCCTCGATCGATCGAAGTGTATCGATGCCGTTCGATGCATCGCCGGTGACGATGCCGGCCGCCATGTCGACGGTGATGCTTCCCGTGATGAAGAAGATGTTGTTGTAGGACGAGACGTCAAAGCCGCTGCGACCGTCGATATAATCGTTGCCGGCAAGGCCGGTGAATGTGTCGTTGGTCGCCCCGCCCAGCAGCGTGTCGTCAAACATCGATGCCTGAACGGCGTTGACGCCGCTGAATTGGTCGGTTCCGACGGATGAATCGCCGGTGGCAAAGCCAGTGACGAAGTCGACCTGGACGCCAGCCGTCGCGTTGTTGAAACCGAGCCGCGTGAAGCCGTTGCCGGTGACGATGTCGTCACCGCCATTACCGGTGAACTCATTGAACGTCCCGTTCGAGCCGGCATTGACGCTGCCCGAGCCGAAACCGACGGCATTGTAGGTATCGGCGAAGTTGGTGCCGCGGATCGCCTCGATCCCGCGCAACGTATCGGTTCCGATGGTCGAATCGCCGGTCACGGATCCGGCGGCGAGATTGACCGTAATTCCCGTCGTGGTGTTCGGATCGACATTGTAGTCGACGCGGTCATAGCCACCGCGGCCGTCGATGTAGTCGTTGCCCGCAAAGCCCGAATACACCTCCGCGGTGAACATCGGATTGTTGCTGCCCAAAATGGTGTCGTTATACGCAGAGCCCCAGACGCCGTTGAAGCCGGACCCGACGAGCGTGTCGTGACCGACCGATGCATCACCCTGTGCATAGCCGGCGGCAATATCCACCGTCACCGCGCCGGTGGCGCTGACATAGGACACGCGCGTCAGCTCGGCACCCTGGCTGTTGGTGTTGCTGATGATGGTGTCGTCGCCGCCTTTGCCTTCGAACTCGTTGTAGCCGACGGGGCTACCCGGGACATGGGCGTCGCCGGTGAAGCCCGCCGCGTTGAACGTATCGGCAAAGTCGCTGCCGATGGCAGCTTCGATGTTGACGAGGGTATCTGTTCCCACGCCCGCGCCGGACGCCGTTCCGGCCGCGAGGTTGATCGTGACGCCGCCGGTTGCGTCGGTATAGACGGCGCGATCGAAGCCCGGGCCACCGTCGAGGATGTCGTCACCCGAGCCGCCGCCGAGATAGTCCTTGCCAGCTCCCCCGAAGAGGATGTCGTTTCCGTCACCAGCGCTGATGCGATCGTTGCCGTCCTGGCCGTCGATCAGATCGTTGCCTGCTCCGCCCGAAAGCAGGTCATCGCCGAGCGAGCCGAACAGGGCATTCCCGACCGGGGTCAGCACGGCACTCTGGACCTGCTGGTCGAGATTCTCGACATAGAGCGTCGTGAGCTCAGTTACCGAATCCGGGTCGGAGAAATCCGTCGCAGCCAGTTGCTCGGCAGCCGCGCCTTGAGCGACCTGGCCGGCCTGCGCCAGCTCGGTGACGCTCGTGGCCCCCTGAATGCTGTCGTTCGCGGCAGCAACGACCTCGATAACCGTCGCGGCGGCCGCCGCGTCGACGCCGGAGGACGTGACGACGCTCTGAACCGTTTCCGGAGACGCCAGATCGAAGACGGGCGCGCCGGGCCCGCTCAGGGAGGCCGTAATGGCGCCTGCAATGGCTGTAATGACCGCGCCCGTCTCCACGCCGACGGCCGACACCTGGGCGACCGTGCTTTGGACCTGGATAGCCGCCGCAAGCACCGCCGTTGCCGTCGGATCGCCATTCACCGCAGCGGGCACGGGATCGTACGACAGCAGGTCAATGGGGTTGGCGGGATCAGAGGCGAGATCGACGTTGAACGCGGCCGCAATGGCGTTGATGGCTTGGTCCACCGTCAGCGGGTGCTCGTCGTTTGCCGTGCTATCGACCAGCGCAACGATCAATGTCGTCAGCGGAGTGATGACGGTGGAGCCCTCCGGCGCCCTCAGCACACCGGCGACCTGCAATCCCGTCGAGATATCGACGCCGCCGATACTCACGAGCGGACCGGAGCCGCCCGCCAGCGTAAAGCTGCCGTCAGCCCGCGTCGTCGTGTACGCCTCGCCTGCGTCAAGTATTCCATTGTTGTTGGCGTCAGCAAATACGGTCGCCCCGCCGATATAGCCGTCGATATCCAGCGCGTTGATCTCGTTGGCACCGGACGTCACCGTCAGCGCGAGCTCGGCTGAGCTCACCGCCTGATGAATGCCGTCGTCGGAGATGGCGGTGACCTGCAGTGTGAACGGATCGGTGCTGCCGACGGCGTGGTTCGGAATCAGAACGACGTTCTGAATGGAGTCGCCCGTCACGAGCCAGGCGCCGTCCCCGATCGCTGCGCCGTTCTGGACCGTAAAGCTCGACGGCACCCCCTCGATCTTCACCGACAAGGTGCTGCTCTGGTCGACCTTATCGGCGGCAATGTGAAGCGTGATGTTTCCGTCGGCGGCGCCCGATGAGTCCTGAACGCTCAGATTCGGCGCGTCCTGCGCGCCATGGATATCGAAGCTGATGTTCTTTGTCGTGCCGTCGACCGACGTAACCGTGAAAGTCTCCGTCCTGGTGTCGTTGGCGCCGAGATACTGAATAGCGGCGTTGTCGACCGAATAGGTGTAGTGGCCGTCGGCCTGCAGCGTCACCGTGCCGAGGTTGCTTGGTGCCGTGATCTCGCCAGCTTGGAACGCGGCCTGATTCTGGTCGGCGTCGAGGATGGACAGCTGCCCGGACGCCGTCAGCTGGCCGTCCTCGGTGACGTCGTGATCGCCAACATTGCCGATGGTCGCGCCGTCGTCCTCGCCGTGGATTGTGAACGTGACATCCTTGGAGCTGCCGTCCTGAGAGATGACCCTGAACGTATCGATCTTGGTTTCGCCGGCTCCGAGATATTGCGCGGCGTTGTTGGCGACGGTGTAGGTGTAGCTGCCGTTGGCCGAGAGGTTCAGCGTGCCGAGATTGCCCGGCCCTGTGAGCACGCCGGCCTGGAACGAGGACTGGCCCGCGTCCGGGTCGCTGACCGAGATGCTGCCCACGGCGGTCAGATTCCCGGCGTTGTTCGCCGCAAGGTCTTCCGTCACATCGGCAATGGTGGGATCGCCGATCGTCGCCGCGTGGTTGCCGCCGGCCGGGCCGTGAACGGTGAAGCTGACCTGTTTGGTGGTGCCATCGACGGCGGTCACGGTGAAGGTATCGACCTTGACGGTACCGGCGGCCAGATTATGCGCAGCGCTTTCGGCCACGACGTAAACATAGCTGCCGTCGCCCGACAGCAGCAGGAAGCCGAGATTGCCGGCAGCGGAGCCAACGGCCGGCTTGAACGCCGCTTCGCCCTGATCAACGTCCGTGATTCCGATGCTGCCGGATGCGGTGAGCACGAGTGCGGACGGATTGTCGTAGACATCGTGAATCGTGGGTGTGCCGATCACCGCCGCGTCATTGACGCCCTTGATGACGAACGAGATTTGCTTGGCCGTGCCGTCGAACGACTTGACGGTGAAGGTTTCGACCTTGGTGTCGCCCGCACCGAGATATTGCACGGCGCTGTTGGCGACCGAATAGTTGTAGGTGCCGTTGGCATTCAGCGTCAATGCGCCCAGATTGCCCTGCCCTGTGATCACGCCGGCCTGGAACGTGGACTGGTTCTGGTCGGCATCCGAGATCGAGATCGTGCCTGACACCGACAGCGTCGGCGTGCTCGCGTCCTCGGTGACGGTGGTGAAGGCGGGCGCGCCGATCACGGCGGCATCGTTGGTGCCGTGAACCGTGAAGGAGACCTGCTTGGCCGTGCCGTCCAGCGCGCTGATCGTGAACGTCTCGACCCTGGTCTCGCCGGCGCCGAGATATTGAACGGCGCTGTTGGCGATCGAATAGGTGTAGCTGCCGTCGGCTTTCAGGGACAGCGTGCCGAAATTGCCCACCGCGGATACCACGTTGGTCTTGAACGCCGATTCGCCTTGATCGACGTCGGAGATCGCGATCGTCCCGCTGAGCTTCAGGGTCGGATTGCGGGAATCCTCGGTGACATCGGCAGCCGAAGGCGTGCCGATGATTGCGGCATCGTTGGCGCCCTGGATCGTGACGGTCGCCGTCGCTGTCGATGTCAGGCCGGCGCTGTTAGTTACGGTGTAGGTGAAGCTCTCGCTCGCGGACTGGCCGGCGCGCAGTGACTGGAACGCCGAACCCGGCGTATAAGCGATGCTGTGGCCGTCGGCGGCGATGCTGACCGTCCCCAAAATTCCCTGCGTGTTGACGGAGGTGACGCGCAGCGTCCCGCCCGCGGGGTTGGTGTCATTGGCGAGCACGTTGATCGCGGTGGCGCCGGCATCCTCGCCGATCGTGACCGCATCGGCATTGGCGACCGGTTTCTGCACGAGCGAAACCTGGAAGACGGCGTCGTTATAGTCGGCGTCGCCCGGCGCGGTGTAGGTGCCGTTGGACCTGCGCGTCGCGGCGGAGTCCTCCCAGGCGATGGTGCCGGTTGCGCCGTCGGCGGTGTCGCCGGCGAGCTTGGCTGCCGTCTGCTGGCTGCCCATGACCGACGAGGCATAATCGACGCCGCCCGCGTTCTTGGAGGTCTCGGTGAACAACGCATTGGCGCCGGCGCCCCTGAGCAGGTCGGGCTTGCCGGCAACGTAAATGACGTTGCCGTTGGCATCGACATCGGCGACCGCCCAGGTGCCGTCCGAGAGCTTGATGACCTTGATGGCGCCGGAGAGATCGTCGGCATCGTTGCGGCCCGGCGCCGCGCCGTCGGGAATGAGGAAGAACTGGATCTTGCCAAGATCGGCGGTGTTCACCGCGAAGTCGACATAGGAGACACCGGGGGTGAGGGCGCCAGCCCCTTGCGAATCCGCATTTGCGAACAGAATTCCGCCGAGCCCTGTTGAGCTGTTGTACCAACCAAAGGTGTTGCGATAGGCCGCGGACTCCGAGACAAAACTGGCGCGCAAAATCGTCTGGTCGCTCATGGCGAGCCCCCCTTTAACGTTCTGATGCTCAAAAGTTCGCCGTCAGCCCAACGGCGCGAGTTGGAAATGAAATGGTCTTGTTATGATTGTATCGGGTATCGATTCGACGAGGCGCCGTTGCCCGACGTCGAACGGCGAAGTCCTGTCACGGAGCGACGAAGGACTTCTGATAATTGCAAATTGTTTTCATTGTTGCGTGACTGCGTCAAGACAGCACAGCTGCTAACCTTAAGCGCAGTGTGAATCGGACTGCGCAGCCGAGAAAGCGCGCGTTCCAGGTTTGCGATTGCGCCCGATTTCGGCAAACCAGAGGATCGAAGCTCTACCGAATTGCAGCACAATACGGGATGGAATGAAGCGATCGCCTTGCCTCCCCGGCTGGCCTTGACCAGATCGCTTAAGCTGCCGAGAAAATGGATTGCGACCGTTGATAGCGCAGCTGAACAATTCGCGCCGCGCCGGGCAACACATACTGCGACACTCTGACGCGCACAGATATCCCCACAGATCGATATCGGGAGCCGAAAGCCGTCGTCGAGATCCGACTGACTCAAGCAAAGCAATGTCATCTCAATTCCTGGTGCGGCAAATATTTCTCTTCCATGGAATAGCGCCGGCACATCTGGACGCATGACCCGAATGGGTCATTCCGGTCCGGGCGCCGCCGCCTGCCGCAGCCATCCGCTAGACTTTCGTCAAGTGCGATTTTTCAGGAAAAACAGGCAAGGGGGGCTTGCTTCGAGCCGCCTCCTCACGAAGCATCGCCGGTCAGGGAAACGCATTCCGGGGCCCAAATGTCGGGGACTTGCATGCATGCAGCAAGGATGCATGCGGGCTCGCAACGAAATGCGTGGGGTTAGGCGGAGGGGGCCGCGCTTGAAAGTCGACAAAATCGACGATGCGGAGCTGTCGAAGGTCCTCAATCGACTTGGCGAAGCCGCCGTGAATCCGGAAGCATGGCGCGACATCATGGATGACATCTGCAAGGCGGTGGGCGCGTCGGCGGCCCTACTCCTTCAAAGCGATATCCGGACCCCGGACGTTCCACGCACGGCGTCGATTGCGGAGGCTACCGAGCTCTACTTCAGGAATAACTGGCACCTGAGGGACCCGCGCGCCAAGGCTTTTCCGCGCATGATGGCGGGCGAGGTCGTGACCGACCTCGATGTGATGACCCCGGAGCAGATTCGCGCCGATCCCATGTACAACGAGTTGCTGTTTCCATCCGGTTTCCGCTGGTTTGCCGGCATCGGCTTCTGGGCTGACAGCGCAGCGTGGGCATTGACGATCCAGCGAACCGGCCGCGAAGGCGCATTCGAGGCCGCCGACAAGCAACTGCTTGCCCAATTGGCGCCGCGCCTGACCGAGACCGCCACGCTCGCGACGGTCGTCGGCAGGACTGCACTCACCGCGATGACCGATGTTCTGGACCGGGTCCGACAGCCCGCGTTGATCCTCAATCGGGAAGGAATGGTCCTGCGCACCAACGCGGCAGCCGAAGCGGGATTCGACAACGAGATCCGCATCAGGGAGCGGCGCCTCATCCTTCGCGACAAGCATGCGATGACAAGGCTCGATCAGCTGATCAGCGCGGTGCGCTCCACGCCGGACGCCTCCGCCATCCCCGCCTCTCCGATCCTGATCCGCCGGACGACAAAGCCACCGGTCGTCTTGCGGATCCTGCCGGTGGACGGGGCGGCGCGCTCCGTCTTCCTCGGAGCCCGCGCCATGCTGATCCTGTCCAACCTCATTCCACGCCCGGCGCCGGATCCGGCGCTGATCGGCCAGGCCTTCGATCTCACCCCGGCGGAATCCCGCCTGGCCGCCCTGCTTGCAACCGGCGCATCGCTCGCCAGCGCTTCCGAGCACCTGCGGATCTCGCGCGAAACCGCCCGCAACCACCTCAAGTCGATCTTCTCGAAGACGGGCACGCACCGCCAGTCGGAGCTGGTCACGCTTGTTTCTCAACTCGCTTGATTTGCATCGTCCAGCTCGGGACCGTGACCGAGGTCCTGAACCGCGCGTGGTATCAGCCATCATCCGCGGCAAACACGAACGCGCCAATTCCCTGCGAACAGGGAAGTTTACAGGGAAAAGCGCCCACCGCAGGCCCCGCCTTGGCAACGAGAATTGGCGAGAAGTACCTTAAATTGCTAGAAATCCCGAGCGTCCCGGCTCTCATCGGAGCAGGGAATTTTCGCTGGCGAACAGGGACTCGCATGGCCGTGAGCAGGGAAATATATCCGGCGGGCTTCAGTGGCGCGCCTCCCCTTGCGCCGCGCGAGCGGGATGACAATCGGGAGCTGCCTGAATGGGCGAATTGGCCGATCGGCCCAAGGTGAAGAACCGATCTCATTCAGCTATTGATCGCAAGGAGGCATTTGCCTGAAAAATTTCGCGCCTTGGCGTGATCCCGGACCTGGCATAGCATTAGGGAGTTTCATGCCTCCGGGGAGGCGGCTTTTGTGATGCGCCTGCAAACGCTCTCGTTTCGTGATTGGCTGGAGCACGCATTTGGACGCGAGGTTCGCTTTCAGCAAGCACCTTGGTACTTCGATCCCGAGCATGATTGGTGGGACCCGCCACCAGCAGAAGCTGTATCTTATCTCACTCGGCTGTTTGAAGACCCGCAGACCGCGCTAGAGGGATTTGCTGACAGCCAAATCGCACAAGGCTTAACCTACCTTGTCAATACCAGCGCAAGCGGCGATAACAGATGGCTTTGTTCAACTGATGTGCCCATCAAAGATCGTATCCGCTGCGTCAAGTCCATCGCAGAACTCTTTGCCAAGTTGTTCGAATCGCGGTGCACCCCCAGTTTGTCCCACCTGAGCGAAGCCGATGCCGGGACGCTAAACTGTGTCTGTTATATGTGGTGGGATGCCTTTCCGTGCTTGGCTCTTGCCGACGATCCGCACCTGCCAACTCTCCACGATTGCGCGCTCCGCACGATGGAGCGCATCCTTCACCTAAACTCGATTGCCTGTCAGGAGAGCGCTCTGCACGGGCTCGGACACTGGCAACGCGGCTACAGTGACAAGGTGACCCCAATCATCGATCGCTTTTGCACGATGCATGCCAAAGCTGACTTTCGGCTCCTGGCCTATGCTCAATCTGCCCGCTGCGGGTGCGTGCTGTGACCATGGGGACATGGCTCGATCCATGAGCAGCACGGCGGAACGCAAGATGGCGACCAAACCGTACGAGTCCCGTTGCTGAAACATTCCGCCTCACGCCGCGAAAGAAACGCGATCCTTCACCTCCCGGTGATCTCTCTGAGCGGCTCGAGGTCTGCCGGAACTTTTCCGTGCCGATGTGTCAAACGCCATATTCCGCCGATGCAATGGGCGCTGTTGCATTCCTGGCCACCGTCGCTGCAGGCTTCGGCGACGCCGCGACGACATTCGCCTTCGGCTGTAATAATCCGTCTGCGAGGCCAAACATCTGGTACACCCGGTGGGATTGCCTATCCGCGAACCAGCAATTGATGACGGGATTCCGGCCGCTGGCCCATCCGAGCTCGCGCAGTCCTCGGCGGAACGCCTCCAAGGGGCGCCAGTCAACGGTGCCCCAGGCGTCCGGCTGGACGTGCACGCCCGCAGCCAGAGCAACAGACGGCTGCAGCCTGGGCGTGATCTTGATCAAGTTCAGAAGCGTCGCTGCCACGATCATCATGAGGATCCCGCCAACGCTGAGCGTGATCTGCATCGCAAGCCCTTCCGATATGTCGAGCAGCGCCAGGAGGCTAGCGAGCGTCAGCAGGACGCCGAGGCAGAAGATTGGCAACGAGTGCTTGCCACAGAGGATGGCGCCGCGCATCACCGCACTCGTCAAGGCTTGCCGATTGGGCGGCACGAACCATACCGCCACAACCGCTAGAGCCAAGAAATGCAATAGACGCAACGGATCGAGATTGGACTTGTCTGGCGGGTAAGCCAATTTGGTCAGCCCCTGGGGGATCAACGCTTCCAACGGCTTGACTCTCCAGCTCAATGCGATGACGAGGCTGAAGATCAGATAGAGAGCGGCAGGTGTGAGCACCGTGCGAGACGTTAGCCAGGGGCGCACTCGTTCGCCCTCGATTATCATCCAGGCACCAAGAACCGCCAATAGCTGCCAGGCCAGTGGATTGAAAGCCCAATGGCCGCTCGGCCACGCCGGCATGGACCAGCCGAACATTTGCACCAGCGCATAAAGCGCCAGCGAGGCGCCAAGCGTCACGTTCGGCATTCGGAACAGCAACCACAGCAACGGCGCGAAAAAGAGGTGGAGAAGCACGAAGATCGGCAATACGTCGGTATTGACCGGACGGTATTGCAGGATCGCTGCGTGGGCGAGCGCCGAGCCCGGCTGGTCCAACAGAATCCGCGTATTGCTCTCATCAGCAAGACGGTTCCCGCCTGCGAGGTGAACCAAGATGGCGCAGGCGAGCGTCAGCAGCAGAAATGCGACATAGATGTCCCAACTTCGCCGCAGGGTCCGGCGGATCACACTGGTCCACCCCTCGCAACTCCGTACTTTGCCGTAGGCCAGCGCGCAGGTCACTCCCGAGACGAACATGAACACTTCCGCGGCATCGCTGAAGCCGTAGTTCCGTAGCGTCAGCCAACTTCCAATGTTATTGGGGACATGATCAAGAAAGATGCACCAGAGCGCGATGCCGCGGCAGGCATCAATGCGAAGGTCGCGGCTGTTGACTTTGAGCTCCGGCAGAGCGCCCGCAAATTGCTTCGGGGATGCGGTCCGATCCTGCATTGGCTTGCCTCGTCCAGGGTACGCGCAGGATTCGAGAGGAACGATCAAGAGGAACTGAATGTAACAAAAAGCACGCTGCGGATTCTGACAGCGCCGCAGTCCAGAATTGCTTCACACCGACCCGGCCACGACAGCAATTGCGACAATGATGATATGGCCGGGGTGCGCACAACCCTCTGGTAGAGTGGCTGACTGCCGTCATCATCGTGCAAGCGCCGCAGCCTGTAAATCGGCCGGAGGTCGGTACAGAGAGGTGCCTAGGTCCTATGACCAAGGTATCGTCCGTCCTGTGGGGCCCGCGAGCTGCGCGCTTCACGTAGTCCTCTTACCTGCTTACCTGCCGGCGAACCGCCGGCCGGAGCCGAGATGGAAGATGGACGATCTCGAAGGTGGGTGTATGATTTTCTATTGATCTCCGCGCGGCCAGAAGACGGAGAGCTTTTTTATGAAGGTGCTTGTTGTTGACGATCACACATTGATTCGGGCCGCGCTGCACGCCGTCCTGAAGCAACTAAAGCCAGAAGCCGTCATATTCGAAGCTTCGAGCGGCCGGGAGGCCATGCACATCGTCGAGGAGCATCCCGACATCAGCCTCATTTTGCTTGATATCAATTTGCCTGATCGCGACGGCTTCTCCGTCCTTTGCGAACTGCGCGATCGCTATGCGAGGACTGCTGTCGTCATTCTCTCGTCCTCCGATGATCAAGACACAGTCAGGCGCGCCTTCAAATTCGGCGCGCTGGGTTTCATTCCGAAAACCACGGAACGCGAGGTGATGCTCAAGGCTATTGAATTGGTGTTCTCCGGCGGCGTTTACATCCCGTTGGAGATACTGGAGAAGACGGCGGGCCCACGGCATGCAAACAAGCCAGTGACGCCCGACTCGCTCAAGGGGGTCGGGTTGACCGATCGGCAGATTGAAGTACTTGCGCTCCTGATGAAGGGGAAGAGCAACAAGGTCATTGCCACGATGCTCAATATGGCAGTGCCTACGGTGAAGAATCACATCACGGTCGTTCTCAAGGCCCTCGGCGTAGCGACGCGTACCGAGGCCATCATAAAGGTCGGAAAAATGGGCTGGGAGTGGCCGCCGAAATCTGGATCATGAAACTGCCCCGGCGTCTCTCCCACCATCGTGATCCCTAAACAGCTTGTGCATGACCGCGCGGAGCTGCATTGGGTCGACCGGCTTATGCAGCAAAACGTATCCTCTATCCTTGGCGTCCCGCAGTGGTTCAGCTGCCGTGTCGCCGCTGATGAGAATGGCAGGAATCGTCGAGCCAAACGCCGCATTGATTTGTTCAATTGCCCTGATTCCGGTCTTCCCGCGTGCGAGATGATAGTCCGAGATGATGAGGTCGGGGCGTTGTTCGCGCTCAGCAAGTCGAACCAGTGCGGCTTCGTCGGATCCGGCGGCAAGAACCGAACATCCCCATTTGCTGAGCAATCCGCCCGTTCCCTCCTGCACGATGGGACTATCGGCAATAACAAGAATTGCCTTGCCGTCGACTGCAAAAGCACCGGGGTGTGGTAAGTCGGCGGGCGCTGCAGCTCTGACGCATTCGTCGACCTTCGGAACCAGGATCGTGAATCGCGAACCGCGACCCACAGTCGAAGCGAGCTCAATTGGATGGTTGAGAAGCAAGCGAAGCCTGTCGACAATGGCAAGGCCGAGCCCCAGGCCGCCGGACCGGTTCTGCTCCGGAGCAGGAACTTGAAAAAACTCGCCAAAGATATTCTGCTTTTGATCCTCGGGAATGCCGGGACCGGTATCGTATACTTCGATGCGCAGCATTTCACCGCGCCGACGGCATCCGACCAGGATCCCGCCCTGCAACGTATAGCGTACAGCATTGGACACCAGATTCAGGAGTATGCGTTCGAGCAGCATGGCGTCGCTCCGCACCCAGGCGTCACTTGGCCTGACGCGTAAGCGCAAGCCTTTTTCACGCGTCGCCTGATCAAACGCCGTCTCACTTTTCTGCAACAGGCGCCCGATCGGGAATTCGGTAATGTAAGGGTTAAGCATCCCGGCATCGATTCTCGAAATGTCCAGCAGCGAATTGAACATTTCGTCCATTTCCTTGCGCGTTGCGTCGACCCGCTCGATCGTCCTCGCCCGCTCCCCCGGTTCGAGCGGCGTGCGCAGCTGGGCCACAAACAGCCCTAATGCATGTAACGGTTGCCGCAAATCATGGCTTGCCATGGCAAAAAAGCGTGATTTTGCGGCACTGGCGAGCTCCAGCTCTTGCGTTCGCTCTGCGACCTTCTGCTCGAGTTCGACGCGCGCGCGGCGCAGATGCTCCTCCGCTTTCTTGCGTACCTCGACATCGGCGCTCAGCAACAAGCTTGGAACGGTAATGCTGATCAAGAACATCAACACCAGCAGGAACGATGCGTTAAGGTCCGTGGTTGTGAACGGGCCGCCGCCCCTGAGCGTGCCCCAGATCGTGATGCCCGCGAGCATCAGGGCGACCGTCGCGGTATCGCGTGGACCGCGGCGCAGCGCCGCCCACAACATTGGCAAGATCGCCAAAAAACCCAGTGGATCTCGTCCGGGCGTTTGCTCGATCAAAGGGCTGAAAGCAATGAGTCCAACGACCGCCGCTGTCGTGAGGACGCCGACCGTCTCCTGAAGCGCATGGCGTTCGAAGTCATGATAGCGGCTTGATGCCCAAAGCACGATAACGGGAGTAATGACCAGTGCGCCTGTCACATCTCCCAGCCACCAGGTGATCCACGCGTCGGCGAAACTCTTCTGTTCGATGTACCCGAAGATTGTCAGACTGGTCAGGCCAATGCTGGCGCTGATCGGCGTCGCGATGACGACGCAGATCACCGCAAACTTTGCGACAGAATCGGGGGTTGAAAACGTATTACATCCGCTCGACCACCGATTAATGAGATAAGCGCCGACAACCGCTTCGAGAGCATTACCGGCCGCAATCGCGATTGCGGTAGCAACCGAGCCCGCCGTCGTCGCATTTGCGATCAACGCTCCCGCAAAAATTGCTGGCCAGGTCCGATATCCCCCCAACAGCACCGCCGCCAGCGCGACACCTGTCGGCGGCCAAATTGGCGTTGAACTGGGATGAACGGAGGCGAGAGCAAGGCCACCTTTGGCCAAGACGAGATAGATGGCGCCGATTGCGACCAGACTACCGACATAGCTGACACCTCGGCTAGAATTTGTCTCGGGAGCTAATGATCGAGGATTGGACATCGTCCACGTCCTGGACTAGGCAAATGCTTCGTCGATCGAAACTGACTTTTGATCTCTGGATCTAACATCGCTAGATGGATACGGGCAGATGCACTCAGGTCCAATTGATCACAGCAGTCCGCTGGCGGACTAAGAGACGGCACGTGCGATCGAGCTGGCCGACTTGCTGTTCAATCCCCGCGGATTGCGTCAGAACCAGTGGGACGAACAGGGCACCGTTGCACCCCGAGGAATTCGCGCCATCTCGTGTTCACCCCGAGCTTTGGGGGATGCATCGTACGACGAAGATAGGCGCTCCGAAAGTCGGATTTGGACCTGGACCAGGACGCCGTGTGCGACAAAGGCCTATCTCTCGTTGGAGTCTCGGGACTGAACCACTTGCACGATAGCTTGCTGCGACCTGACGAGAGAAGCGGAAGCCTCGCTCAAAAAAAAATTAGAAGCATCCATGACCGATGAGGCGACGAGTCCGTTGCGTCGGCCGTGGCGTTTGCGCTGGGCGACGCAATTCTCCCTTGATCGAACCACCGTAAAGAAGCCTGTGATCGAGTGCCATCGTTCGACGACTTGCACGGCGGTCATCTTATTTGAGGCGCCGCCTCGTTTGTTCGCTATCGCTGACAAAACGGCGCACGCACTTCACCGCATTCAAGCATCTTTGAAGAAGCAGCACTGGCGTGCTCGCGCCGCCAGCGGGCGGCAACTAATCACTTGCGTGGGCATCCGAAGACGAATGCGCCGTACACGGCCTTCGTCCGGATTGATCAAAGCGAATTGGCGGGCATGCCGACATTCGCCCGTATCCCGGCATGCCGGTGGCTGGAAGCCGCATCATCAACTGAGGCTAGAGCCGTACGGTTCGAGCGCCTGCCGAACGCCGCACACACCAAACAAATACCGCATCATCGCTCCGTGGACCGCCTCGACCGCGCTCCACAATGTGGCAGGTGCTACAGCCCAAAGCCTCGGCCGATCTCCCGCATCAGCCTGAGCGCGGCGTCAGTATGGCGGCCATAGAACAGCGCGCGATCAAGCTGCGAAAAGATGCCCATTCCAAATAGCGCGATAGCGACGCCTCTAAGCATGGTTGTAGACCGGGTTTGAACGATGCTGCGAAAGTCCAAAACGGCCCCAGCCGCAGGATGGGGTCAACAGCCGGGGCCGGCATTCCCATTCCAATGTGCCGCAATCGGCGGTAATCGGCACGCACCCAGCTAGCCACAGGAAAGCTAACGAACCATTTCGCGTGTCCGAATTCGGTGCGATGCGCTTTGCTGTTGCGCAAACCACGGCCCAACGCAAAGCGAGCGCCGCCCGCAATTATACGGAGGCCGAACCAGAATTGCCGTTGCGTGGCGTCCATCTTCAGCTGCTTCTTCAGGTTGATTTTATGGCGATCCAATTTTGGCCCGAGGACCCACGAGCCTCAAAGCCAAGGCGCATCGCTTCCAACGCCTCGGCCTGTTTTCCCTGGGCATTGAGCTGCCAGGCTGTGGCGGCCTGCCGCTGAATGCCGACGATCTCCGCCCAATAGGCATCCTTGTCCCGCTGCAGCTTGTCCCGCAGTTCTGCCAGTTTGGCGATGTCCGCCGTTGCCGCGGCTGCATTGCCAGAGCGCGCGGCGCCAAGAGCGCGGGCGAAACAGGTGATCGCATCGACATAGGCAAACCGGCTCGGCTCGGCCTTCAGCGCGGCCGCGCCCTGCCAATCGCCGCGCTCGACCATGTAACGCGCCTGGCTGGCCGCTATCGCATAGGGACCGGCGCGGACGGCGGGCGCATAGCCCGTCGTCGCAACCATGTCCGCGATGACGTCGCGGGCTCGGCTGTCCTGCGCGAGCTGGAGCAAGGCGTAGACCATATAATCGTCGGCATGCAGGCGCTTGCTGGGGTCCTTGCCGTCCTTGGCAGCCTTGGCGGAACGGCTTGGCCTCGATGGATTCGTTCCAGTAGCCGACGCGCGTGAAAATGTGCGAGGCCATATGCAAAGCGTGCGGCGCTCCCTGCCTGCATCGATGAAAGAAGAGAGCTTCCTGAAGGTCAGCTCCTCGCGTCGTCTGGCAAAAATCCAGCAGCTCGGCGATTCCGGCGCTGATGTTCTCCCCTGAGCGTTGACCGTTAGATGTGGAGGAGAAAATCCTGACTGGTCAGTATATTCGCGGTTACATTGGTCAAGACAATTTCCATATCCGCCGACCCTAGATTCTGCGCTGTGGTCGAGTTGTTGACGTAGACAATCGTATTCGCGCCGCTCTGAATCCACCCGATACTGTGCGCGGCGACTTGGGCGCTTCCGCTGAGCAAGCCTTGGACACTCGTCACCCCCGCGATCGCCCCGGTGTCGATGACGTCTGTACCATGAACGAAATCACTGATCGTGTCGTGGCTTGCAACCGTGGAATCGGAAACCGCAGCGAAGACGAATTGGTCGCTTCCCGCTCCTCCTATTAACGTGTCGGCACCTCCTCGGCCCTGGATCACGTCATTTCCGGCTTGCCCATCCAGCGTGTCGCTGCCGACATCGCCAAAAATGAAGTCAGCAAAGGATGACCCACGGACGGCATTCACGCCGGTGAAGGTATCTGTCCCGGTGCCGGCGAGGTCACCGGAGGCCGTCCCATGGGAGTTGCCGGCGGCGAGATCGACAGTCACCCCATCCAGAGCATTGTAGAATGCAATGCGAGTATTGCCGTTGCCGGTAATGGTGTCATTGCCGTCCATTCCCTCGAACTCGTTGAGGGTACCGAAATCGCCGGCATTTGCACCGGAGGTGCCAAAGCTGGTTGCGATGAAAATATCGTCGAAGCTAGTCCCGCGAATCGCCTCAATTGATCGAAGAGTGTCTGTTCCGATCGAAGCGTCGCCGGCCACCACGCCTGACGCCATGTCGACTTGAATACCTGAAACCGAACCGTCGTTGTTGTAGAACGCCCTGTCGAAGCCAGTTTTGCCGTCGATGAAGTCATTGCCGCCGCGACCGGCAAAATCTTCAGCTGTACCGTTGGGATTGTTGGAGCCGGTGATGGTATCGGCGAATGACGACCCTGACACCGAGCTAACGCCCGAAAAGGTATCGGTGCCTACCGACGCATCGCCGGTTACGGTACCCGACGCGCCGCTGGTGGTGCTGGTCCAGCTATTGAGACCGAAAGTGATCGTCACGGGACCAGTTGCATT
The DNA here is from genome assembly GCF_014198205.1 of Bradyrhizobium sp. SBR1B. Taxonomy (NCBI): domain Bacteria; kingdom Pseudomonadati; phylum Pseudomonadota; class Alphaproteobacteria; order Hyphomicrobiales; family Nitrobacteraceae; genus Bradyrhizobium; species Bradyrhizobium sp. SBR1B. Next base: position 187,777 of record NZ_JACIHC010000008.1, read on the forward strand.
GGTGTAGATCAGACGCGTGTTGCCGCTGCCGGTAATGGCATCGTCACCACCAAGTCCCTCGAACTGGTTGAAGCTGCCGTTGTTGCCGACGTTAAGAGCGCCTGCAAGGCCGTATCCCGTTGCCACATAGGTGTCGGCAAGGACGGTTCCCTGGATGGCTTCGATCGAACGCAGCGTGTCCGTACCGATCGAGGAGTCGCCCGTGGCGGTGCCGGACGCCATGTCAATGGTGACACTGCCGGTCGAAAGATAGATGTTGTTGTAGCTTGCGGTATCTAAGCCGCCGCGACCGTCAATCGTGTCGTTGCCGCCAAGCCCGGTAAATATCTCGTTGATGCCGCTTCCCGACAAGGAATCGGCGAACATCGTGCCCATGACGGCATTTACGCCCGTGAACGTATCGCTTCCGACCGAGACGTCCCCGGTCGCCGTGCCGGCTGCTATGTCCACCACGACGCCTGCGGTCGCATTGTTGAATCCGAGGCGCGTATTGCCGTTGCCGGTGATGATGTCGTTGCCGCCTTCGCCGGTGAACTCGTTGAAGGTCCCGAGCGAGCCGGAGTTCGTGCTGGCGCTGCTAAATCCGACGGCGTTGTAGGTATCGGCAAATTTGGTGCCACGGACCGCTTCGATCGACACAAGTGTATCAGAACCAACCGTGGCATCCCCCGTCAGGGTGCCAGCCGCGAGACTGATCGTAATACCCGACGTGGTGGTCGGATCGTTATTATAGTCGACGCGGTCGAAGCCACTGCGGCCATCGATCACGTCGTTGCCAGCGAACCCCGCAAACACCTCGACCGTGCCGAATCCATTGTTGCTTCCGAACAGAGTATCGGCGAACGAAGAGCCCCAGACGACAAGAATCCCGGAGCCAACAAACGTGTCGTGACCAACGGATCCATCTCCATCCGCTGCCCCGGCTGCGATGTCGACAGTCACACCGGCGGTGGCGCTCACATAGGAGACCCGCGTCAGAGCCGCGCCTAAAGGATTCACGTCACTCAGAATGGTGTCGTTGCCACCGCGGCCCTCGAACTCGTTGAACCCGATCGGCGTACCGGGCGTACCGGTGCCCCCAGCGAAACCGGTCGCATTGAAGGTGTCCGCAAAATCACTGCCAACCACGGCTTCGATCGCAACGAGCGTATCGGTACCCACTCCCGGTCCGGATACCGTTCCCGCCGCAAGGTTCACGGAGATCCCGCCCGTGGCATCGGTATAGACAGCGCGGTCAAAATCGGCCCCGCCATCGAGCAGATCGTTGCCGCCGAATCCCTGAAGCCGATCATTTCCGGCGAGGCCGGAAATTGCATCCGCTTGACTCGTTCCGAGCAGCACATCCGAGCCCGAGGTGCCGTTGGTGGCGTTGGGAAAGATGAAGTCGCTCTGCTGAAGGCTTGTTACACCTATCAGCGTCAGAGTATTCCCGCTTCCGACGTCGATGATGGTGTTGCCGCCGCTCACCGTTGCCTTCGATTGAACATCTGCGAGCGTGAAGAAGCCTGACAACCCTGTCAGATCGATCGTGTCGCCTTGGGTACGGTTAAAGTCCGTGATAGTGTCTGCTCCGTCACCATCGGCGTAGACAAAGGTGTCGGCGCCGTTCCCGCCGGTCAAGGTATCGGCGCCACCGCGGCCGTCGATCCGATCATTGCCGTCCCTGCCGTCGAGGGCATTGGAATTGGCATCGCCGAGAATGACGTCAGCGAAAGCTGAACCGCGGGCGGCATTCACGCCGGTGAATGTGTCTGTCCCGACACCTGCGAGGTCACCGGAGGCGGTCCCGTGGGAGTTGCCGGCGGCGAGGTCGACGGTCACCTCATCGAGAGCATTGTAGTATGCGATGCGGGTATTGCCGTTGCCGGTGATCGTGTCATTGCCGGCCATTCCCTCAAACTCGTTGAGGGTACCGAAATCGCCGACATTTGCGCCGGAGACGCCGAAATTGGTCGCGACATAAGTGTCGGCGAAGCCGGTTCCGCGGATCGCTTCGATGGATCGGAGAGTGTCCGTTCCGACAGCAGCGTCGCCGGTCACCACGCCCGAAGCCATATCGATTTGAATACCCGACGCCGAACCATCGTTGTTGTAGAAGGCCCTGTCGAAACCCGTTTTACCGTCGATGAAGTCATCGCCGCCGCGACCGGCAAATTCCTCCGAGGTGTTGTTTGGATTGTTCGAGCCGGTGATGGTGTCGGCAAATGACGACCCCGACACCGAGCCGACACCGGAGAAGGTGTCGGTGCCCACGGACCCATCACCGGTTAGGGTACCCGACGCGCCGCTGGTGGTGCTGGTCCAACCGTTGAGAGCGAAAGTGATCGTCACGGGGCCGGTTGCATTGGCGTAGGTCAGCCGGGTGTTGCCGTTGCCGGCGATGACGTCGTTACCGCCCATTCCCTCGAATTGATTGAAGCTGCCATTGTTGCCGACATTGGCATAGGGAAGGCCGGTCGCGGGATCGATAGCGCCGGTGACGCCGAAATTAGTCGCGTCATAAGTGTCGGTAAAATTAGTGCCCTGAATGCCTTCGATTGAACGCAAGATGTCGGTGCCACTCGAGGCATCTCCGGTCACCGTTCCAGCTGCAAGGTGAACGCTGATCCCCCCCGTCGTGAAGGTCAGGTTGGCATATTGCGCCGTGTCGAAGCCGCCTTTTCCGTCGATGAAATCATCGCCGGCAAGGCCCATGAAGTTCTCATTGGCGCCGCTTCCAGAAAAGATGTCGGCAAACATCGAGCCCATGACGGCGTTGACGCCGGTGAATGTATCGGTACCTACGGAGGCATCGCCGGTCGCAGTGCCCGCGAGGAAATCGACAGTCACGCCGGCGGTTGATTGGGTATATTGGAGTCGGGTGTTGCCGTTGCCGATGATGCCATCGTTGCCGCCCATGCCTTCGAAATTGTTGAAGGTGCCGCTCGATCCGGCGTTGGTGCTGGTGCCGCTGAAACCAGCGGCATCGTAAGTATCGGCGAAGTTGGTGCCGCGGACGGCTTCCACTGAACGCAGCGTATCGGTCCCGATCGTCGCATCACCGATGACCGTTCCGGCCGCAAGATTGACGGTTAAGCCCGTGGTGGTGGCGGCGTCGTTATTATAGACGGCAAAATCGTAGCCGCCGCGGCCATCGATCAGATCGTTGCCGGCACGAGCGTCATATTGCTCGAACGTGCCGTTCGGATTGTCGTCGCCCCGCAGCGTGTCTCCAAATGCCGACCCAATGACCGAATTGACATTGGTGAAGGTGTCGTTGCCAACTGATGCATCGCCGTTCGCCGTTCCCGCGGCGAAATCAACGACCACTGCCGCTGTCGCACTGACATAGGAAATGCGGGTCAGAATCTCTCCGGAAGGATTGACCGTGCCGGCGATGATGTCATCTCCCCCCATGCCTTCGAAGCTGTTGAAGCCGATTGGCGTGCCAGGCACCCCGGAATTGCCGCTGAAACCGACCGCCGAGTAGAGATCGGCAAAGTTGCTGCCCTGGATGGCTTCGATACCGACCAGAGTGTCGGTGCCGACACCCGGACCCGTCACGGTTCCTGCCGTCAGATCGGCGGTAATGCCCCCGGTCGCGTCGACATAGACCGCTCGATCAACGCCCGACAAACCGTTGAATGTGTCATTACCGCCGAAGCCTTGGAATGCATCGTTCCCGGCGGTCCCTGTCAGGGTGTTGTCGCCAGCATCGCCGAGAATGGCGCCGGGCACGCCGACAGAATAGACCACGGCGCCGCTGGTTTCGGTGTTGCCAGCGGCATCGCTGACCCGTGCGGTCAGAGAGTTGCCGCCCTGGTTCAGCGTGACCGTCGTGCTCCAGCTGCCGTTGGCCTGCACGATCGCGGTGCCGATCGTGGTGCTACCGTCCAGGATGGTGACGGTGGCGCCGACATCGGCGACGCCCACCGTGCCGGTGACGGTCTGGCTGGCCTGGTTGACCGGTCCGCCGGTGCTGGTAATCGCAACCGTCGGTGCCGTCGTGTCCAGCGTGAAGCTCAGCGAGGCCGAGCCGGTGTTGCCAAAAGTGTCGGCTTGGCTCGCGACGATGGTGTGTGATCCGTCGGCCAGCCCGGTCGGCGTAAACGACCAGGCGCCTTGCGCATCGGTAGTGGTCGTCGCCGCGATCGGGCTGCCGTCGATGGTGAAGTGCACCACCGTGTTGGCAAGGCCGCTGCCGCTCAGGGCCGGGTTGGCGGTGATGTGGTCGATGGCCGAGGTGCCGGTGTCGGCAACCAGGGCCTCGGTCACGGTCGGGCCGGTGGTGCTGAGGGTGTAGACCACCGCGCCGCTGGTCGCGGTGTTGCCGGCCGCGTCGCTGACCCGTGCGGTCAGGGAGTTGCCACCCTGGTTCAGCGTGACCGTGGTGCTCCAGCTGCCGTTGCCCTGCACGATCGCGGTGCCGATCGTGGTGCTGCCGTCCAGGAGGGTGACGGTGGCGCCGGCATCGGCGACGCCCACCGTGCCGGTGATGGTCTGGCTCGCCTGGTTGGTCGGTCCGCCCGCGCTGGTGATCGCAACCGCGGGTGCCGTGGTGTCCAGCGTGAAGCTCAGTGCTGCGCTCGTCGAACTGTTGCCGGCGACATCGCTGAACTGGGCCGTGATCTGTTTGGTGCCATCCGATCCGAGATCGCCGGCGGTCACTGTCAGATTAACGTTGCCCGCCGTCACGTCGGCGGCCGTGATCACATGCGTGACCGGGTGCGCCAGCGGCGAGCCGCCCAGCAACAGCCGCACCGTATCGCCAATGGCATCGGCCGGGTTCAGCGCCACCGTGAAGCTCGGCGAGGTCGCCGAGGTGATGTTGTCCGTGCTCGAGGTACCAGTATCCGAACCCGCCGTCAGATCTGGCGTGCCACCGGTCGGTGCCGTCGTGTCGAGGGTGAAGCTCAGCGACGCCGAGCCGGTGTTGCCAAAGGTATCGGTTTGGCTCGCGACGATGGTGTGTGATCCGTCGGCCAGCCCGCTCGGCGTAAACGACCAGGCTCCTTGCGCATCGGTGGTGGTCGTCGCCGCGATCGGGCTGCCGTCGATGGTGAAGTGCACCACCGTGTTGGCGAGGCCGGTGCCGGTCAGGGCCGGATCGGCGGTGACATGGTCGGTGGCCGACGTGCCGGTGTCGGCGACCAGGGTCTCGGTTACCGTCGGGCCGGTGGTGCTGAGCGTGTAGACCACGGCGCCGCTGGTCGCGGTGTTGCCGGCCGCGTCGCTGACCCGTGCGGTCAGCGAGTTCGGGCCATTGTTCAGCGTGACCGTGGTGCTCCAGCCGCCGTTGCCCTGCACGATGGCGGTGCCGATCGTGGTGGTGCCGTCCAGGATGGTGACGCTGGCGCCGGCATCGGCGACGCCGGCCGTGCCGGTGACGGTCTGGCTGGCCTGGTTGACGGGTCCGCCAGTGCTGGTAATGGCGACCGTCGGCGCCGTGGTGTCGAGCGTGAAGCTCAGCGCTGCGCTCGTCGAACTGTTGCCGGCGAGATCGCTGAACTGCGCCGTGATCTGTTTGGTGCCATCGGCTCCGAGATCGCCGGCGGATACCGTCAGATTAACGTTGCCTGCCGTCACGTCGGCGGCCGTGATCACATGCGTGACCGGATGCGCCAGCGGCGAGCCGCCCAGCAACAGCTGCACCGTATCACCAACGGCATCGGTCGGGTTCAGCGCCAAAGAGAAACTCGGCGAGGTCGCCGAGGTGATGTTGTCCGTGCTCGAGGTACCAGAATCCGAACCCGCCGTCAGATCTGGCGTGCCACCGGTCGGTGCCGTCGTGTCGAGGGTGAAGCTCAGCGAGGCCGAGCCGGTGTTGCCAAAGATGTCGGTTTGGCTCGCCACGATGGTGTGCGGTCCGTCGGCCAGCCCGGTCGGGGTAAACGACCACGCGCCTTGCGCATCGGTCGTTGCCGTAGCGGTGCTGAGAACACCATCGATCGTCAGATGCACCACCGTGTTGGCAAGGCCGCTGCCGCTCAGGGCCGGGTTGGCGGTGACATGGTCGATGGCCGAGGTGCCGGTGTCGGCAACCAGGGCCTCGGTCACGGTCGGGCCGGTGGTGCTGAGCGTGTAGACCACGGCGCCGCTGGTCGCGGTGTTGCCGGCCGCGTCGCTGACCCGTGCGGTCAGCGAGTTCGGGCCATTGTTCAGCGTGACCGTTGTGCTCCAGCCGCCGTTGCCCTGCACGATGGCGGTGCCGATCGTGGTGGTGCCGTCCAGGATGGTGACGGTGGCGCCAGCATCGGCGACGCCCACCGTGCCGGTGACGGTCTGGCTCGCCTGGTTGGTCGGTCCGCCCGCGCTGGTGATCGCAACCGCGGGTGCCGTGGTGTCGAGCGTGAAGCTCAGTGCTGCGCTCGTCGAACTGTTGCCGGCGACATCGCTGAACTGCGCCGTGATCTGTTTGGTGCCATCGGCTCCGAGATCGCCGGAAGTCACCGTCAGATTAACGTTGCCAGCCGTCACGTCGGCGGCCGTGATCACATGCGTGACCGGGTGCGCCAGCGGCGAGCCGCCCAGCAACAGCCGCACCGTATCGCCAATGGCATCGGCCGGGTTCAGCGCCACCGTGAAGCTCGGCGAGGTCGCCGAGGTGATGTTGTCCGTGCTCGAGGTACCAGTATCCGAACCCGCCGTCAGATCTGGCGTGCCACCGGTCGGTGCCGTCGTGTCGAGGGTGAAGCTCAGCGACGCCGAGCCGGTGTTGCCAAAGGTATCGGTTTGGCTTGCGACAATGGTGTGTAGTCCGTCGGCCAGCCCGGTCGGTGTAAACGACCACGCCCCTTGCGCATCGGTGGTCACCGTCGCTGCGATCGGGCTGCCGTCGACGGTGAAGTGCACCACGGTGTTGGCAAGGCCGGTGCCGTTCAGCGCTGGGGTGGCGGTGACATGGTCGGTGGCGGAGGTGCCGGTGTCGAAGACCAGGGCCTCGGTCACGGTCGGACCGGTGGTGCTGAGCGTATAGACCACCGCGCCGCTGGTCGCGATGTTGCCGGCGGCATCGCTCACCCGTGCGGTCAGCGAGTTCAAGCCGTTGTTGAGCGTGACCGTGGCGCTCCAGGTCCCGTTGGCCTGCACGATCGCGGTACCGATCGTCGTGCTGCCGTCCAGGATGGTGACGGTGGCGCCGGCATCGGCGACGCCGACCGTGCCGGTGATGATCTGGCTGGCCTGGTTGACGGGTCCGCCGGTGCTGGTGATGGCGACCGTCGGTGCCGTCGTGTCGAGCGTGAAGCTCAGCGCCGCGCTCGTCGAACTGTTGCCGGCGACATCGCTGAACTGCGCCGTGATCTGTTTGGTGCCATCGGCTCCGAGATCGCCGGCAGTCACCGTCAGGCTGACGCTGCCTGCCGTCACGTCGGCGGCCGTGATCACATGCGTGACCGGGTGCGCCAGCGGCGCGCCGCCCAGCAGCAGCTGCACCGTATCGCCGATGGCAACCGTCGGGGTCAGCAACACCGTGAAGCTTGGCGACGTCGCCGAAGTGATGTTGTCGGTAGCTGAGGTACCGCTGTCCGAGCCCGCTGTCAGGTCCGGTGCACCGCCGGTGGGCGCCGTTGTGTCGAAGATGAAGCTCAGCGACGCCGAGCCGGTGTTGCCAAAGGTATCGGTCTGGCTTGCGACGATGGTGTGCGGTCCATCGGCCAGCCCGCTCGGCGTAAACGACCAGGCGCCTTGCGCATCGGTGGTCACTGTCGTCGCGATCGGGCTGCCGTCGATGGTGAAGTGCACCACGGTGTTGGCGAGGCCGGTACCGCTCACGGCCGGGTTGGCGGTGACCTGGTCGGTGGCGGAGGTGCCGGTGTCGGCGACCAGGGCCTCGGTCACGGTCGGGCCGGTGGTGCTGAGCGTGTAGACCACCGCGCCGCTGGTCGCGGTGTTGCCGGCCGCATCGCTCACCCGTGCGGTCAGCGAGTTTGGGCCGTTGTTGAGCGTGACCGTGGCGCTCCAGGTCCCGTTGCCCTGCACGATCGCGGTACCGATCGTGGTGGTGCCGTCCAGGATGGTGACGCTGGCGCCGGCATCGGCGACGTCGACCGTGCCGGTGATGGTCTGGCTGGCCTGATTGACGGGTCCGCCGGTGCTGGTGATGGCGACCGTCGGCGCCGTGGTATCGAGCGTGAAGCTCAGCGAGGCCGAGCCGGTGTTGCCGAAGATGTCAGTCTGGCTGGCGACGATGGTGTGCAATCCGTCGGCCAGACCGCTCGGCGTAAACGACCACGCCCCTTGCGCATCGGTGGTCACCGTCGCTGCGATCGGGCTGCCGTCGACGGTAAAGTGCACCACGGTGTTGGCAAGGCCGCTGCCGCTCAGCGCTGGGTTGGTGGTGAGGCGATCGGTGGCGGAGGTGCCGGTGTCGGCAACCAGGGCCTCGGTCACGGTCGGGCCGGTGGTGCTGAGCGTGTAGACCACAGCGCCGCTGGTCGCGATGTTGCCGGCCGCATCGCTCACCCGTGCGGTCAGGGAATTGCCGCCCTGGTTCAGCGTGACCGTTGTGCTCCAGCTGCCGTTGCCCTGCACGATGGCGGTGCCGATTGCGGTGGTGCCGTCCAGGATGGTGATGGTGGCGCCCGCATCGGCGACGCCGACTGTGCCGGTGATGGTCTGGCTGGCCTGGTTGACCGGTCCGCCTGCGCTGGTGATCGCAACCGTCGGCGCCGTCGTATCCAGGGTGAAGTTCAGGGACGCGCTCGTCGAGCTATTGCCGGCGACATCGCTGAACCGCGCCGTCACCTGCTTGGCGCCATCGGCGCCGAGATCGCCGGCAGTCACCGTCAAGCTGACACTTCCGGCCGATATGTCGACTGCTGTGATCACATGCGTGACCGGATGCGCCAGCGGCGAGCCGCCCAGTAACAGCTGCACCGTATCGCCGATGGCATCGGTCGGGTTCAGCGCCACCGTGAAGCTCGGCGACGTCGCCGAGGTGATGTTGTCCGTGTTCGAACTGCCACTGTCCGAACCCGCCCCCAGATCTGGCGTGCCGCCACTCGGCGCCGTGGTATCGAGAGTGAAGCTCAGCGACGCGCTGCCGCTGTTGCCGAAGAGATCGGTCTGGCTCGCCACGATGGTGTGCGGTCCATCGGCCAGCCCGCTCGGCGTAAACGACCAGGCGCCTTGCGCATCGGTGGTCACTGTCGTCGCGATCGGGCTGCCGTCGATGGTGAAGTGCACCACGGTGTTGGCGAGGCCGGTACCGCTCACGGCCGGGTTGGCGGTGACCTGGTCGGTGGCGGAGGTGCCGGTGTCGGCGACCAGGGCCTCGGTCACGGTCGGGCCGGTGGTGCTGAGGGTGTAGACCACCGCGCCGCTGGTCGCGGTGTTGCCAGCCGCATCGCTCACCCGTGCGGTCAGCGAGTTTGGGCCGTTGTTGAGCGTGACCGTGGCGCTCCAGGTCCCGTTGCCCTGCACGATCGCGGTACCGATCGTCGTGGTGCCGTCCAGGATGGTGACGCTGGCGCCGGCATCGGCGACGTCGACCGTGCCGGTGATGGTCTGGCTGGCCTGGTTGGTCGATCCGCCTACGCTGGTGATCGCAACCGTCGGCGCCGTCGTGTCGAGCGTGAAGTTTAGCGAGGCCGAGCCGGTGTTGCCAAAAGTGTCGGTCTGGCTCGCCACGATGGTGTGCGGTCCGTCAGTCAGCCCGCTCGGCGTAAACGACCAGACCCCTTGCGCATCGGTGGTGGTCGTCGCCGCGATCGGGTTGCTGTCGACGGTGAAGTGTACCACGGTGTTGGCAAGGCCGGTGCCGCTCAGCGCCGGGTTGGCGGTGACGTGGTCGGTGGCCGAAGTGCCGGTGTCGGAGACCAGGGCCTCGGTCACCGTCGGGCCTGTGGTGCTGAGTGTGTAGACCACAGCGCCGCTGGTCGCGGTGTTGCCGGCCGCGTCGCTGACCCGTGCGGTCAGCGAGTTCGGGCCATTGTTCAGCGTGACCGTTGTGCTCCAGCTGCCGTTGGCCTGCACGATCGCGGTGCCAATCGTGGTGGTGCCGTCCAGGATGGTGACGATGGCGCCGGCATCGGCGACGCCCACCGTGCCGGTGATGGTCTGGCTGGGCTGGTTGACGGGTCCGCCCGCGCTGGTAATCGCAACCGTCGGTGCCGTGGTGTCCAGGGTGAAGCTCAGCGAGGCCGAGCCGGTGTTGCCGAAGCTGTCAGTCTGGCTTGCGACGATGGTGTGCAATCCGTCGGCCAGCCCGCTCGGCGTAAACGACCACGCCCCTTGCGCATCCGTGGTCACTGTCGCCGCGATCGGGCTGCCGTCGATGGTGAAGTGCACCACGGTGTTGGCGAGGCCGGTGCCGTTCATCGCCGGATTGGCGGTGACGTGATCGGTGACCGAAGTGCCGGTGTCGGCAACCAGGGTCTCGGTCACGGTCGGGCCGACGGTGCTGAGCGTATAGACCACCGCGCTGCTGGTCGCGGTGTTGCCGGCGGCATCGCTCACCCGAGCGGTCAGGGAGTTCGGGCCGTTGGCGAGCGTGACCGTGCTGCTCCAGCTGCCGTTGCTCTGCACGATGGCGGTGCCGATCGTGGTGGTGCCGTCCAGGATGGTGACGGTGGTGCCGGCATCGGCGACACCGACCGTGCCGGTGATGGTCTGGCTCGCCTGGCTGACGGGTCCGCCGGTACTGGTGATAGCGACCGTCGGTGCCGTCGTGTCGAGCGTGAAGCTCAGCGAGGCCGAGCCGGTGTTGCCAAAGGTATCAATCTGGCTTGCGACAATGGTGTGTAATCCCTCGGCCAGCCCGGTCGGTGTAAACGACCACGCGCCTTGCGCATCCGTGGTTGCTGTAGCGGTGCTGAGAACACCATCGATCGTCAGATGCACCACCGTGTTGGCGAGGCCGGTGCCGCTCAGGGCCGGGTTGGCGGTGACGTGGTCGGTGGCCGAAGTGCCGGTGTCGGCAACCAGGGCCTCGGTCACGGTCGGGCCGACGGTGCTGAGCGTATAGACCACCGCGCTGCTGGTCGCGGTGTTGCCGGCGGCATCGCTCACCCGAGCGGTCAGGGAGTTCGGGCCGTTGGCGAGCGTGACCGTGCTGCTCCAGCTGCCGTTGCTCTGCACGATGGCGGTGCCGATCGTGGTGGTGCCGTCCAGGATGGTGACGGTGGTGCCGGCATCGGCGACACCGACCGTGCCGGTGATGGTCTGGCTCGCCTGGCTGACGGCTCCGCCGGTGCTGGTGATCGCAACCGCGGGTGCCGCCGTGTCCAGCGTGAAGCTCAGCGAGGCCGAGCCGGTGTTGCCAAAAGCGTCGGTTTGGCTCGCCACGATGGTGTGCGGTCCCTCGGCCAGCCCGGTCGGTGTAAACGACCAGGCCCCTTGCGCATCGGCGGTCGCCGTCGCCACGATCGTGCTGCCGTCGATGTTGAAGTGCACCACGGTGTTGGCAAGGCCGGTGCCGTTCAGCGCCGGGTTAGTGGTGAGGTGATCGGTGGCGGAGGTGCCGGTGTCGGAGACCAGAGCCTCGGTCACGGTCGGGCCGGTGGTGCTGAGCGTGTAGACCACCGCGCCGCTGGTCGCGGTGTTGCCGGCCGCATCGCTCACCCGTGCGGTCAGCGAGTTTGGGCCGTTGTTGAGCGTGACCGTGGCGCTCCAGGTCCCGTTGCCCTGCACGATCGCGGTACCGATCGTGGTGGTGCCGTCCAGGATGGTGACGCTGGCGCCGGCATCGGCGACGTCGACCGTGCCGGTGATGGTCTGGCTGGCCTGGTTGGTCGATCCGCCCGCGCTGGAGACCGCGACGGTCGGCGCCGTCGTGTCCAGCGTGAAGCTCAGCGCGGCCGAGCCGGTGTTGCCAAAAGTGTCAGTCTGGCTTGCGACGACGGTGTGTAATCCGTCGGCCAGCCCGGTCGGCGTAAACGACCAGGCGCCTTGCGCATCGGTGGTTGCCGTAGAGGCGATGAGAACACCATCGATCGTCAGATGCACGACGATGTTGGCCAAGCCGGTGCCGCTCAGCGCCGGGTTGGCGGTGACGTGATCGTTGACTGACGTGCCGGTGTCGGCAATCAGGGCCTCGGTCACGGTCGGACCTGTGGTACTGAGCGTGTAGACCACGGCGCCGCTGGTCGCGAAGTTGCCGGCCGCATCGCTCACCCGGGCGGTCAGCGAGTTGCCGCCCTGGTTCAGCGTGACCGTGGTGCTCCAGGTCCCGTTCCCCTGCACGATGGCGGTGCCAATCGTCGTGCTGCCGTCCAGGATGGTGACGGTGGCGCCGGCATCGGCGACGTCAACCGTGCCGGTGATGGTCTGGCTGGCCTGATTGACGGGTCCGCCGGTGCTGGTGATGGCGACCGCGGGTGCCGCCGTGTCCAGCGTGAAGCTCAGCGAGGCCGAGCCGGTGTTGCCAAAGGTATCGGTCTGGCTCGCGACGATGGTGTGCGATCCGTCGGCCAGCCCGCTCGGCGTAAACGACCACGCCCCTTGCGCATCGGTGGTCACTGTCGCCGCGATCGGGCTGCCGTCGATGGTGAAGTGCACCACGGTGTTGGCAAGGCCGGTGCCGTTCAGCGCCGGGTTAGTGGTGAGGTGATCGGTGGGAGAGGTGCCGGTGTCGGAGACCAGAGCCTCGGTCACAGTCGGGCCGGTGGTGCTGAGCGTGTAGACCACCGCGCCGCTGGTTGCGGTGTTGCCGGCCGCATCGCTCACTCGTGCCGTCAGCGAGTTCGGGCCGTTGTTGAGCGTGACCGTGGTGCTCCAGGTCCCGTTACCCTGCACGATGGCGGTGCCGATCGTGGTGGTGCCGTCCAGGATGGTGACGGTGGTGCCGGCATCGGCGACGCCCACCGTACCGGTGACGGTCTGGCTGGCCTGGTTGACCGGCCCGCCCGCGCTGGTGATCGCAACCGTCGGCGCCGTCGTGTCGAGCGTGAAAACAACGGGCACGCTCGTTGTGACGTTGGCGCTAGGGTCCAAAGCCACGATGCTGTGGTCGCCATCACCTGCCAGGGTGACCGCCAGGCTCCAAACGCCGCCGGAGCCAACGGTAACCGTTCCAATCTGCGTCGTAACACCATTGTATGTGTCGTACAGCGTCACCGTGCTTCCAACGAAGGACGGATCAACTGTTCCGCTGATTGTTTGATTTCCTTGGTTGGTTGGACCACCGGCGCTGCTGATAAGGACAGGTCCGAATGAAGCCACAACAACAGCTTGCGGTGGGTCCAAAGTGGGGACGAGCGGCTTCGAGGCGGAGGCAGAAGTCCCCGCGATGGAAGCGAGCGTCACAACAACTGGAGCGATCGATCCCCCACCGGCTTGGCCTTTTATGTCGTCCCCTATAATGGTGGTTGGAGCTTCAGTGGGTGATGGTGGCGGGCTCCCAGCGAACTTCTGCAGCGACTTTGTGTCGACGTCTCCTCGCTTGCCGTCGCTAGGAGCCGGAGTGTCTGGAGCAATCTGTTTCCCGATATCATAGGTCGTCAACACCTGTTGAAAAGCGTTGAACTCCTGCGCAACTTGCCCTGGGGTCTTGCTGACGGTTTGAGTGATCACCTCGAAATTCGCGGTTGGCGTGATGGTTAGCGATGGACCGTCGCTGGTAACTATCCCGATCGGATCCCCCGCAGTACAAACGCCTTGAAGCAAGTTCGTCGCTGGAACGCATTTGAAGACTTGTACGGAATGAACTCGGCCGTCTTGCTGATCAGCGACAGAGACCGAGACTTTCCCATCCACAGCATCGACGCTGAGAAGGACGGCAGTACCGCGAATTCCGATCACGGCAGTCGGCGTCGCGACCTGCATGTCGCCGGTTTTCGCGACCTGGCCAGCGACGAAACTGGCGGCACCCTGGATGAGAGTGAACATCGAATGGTTCGTGCCACTCGTCAGGCTGACTAAGGTGCCACTCGCACTACTCTGCCCCTCATACCCCAATTCGTTCAACATGAACCGAGCGTTGGCGCTCAGGTTGAACGTGCTGCCGTCGATAAGGACGAGACCAATGGTAGAGCCGCTTCCAGTTTGCACGACATCGTTCTGATAAACGACATCCCCATTATTCGCCTCGATCGTAACGCCGTTGCGAACGATGCTGGCGCTTCCCGTTACGGTCGCGACACGGCCAATCACCTTTCCAGCAGCGGCATTACCTCCGGCTTGCGCAAAGGTTTGATAACCGGTGAGGGCTTCGACCACTCTCGCATCGAGCAGCGCGCCGTCCGACGAGCTGAGCGGCAAACGCTTCTCGCCGAGAAAGTAATTGGGGATCGTGATCCGATGGTCAGAATCGGAAATGATGAGATCATGACCTGAACGTGCATAGTCCCCTGAGAACAAGAGATGCGCGTCCGAAATGATGAGTGCGTGAGTTGGGGCAGGCTTAGGGAAACTAAAGGACGCCCCAGCCATATCAGATCCGGCAACATCGAACTTTTGGTTCAATGGGGTATTCAAACCAGCCCCCGCCCATAAATTTGCAAATTAAATAATTAAATGCTAATAACACCCTAGAGATTTAATTAAAAGAGCTATTTGATCTGGCTGGAACGCTGAAAGCCTGCGGTGGTTTGGCCCGTGACAATCACGCTGGACCGAGCGTCCGTGGCTGACGATCCAAAACGACAAACGCTGGGTCCATTCGCATGGTGCAATTAAGAGGGCTTCATCGCCTGGACCTGTTGGAAGTGCGCCGTCAGCTGGTGCGCACTCGCAATCGGCACTCCAATAACAGGAGCATTGTGAGGCGCATCAATGGTCTGCTATGTCGAATTTATCACTTGGATGCGATCGAACCCAAAGGAGGCCGGCGAATCCGCAAAGCCATTCAAGTTGTGCTGCGAGATACATCCAAGAATTAGTTGACCAAAGTCCCGCGCCCCGCTCCCTTATTATTTATCCGCGATTGCGCGGTGCGTTCACTCGCGAGCGTATCCTGCCACATCTCGACCAGTGGACAATTGCGACAGACCGCGGGTTGACCGCCGCTTGCGGTTTTTACCGTTTGCCGCTGGGCGGGTGATTGCACGTCTTATGGAAAGCGTTCGCCGCCCCGGCCATCTGAAGCGATAGCTGGTCCATGGCCGATCCTTCTTCAGCCAGGCGCTTCTCAACGTACTGCTGCTCAACGTCGGTCAACGCAGTTTCCAGCAGGCGCAAATACCGCTCAACATTCTTCCTATGGGTCTGCAAACGGACAATCGTTTCGTCGCTCATGTTCTATCCAATAGGTAGCGGCGCAATATTGCAAAATAGCTCTGAAAAGCCGCGTCAAAAAAACCAAAATATAAATAACAGATTTAAAATGGCAGAACAATCGAAGCAGATCAAGACTCAGCCTCGCGGTGAATTGCTTATGCTCCACACGCCGGATTTTTGAATTTACTAAAATCCAAACTCCCTTTATCCTAGTGGTATATTGCTATGCGAAATTTGATTGTGGGGCAGCGTTATGTCGAGTGCGATTGAGTTGATCGTTGGCGGCTTCACTCGGCTAAAAGACCAGCAGTCGCTCGAAGCTCTCCGGATGCATCGCTGGCGGTTGGCCGCTGATCTGAAGGCCACAACTGGTTTCGATTGCCGATCATCTATCGTCCAAATCGAACAAGACATCGCGGCCATAGAAGCGGGGCTCCGGACGCTTTCTCAACCGGTCAGCGGCTGATCGGACAAGCGAGGGTGAGAGAGACCGAAGGCGGTTAGTCCGCTCCACCCCACGCCGATTTCCCGCCGGAATGCTGGCAGGCGCTCCTCGACGATCCACGCTTCGGCCTGTCGGGCAAACTCTAGATGGCACCCGTAAATTTCCCAATGTTGCCTGCCTCGGGCCGCCGGCAAGATGACAACATGAAAGCATCGAAGCCGAAGGAATGGAGCGACCTCGAACGCAGGAAGCTTTCGGCAATGAGCCGCCGGCGGTACGGCGCGGCGGAGATTGCCGCGGCCCTTCGCCGGCATGTCGGCTCAGTCAAGCGGATGGCGCGAGAAATGAGGTTACTGCTGAAAAAATGACGATCGGACGAATCTCATCGATCTATTGCAAGAGAGAGCACCTGTCCGCGTTCGACTGATGCCGGGCCTTAGGTGCGGTATCTTACGGAGGATTGGCTCATTCGGGGTAGGAGCGGGGGCGCTCGGCTTCGACCGATTCGTTTGACGCCAAACAACGGCGCGCCCGCTCGATCTGTGCTTCGGTGGCGCCGTGACTTCGGACCTACATCTCGACCACGGCGCTGAGTACTTCGCGACATAGTATCTGGCGTCCGTACAAGATACGCGTCCGGTGGGGGAGACCAATGACGCGACGACGGTGAGCTCGGACTCGAAGTCTGTCATCGACAGGCGACACGGCCGCCGCGCTCAACACCAGCGGCCACTTCACCATCACCGACCCGGACACCGGCGAAGCCCACGTCTAGCCCAAGGCGCACGGCATCGTCGGGCCGCTCGCTATGTCATTCAATCATTGGTCCCGGCAGAAATGACGCGGCGGGGCGAGTGAGGGACCAGACATCATCAGCCGCGGCGACTGGGCTGACCACAGCTGTCCAGTCATTCGGACGAGCTTCACATCTCGCGGGGTTTGGCAACTTGGCGCGCAACGTCCAAAGCCCAGCGCTTTTTTAGGGCCCTCGAAGCGTCTTCGGATTCTCCATTGCGCGTGCGCCAAAGCCAGCGCCGGATGTTGCCCGGACTGCCGCCAAACCCAAGCCCCTTTGCCACGGCTGCCTAATTAGCGCGGGTAGGCCTGAGAGGATCGACGCTGACCAGGCGGGCGGCATTGACGCCCGGAGACTGAACGGCTGCTGTCCTTCCTGTTGGTTCACCGTAGAGCTACGGACTATCGCGTTAAGTCGGCATGTTATCAGACTGGGCACTGACGGGGACGATCCGCACTAGCTCGTCAGTCAGGGAGACGCTCTGGATGTGAATAAAGGTGCCATTGGATCTCTCGTTTAGGGAGTGCCCCCGATATGCAAAAAAAGTTACAGTTTAGACCTAGACCGATGCCTCTCGAAGAACTTGCGGTAAACTTGCTATTCAAAGCTCTCGGTGAGGATCGGTACAATCGATCTCCGCAAGAGTATGCGAATCTGATCTCGCTCATTCCTCCGCTCAAGGAAGCCATTTACCTGGTCAATCAAGGCCTTCAAGAGCTCATCGAAAGCGGCCAGCAGCACGAAATCTGCTACTTCCAGCCCGGCGATTTGGCGCCCCGCTATATACCCTTTCCGAGTAAAATCTCGGTCGATACACTTCGGAAAGGCCTGATTACTGCCGGCTTCCGAGAGCCAAAATGGCAGAAAGCTCGCAGCTAACATTTTTTTCATGCCACGATGGCTGTTGCGTACTGCCCCTCAGCTACCTAGCGAGCCATCATGACCGATCGCGCGGCCACAGCGGCCGCCCGCAGACACGGCGAAACGACCGTATCCGCGGGCCTTTGTGCAAGCGGACCACGCCTCCACCACCAACAGCATTGTCGCACGGCCTAATCAGCTGATCATTATACACTTTTTTCATCATTTACCCAACGCACCTGCTGTGGTGCATATGAGGTGCTCCTTCAACAACAAGGAGCCACAACATGACGCTCAGTCGAACAAAGGCCGCCCCCAAACCAAGGCCTAACAGAGGCACCGCGCTTTCCAATTCCCGTAAGCAAACTAAACACCTCGAACGTCCCATTGAAGACCATTTGGAGGTTACCAAGACAAGCACTCGCTTGCCACAGGTTGGCCAACCGGAAGTACGATTGCTGCCGCTACGAGCTCTCAAGCGAGCTGCCAAGAACGCGCGAACGCACTCCAAGAAACAGATCAAACAAGTCGCAAACTCGATTCTCCGCTTCGGCTGGACCTACCCGATTTTGGCCGACGAGGATCGGCGCATCATCGCCGGGCACGCCCGCTGGGAGGCGGCTAAGCAGCTCTCCCTCAAGGAGGTCCCCGTTCTGGTGCTGCGCGGCCTCAGCGACGCGGAAAAGCGCGCCCTGGCGCTCGCCGACAACAAGATTCCGACAAACGCGGGTTGGGATCGAAAGTTGCTTGCCGAAGAACTCGGTGAGCTCGCCTCGCTTCTCCCAGACTTCAATCTCACCCTCGACATCACAGGGTTTGAGCCGGCCGAAATCGACGGGCTAATGCTCGACTTCGGCAACTCGGAGCATGATTCAGCTGACGCGTCCTGCACAATCGCCGAGCAGCCCATCAGCCGCAGGGGCGAGCTGTGGCAGCTTGATGCGCATCGCGTGCTGTGCGGCGATGCCTGCGATCAGAGCGATTGGGCAAGGCTGATGGGGTCCGATCGGGCCCGCATGCTGATTGCCGATCCCCCTTACAATGTGCAAATTTCCACAACGCTCGGCCGCGGCAAGATCAAGCACCGCGAATTTGCGGTTGCCTCCGGGGAGATGTCGCCGGTCGAGTTTACCGATTTTCTCACGCGCTGGATGCGCCTGGCCGCCCACTTCTCGCACGACGGCTCACTGCACTTCGCGTTCGTCGATTGGCGCCACATTGGCGAAATGCACAATGCAGGCCACGCCGTCTTCGGGCCGCTGCAGAACCTGGTGGTCTGGAACAAGACCAATGCCGGCCAAGGCAGCTTTTACCGTTCCCAGCACGAGCTGATCTTCGTCTACAAGAACGGCGATGGGTCGCATCTCAACAATGTTGAGCTGGGCCGCCATGGCCGCAACCGTTCCAACGTCTGGACCTATGCCGGCGTCAATACCTTCCGCAAGGACCGCCTCGATGATCTCACGGTGCATCCCACGGTGAAACCGGTCGCCTTGATCGCGGATGCAATCAAGGACTGCACGCGGCGGGGCGATCTCGTTCTCGACCCCTTCCTGGGGTCGGGCACCACCCTGCTGGCGGCGGAGCGCGTCGGCCGCAAGGCCTACGGGCTGGAGATCGACCCCTTATATGTCGATGCCGCAATCCGCCGCTGGCAGAACATCACCAAGCGCGATGCGATCCTTTCCACTACCGGACAGACGTTCGACGAGGTGACCGCTGCGCGTTCCGGACCGGAGAGCAGCACATGAGCCGGCGCAAGCAATCAGGCCCGCCTACGGCCAAAGGAAATCAAGGCGACGGTGTTGGTTACGGCCGTCCACCCCGCGAGCACCAGTTTAAGCCGGGTCAATCCGGCAACAAGGGGGGGCGGCCCAAAGGCTCGAAGAACGAGGCGACCATCATCAACGAAATTCTCAACCGAAAAATCGACATCCGTGACAAGGGAAGATTGCGCAAGATCTCCGTGCTCGAAGGCATCTTCACCAAATTTGCGGACGACGCGCTGAAGGGCAAGGACAAAGCGGCCGCCTTGCTTCTCAATCGCAAGCAGCAGGTCGAATCCATCGAACAGCCTGCAACGCCGCTGCTCGACACGGATGATCGCAAAGTTTTGGAATCGTACGCCGAACAGCTCTACCAGCAATTCAAAAAACAAGGAAAATCCGAATGACCAGCCAGGATTTTGCATTGTTCACCGCCATCCTGCGCGCTGACTTCATCAGCTTTGTCCATCGCAGCTTCCTCCATCTCAACCCCGGCGCTCAATTCCTGCCCAATTGGCACATCCAGGCCATTGCCTATCAGCTCGAGCGGGTGCGCCGCGGCGAGATCACCCGCTTGATCATCAACATGCCGCCGCGCTACCTCAAATCGATCACGGTGTCGGTGGCATTTTCGGCCTTCCTGCTTGGACACGCGCCAGGCCGCCGCATCATTTCCATCAGCTACGGCGATGACCTCTCCGCCAAGCATGCCAGTGACTTCCGATCGATCGTGCATGCCGATTGGTACCGCCGCGCGTTTCCGGACATGCGCATCGCGCGCAGCACCGAAACCGAGCTGGTCACGACCCGGCGCGGTTCGCGCCGGACGACATCGGTCTCCGGGACGCTGACAGGGCTCGGCGGCGATCTCATCCTGATCGATGATCCGCAAAAGCCGATTGATGCGCAGTCGGAGGCGCGCAGAACCAGCATCAACCAGTGGGTGACCAATACGCTGATGTCGCGGCTCGACAACAAGCAAACCAGCGCGGTGATCGTGGTGATGCAGCGCGTTCATCTGGACGATCTGTCCGGGTTCTTGGCCAGTTCATCCGATGACTGGCAGGTGCTCAGCCTGCCCGCGATCGCCGAGACCGACGCCGCGATCCCGATCGGCCCGAATCGATTTCACCTCAGGAAGGCCGGGGACGCGCTGCATCCGTCCCATGAATCGATCGAGACGCTGCGCAAGCTGCGCCAAACGCTCGGCCCCGACGTGTTCGCCGCGCAGTACCAGCAGGCGCCGGTTCCGGCCGGCGGCGCCATGATCAAGCGAGTCTGGCTGCGATATTACGACGAGGTCCCCTCAAGGGAGGTGCTGGGCTGCCGCATCATCCAGAGTTGGGATACCGCCGCCAAGAATGGCGCGCAAAATGACTGGTCGGTCTGTACGACGTGGCTGGTCGTTGACGGGAATTATTACCTGCTCGATCTTGTGCGCGGTCGGTTTGAGTATCCGGCGCTGCGCGACACCGCGCTCGAGCTCGCCAAGCGCTTCAAGCCGCACGAGATCCTGGTCGAAGAAGCCTCCACCGGAATCGCGCTGGCCCAGGAGCTCGGCGAGAAGGGCGATTGCTTCGTCAATCCCATTAAGGTGGAGCACGACAAGGTCGGCCGGCTCTACGTCCAGCAGGGCAAATTCGCCGCCGGACGGGTCTGGCTTCCCAGGAACGCGCCGTTCCTGGCCGAGCTCGAGATGGAGCTATTGACCTTCCCGCAAAGCCGCCACGACGATCAAGTCGACAGCATCAGCCAGGCGCTGGCCTACGAGGACAATGGCTACGATTACACGCTGAGCTGGCTGTGATGGCCCCCATTGCCGCCAGGCGAGTCTCACGCCCTAACTCACGGCCGGTCCGGACGTGAAGTTCAGCACGTCAAAGCGGGCGCTCAGCGCTCTCTTTGGCGGATGGCAAATGAAGAAGAACGGGTCGAACTGCTCGATGGCATCCGTGCGGCGGATCTAGACGTCCACGTCGTGGAATTTGTCGCCATCATCTAGGCCCTGGGCGTTGATCCGTTGGAGTTGTTCCGCGACTTTCTGTCGGCTCGTTGTTCGGCGCCGAAGCAGCCCAGGCGCTAAGCCCATCATCTGCGATGCGCAGTCGAGGAGCGTTGCCGGCAGCCATTGGGGCGGTGCGGCCAATTTCCGGAACGAAGCCAACTGACCTTGCCTCACTCGCGCTCGAAGCTGAGCAAGCGAAGCGTCCTCTTCTGCTGCACCAAAGCAGCCCGGTCGTAGCGCTCCAAGCCTTGAAGGCCTTTCAGATCTGCCGCCAGCGGGCCGTTCAAAAGTGCGCCTAACATCGCCTGCCGCAGGCTGCGGATCCGCAGCAGCGCGAGCTTGGACCGCGCCAGCGCCATCGCCGCATCGGGCGTGATCGGATGCCCGAGCCCCGAAGCAATCGCGACGGCAAGATTCTCCACCTCGGGAGGATCGCTGATAATGCTTCGCGCCAGCCCATGGCGCAGCGCGTTGCGGCTGGACCTCGTCTTTCCAACCGCCGTTTTCGGCCCCGTGCTGCGCTTGGCGTTGCTGCGATTGGCTTCGATCTGTCGAATGGACACCATGTCCGAGGCCCTCGGCCGATGCTGATCGTGGCGGCCGGAAGCTCGCTCCAACGCATTGAGAGATCAAGGGTTTTCAGACCCATAGAACTGCGATTTTGCTGCAGAAAGGACTGGCATTGCCGCGCAAAAGGAGCGTTAATCATTAAACCGGCCGGCGGGCCCTTGGCCCCGGTCTCTCCCCTCGCAGTGGCGGGGCTTTTGGTGGTGCGGCGGCAAGCCGCGTCAACCCAGGAGAGACCGGTGAGCACGATTGCATCCGACGGCGCCGTGGCGCCCCACTCCGCCGTCACATTCAACCGCCTCGACCGCCGCGCCTTCATCGGCGGCTCGGACGCCCGCATCATCATGGGCCAGGACCAGGACGAGCTCCTGCGTCTGTGGCGGGAAAAACGCGGCGAGGTCGCGCCGCAAGATTTGTCGCGTAACCTGATCGTCCAGCTTGGCAGTGCCACCGAAGACCTCAACCGCAGCTGGTACCAGAACGCCACCGGGCATGCGATCACCGACATCCAGAAGCGGGTGCGGCACCCCGTCCATGCCTGGATGGCAGCTACCCTGGACGGCATCGTCGCGCCGACCGGCGCGGTGTTCGAGGCCAAGTTCATGCTGCCCTGGGCCTTTACCGAAGAGGCAGCGGCCGACAAGCACATGGCGCAGCTGCAGCACAACATGTGGGTGGTCGCGGCGCGCGCGGCCGTGCTCTCGATCATCACCGGCGGCGGCAAATGGATCGAGATCACCGTGCATGCCGACCCGCTCTATCAGCACCTGCTGCTGACCGCGGAAAAGAAATTCTGGCGCTGCGTGCAGAGCGGCGAGCCGCCGCTACTGTTTGGGATCGAGACCCCACGGCCGCGACTTGCCGCCGTCAAGGTGGTCGACATGACCGCCTCCAATCTGTGGGCCGCCTGCGCGGCGACCTATCTTCGCACCCGCCAGGCCCATGGCGAGCATGAGCTGGCCAAGACCGAGCTCAAGAAGCTGCTGCCGGAGGATGCCAAGGAGGCGTTTGGCCACGGCGTTCGCGCCAAGCGCTCAAAGGCCGGCGCCGTCAGCTTTGATCCGGTTGAGATGGAGACCGTCCATGCACCAGGCCAGTGAGCATATCGGGGCGATCGCAGCGGCGCTGGCTCGCGCGCAAGCCGAACTGACCAATCCGGAAAAGACGCTGACCGCTCAGATCCGCTCCCCGTTCCTGCGCGATGACGACCGCACCTTTCGCTATGCCTCGCTGGCGAGCGGCCTCGACATCGTGCGCAAGACGCTGAGCCAGCAGGAGATCGCCACCATCCAGACCACGCGGGTCGAGGAGACCACCGGCCACATCCACCTCACCACCCTGCTCGCCCATTCCTCCGGCGAGTGGATCTCCTCGGACTGGCCGGTCTGCGCCGCACGGGACATCGAGGCGCCGCATCGCATGGGTGCGGCGCTCACCTACGCCCGACGCTACGCCCTGTTCGCGCTGGTCGGGATTGCCGGCGAGGACGATCTGGACGCCCCGGATACGGCCGCCGGTTCTCCCGCACCACCTAACCTCAAGGCCTCGCCCGGCAAGGGCGCTCTCAACCGTGCCCCGGTGCTGCGGCCGGGGGAGTCCGCCGCACTCCGGGAGCAGCTGTTGCGCCAGCTCGAAGCGCTGCCTGCCAGCACCGATCTGCTCAGCTGGGCCATGGCGAGCCTCCCGCTCAAGAACAGCCTGCAGGAGCCGGATGCCCGGCACGTCGAGGCAGCTTATCAGGCCAAGCTTGAGGACGCTGGCCGTGCTCAGGCCGAGCAGACGGCCGACTTGAATGGCACGCCAAGCCTGCCAGCAGCGCCTGCTGCTGACGCCGAGGCCGCGCTGCAGCCAGCGCTACCCGAGGCCGGGCTCGCCTATCCCAAGGAGCCGTCCCGCAAACGCAGCAAGGCGCACCTGTTGTTTGTTAGGGAGCAGCCCTGTCTGGTGTGCCGGCAAACCCCGTGCGATGCCCATCATCTGAAATTCGCTCAAGCCCGGGCGCTCGGCCGCAAGGTCAGCGATGAGTTCACTGTCCCGCTGTGCCGCGCGCATCACCAGGAGCTGCATCAGCACGGCAATGAACGGGCGTGGTGGGCCAACCTGCAGATCTCGCCGCTGCCGGTGGCGCAGGAGCTGTGGGCGGCGAGCCCCGTCCACGATCCCGCCAACCTCGCCCTGAGCGCCGCGTCGCTTGCGGCAAACCTGGATTCGGAGGCCGCCGGATGAACGGTCTATTCCAAACCGCGGGCGAGCTCACCGTCACGGCGCTCCCGGTCGAGTTTGAGTCCTTGGCGCCCCCGCCCCTGCTGCTGCCGGGCGAACAACTCGAACACTACCAGGCGCTCCGGCAGGCGATCTTCACAGATCTTGCGCCACGGTCCGCCATCGAGTGGCTGCTTGCGATCGATGTCGCCGAGCTGTCCTGGGACATCCAGCGCTACCGCATGTTGCGGCATAAATTGCTCGAGAGCTATCGCCAAAAGGCAGTTGAGGCGGCGCTGCGGCGCATCGATATAATCGGGATCGATCCCAACTTCGAAGATCAAGCCGAATACTACACCCAGCAAAATGCCTTGAGTTGGCGCATTGATCCGGTCGCCGCGACCGAGATCGACGCCCGCCTTGCTGCCTATGGCTTCGATCAAGACGCGATCACTACCGAAGTCTACGTTCAGGCGCGTGAGGTCTTGGCTCTGTTCGAGGGCCTGCTCAATGCTGCTCAGACCAAACGAATGTTGCTGCTTCGTGAGATCAGGAATCAGCGCTTCTTAAGTGGACCGATGCGCCGGCTGCGCTGAACGATTCATCAGCCTAAGGGGGCCGCCGCCGGTCGGCATCCGCCTGGCAGGTGTTCGACAGCGGCTATGTCGTCATTGGCGTGGCATACGGACAGCATAAAAACAGAACGCGTTTGCCGCTTAGCAGCACTGACTTTCCCGATATCAACAAGTCAGGCAGGTTCCCAGCCGACCTTGTGTCCGCAACGCCGGCGGGAGAAAACGTTGCCCAACATTACAAAGCTACCACCCGATCAGGATTTCAGCCACTAAACTAGAGCGGTTGTCACAAAACAATTTTTGCTCTGATCAATATGAACTGCGGGGGTGAGACATGTTTGATGTCTATTGCAACGGTAAGCGGGACTTTCTCGTCATAAGCAATGGCTCCCCAATGCCCCAGCCCTACTCTTCCAAAAAATGGCGTGGGAGTAGAAGCAGAGTTCACAAGGTCAGCGACGAAATCAAGAAGGCCGTTCAGAGGCAGGGCTATTATCTTCGCAGCTTGCGAAAGACTGAGAAGACTCGGGCGAATACGCATCGCTAGTCTGGATCTCCTCTAGAATAACGCGCCTCCGCAAGTCGTGCGCAGCAGCCGTCAGATGTGATCCCACCATCAGCCCGAGCCACTTTAACTTCAAGAGAACGATCGGATCACAAAGCTCGATAGAAAGTCCGGTCCCCAGTATCGCAATGGCGCGGCGCTCCTCC
The DNA here is from genome assembly GCF_014198205.1 of Bradyrhizobium sp. SBR1B. NCBI lineage: Bacteria > Pseudomonadati > Pseudomonadota > Alphaproteobacteria > Hyphomicrobiales > Nitrobacteraceae > Bradyrhizobium > Bradyrhizobium sp. SBR1B. The sequence continues at coordinate 212,840 of NZ_JACIHC010000008.1, forward strand.
GCGTCGAGATCAGCCCAGGAAATGCCTTCCATCACGCGACCTCAGAAGGTTTTGTCAGCTAGAAGCAAATGAGTGCATGATTTGCCACAGCATATCCGCGGGGGCGTCAATGTACCGACCGCTGGTTAGGTATCGATCCAGTTGCGCTGTGCTACTCCTCGCCATAAGGCCACTGTGAGACCCCTAAATATTGGCCAACCGGGCGTGTCGAAAATCTCTAACCTGCTCAGAACTCGCTGTCGCATACGCGACCTAAAACGTGCAAATGGTCACATTTGACGGGTAACGAGCTCCTTAACAGGCGCGATATCTGGATGCTGCGCCGTGGGATGAGGCGAATGTGTAGCGGGGCCCGTTACCGGATGATCTTGAAGCACTCCATGAGTTGGTCGAGTCAAGCAATTATGGAAAAGCCATCCTGTGACTTTGGACAGAGCGCACGGTCCCGTCCTAGGCACTCGCGAACTTGTGCTGACTTTGGGTATTGCCGATCAGACGAATGTCGCGGACCGTCGGGATACTGTTGAAGAAGAGCTGCCGCGGAGTATGCGCTAGCCCCCATGAACGTAGGGCGCCGTTCTACAGCCCAAATCCGCGACCAATCTCTCGAGCAAGCCTGAACGCCGCGTCGATATTGCGGCCATAGAAAAACGCTCGATCGAGCTGCGAAAAAATGCCCATTCCAAATAGCGCGGTGGCAATGCCTTTAAGCATGGCTGTGGACCGGGTTGAACGATACAGCAAAAAGTTCAAAACGGCCCCAGCCGCAGGTTGGGAGAACAGCCGGGGCCGACATTCCCATTCCATATGCCGTAATCAGCGGTAATCGGCACTCTGCCAGTTAGTCACATGAAAGCTAATGAATTCTTTCGCTCATCACTGTTCAAGCCCCGAGCCGTTGGCTCCAGCTAAGGCGCCGCGATGGATCGCGTCCACCATACCAGACAGTCCCTCCATCGAGGCATTGGTGCGACGCGGGCGAGAGTTAGATCGCCATGAAATTAGCTAATCGGCCCATTGCGGGAACAAACGTCCGCTAGTGCGGCTTACTCGGCCTCGCTGCTTGTGGAAGCGCAGCAATCGACCGTAGACCGCCAAGCGAGTGCGTCCCAATTCCTGGCCAACCTCGCTCGCGGCCATGCCACTTTCGATGAGCCTCAGAAGGTGCGCTTCTTCCTCGGGTGACCACGGGCGTGTTTCAATTCTATTGTTGGACATCGTCGATCCCATGCCGGGGATAGCACCGTGAAAATCCATTTCTGATCAGGGTTATCGTCAAGACTATTCGAACGATACCCCAATGCGATTGTCATCCGACCAGATTAGTCGGCAACTATATACGGTGCGACCTTTCTCAAGCATCAATTTGAATGTGGAATTCACGAAACGCTTCGACGGAAGTTCGATTGCCGCGCCATGTTCGGACATGTTGAGAACGCGGCAGCGTGAACTGGCGCCGTCGCCAAACATATAGGCGACCTCGTCCACATCAATGCGCTCAAGCTTCCGACGTTCTGTCATGTATGTTGCCTGCCAATGGGGCTCAATCTCCTGATGTACAGCTTTTCTCTAGCAACTGAAATTGTCGAGCAAATTGCGTTGCCAAGGCTGATCGCTCTCTGGCAAGGACCCTTCTTTGCTCATTCATGTCGTGTCCCTCACGTTCAAGCACCTCAATCAAGATCGCTTGGTTTTCAACGCTTAGTTGCTTCGCCGCAATTTCTCTTGAAATAACTGCAAATTCATCGTTGCAATCTGAGGTCATGGTAATCCCAGGACTGATCTGTCGGTAAAGATAAAACAACATCCTACCTGACTAACTTTGCTAGAATGTTACTTTGACTTTACGAGGCGCAGCTACTGGCTTATCCAGGATGCATCCTGTTACCTTCGTCTCGAAGCAGCGACCGTGCCGTCCGTGTTCATAGCCAGAGTTCAGCGACTTAGGCGTGAGAACTGGCAAGTGGCCGGATGAGGCGCAGCAGCAGCCGCCGGAAATGTGCCCATGCGGCTGGCCAGCCTCCCGCTTGCCCGGCTCTGCTCCAGGCTGGCTTGCGCCTCGCGAAGATCGGCACCACCGTCAGCGGGTTTGATTGCACAACCATGCCGGCCGTATCACTACTGAAGGCAGAGGCCCGCTGGTTCACCCCCGCGGGCCATCGTGCTACAATCCACAAGCGACAGGCAATGCTGAGCACTGCGTTTGAGAGCAGTGCTAAGGGGTTTGCAAGTCACCATTGCTGACACGGGCGTGAGACATCCCGGTCAAAGCGGGGCTCATGCCATTCCTCTCCTGGTAAGACATGGGAGACTGGGAATGATCAGGTCTATTGTATTAGCTTCCGTGGCTTTGGCTTTGGCGGCCGGCGCTGTACAGGCTCAGCAGGGCATGTCTCGAAAAGCCTTTGTCCGAGGTCTCGACAGCTGCAGGCAACTCGCTAGCGAACGTGGTTTCTCGAGCGCCGGGGGAATTATGAAAGGGCAAGGTCGCGCAAAGCGAGAGTTTGTCATCAACTGCATGCGCGGCAAGCAAACCTGAGGAGCGATCTTGTGCTCGCCGGTTCAGAGTTGCGGGCCTCTAGGCGCGCGGCTCGCCCTACTGCTCATTGCGTTTGGGGACTGCATAAGCAGGTGTGATGGTCGTCGACTCAGGCTGGTGGGTCTACGTGCTAGCATCGCCGATCGTGCGGAACGTCGCGGCACCGGCCGCAGGAGCTGTTTCAGAGCGGCACCTTGCGTAGTCGGCCGCCCGCCATGCTCGAATGCAGAGTAAGGACGTCCTCGGCTGATTAGCTTTACTTAGTTTCTTGAGCCGCTAACGAGCATTACATGCCGCACATAAGTTCGCCGTCTCTGCAGCCCCCATGACAATTCGACATGTGCTCACAATGTAGCGGCCGATTGAGCCGGGTGGAAGGCTAACACCCGCATCGACCAAGCCGGTTCGCATTTTCAAGCGCGCCGACTGCAGAAGCTCACTTGGGACGATTAAGACCGTTCCAGCTGGCAGACCCCGGTTTATGTCTCATTGGTCCCAAAACACAACGCTGCCGGGCTCGAAATGCAGGTCCCGGCAGCGTTTTCAGTCTCAAACTGAGCGCTGAAATCCCAGTTGGTTACGACAGGGCAATGGCCATGCCACAACCTTGTGACACGGCCGCCGGTTCACGCTGGCGCCGAGGATTAATATCCACGCTTCAGTCCTAGGAACGACCCCGGCCGTCGCGGGGGCTGGCTGCGGACGCACCGGGGCCGCCCCGACGCGCCACTCAGCGTGACACGCCCTTTGATAGCATCTCACCCAGATCGCGCAGATTAACTCTAGGAGGCATAACCCGTCCGACCGCCGGCTACCTCCGGTTCTTTACCTTGATCCAGTGATTCTGCCGGCCACCGCGGTACGCCGACGCGATGTTTCGAGACTAGCCCCTCAAGCCCCATGCGGCACGCTGCCCGGAATAGATCCGCGATGTCGCCTCGCTCGAAGGGGGTACGCTGATCCCATCCGGCCGGCGTGCCAAGAGCTGTTGCAAGCTTGCTTTCCGCATGTGGAGCGGCAGCAACCGCACATCGTCGCCGCCCATCGCCAGCACATAAGGCGTATACTTCCCCTCATGATCCAGACTGAACTTTACGACAACGTCTCAAGCTGATACAAAAGCGATCCCAATCCGCCTGTCGGAGCGCCACACCGCTCGGCACGGCCGGTGCAACTCTGCCGTCGGAATCCTCAGCATGAACTCATGCGGAATTCCAATCTGACTCGGTACCTCCAAATGTGCGCCGCTCTCCGACAGGTCACGTGCGACGCAGCTGAACGCGCCCCCGGCAAAATCGATCATAGCGGCCTTGAAGACGCGCCGCCGGCGTACCTTACGCTTTTCCATGACCGCGAGGAGAAATTGTTGAAAATTGTCGCAGAAAGTCCCACTCGAATCCTAAGGCGCAATTAAGGATACGCTAATCGCCGGGTTAGACCCCTCCATCTCCCGTTTGGTGGGAGTGGAAAGGGTATTGACAGACCGCCGGTCCCCGGCGAACGTTCGTCACCTCACGTCATGCTGCTTCGGCGTTAGGCAGTCCCTCCCACTTGGAGTTTAAGGCTCGGGTCCTTTACGTCCGTGCCCGACCTTAGCGCAGAGCGTCACTCTGCTTCATGTAGGTAGCTCGAATAGAGCAGTCCAAGGCAGCCCCTAAGCAGATTCCGGCTGAGCGCCATTGCGGGGTCCCCGTGGCTCGTAATGCGCGAGGTTCGCAGCCGATCGCGACGACGGTAGACACCCGCGGGACGCCTGCTTTTGCAGTGAACGTCAGGAGTTGGGGGGCTCTGGGCTAAGTTGATTTTTTGAACTGACAAAGCTTAGATATTTGCCTAACTCTTACCCATAAACACCTCGGGGGGCCACGGTGGAGCTATTTAGAGCCGAAAAGATTGGCGAAATCGAAAGCCGGCCAAATAGAGTGTGTAGATTGTGCGGAAGAACGCTCCGCTTACTGAAGGCAGTGCATTTCCCAGATCGGGAAAAGACCGTGCGCTCATTTGAGTGCGAGTGCGGCGACCGCACTTGGGACGATTAACTTTGGGCTTAGCGTTCGGCTTCGGGGAAATGGAGCAGCTGCGATATTTCGCGCCTGTTATATAGCGAGCATCCGGCTGTCGCTTCATAGGCCAAGGCGGCTGCGCAGAATGTCGCGTTCTTCGCGCAGTTCTCGGAGCCGCTGAGCATTATCAAATTGTAACGCCTGCCACTCGACCCGATCCTCTGCAGTCCACAAGTAAGACTCGCGATTGAATCGATCTTTCTCTTCTTCATCGAACTCGACGTACGTTCTTATTTCGCGTTCCACTTGGTCCAGTTGTTCTAGTAGAGTTCCCGGCATTAGCCGTTCCTTCGGCTCTGCCTCCAGCCTGCCCTGATCTTCGACGAATGGGCGCGCTGATCAATGGATATTGGCCGAGCGGCTGATACGATCATCCTGCCTAAGATCACTATCGCCATTTCCCCGCCTGGGCACGAAATATCATCCGACACCCGGCGGTTCAATTTACTCGACTCCCTTAGATGTGCAGCAAACCGGAGTCCCCTAGTCGCATAGGGGCGCGAAGCGGTTCCTATTTCGGGATTTGAGCACGGTAGTGGCGTCTCTGGTCATGTGCCGGAGGGCACATCTTCATGCAAGGGGCGTTCGAATCCAAAAGCGCATAGGGGCCTTTACGCGATCACTTATTACGCCAAGCCTGGAGCTCTTATCATATCCAATCTGCTCTGTCCGCGCAGGTTAGGATGAACGCGGTCGAAGATGGTTACACCTACGCACACGTCTGTCGGAAGTCTTTGCTCAACCATTACAGCCAAACGCCGTTATCTCAGCTCGATTCCTTTCGTTTTCACCAATCCCTAGCGAAGCAGATTTCGTGCAAGCACAAACTTTCTTTTTAGGGACTGATACGATAGAAAAACGTGCACTTGCTACCGGCGTCACCGGACAGGAAGGCGCCTATTTGGCTGAACTTCTTCTGCAGAAGGAATACGAGGTCCACGGCATCAAGCGCCAGACCTCCCTCTTCAATACGGATCGCTTTGAGCAATTGCGGCGATTATGCTGTTACCAAACGCCAGCTATTGCTCCGGGCCGGTTGGCCCAGCTAAGCTTTGCTCCTAGGGAAGTCGTCATCCGATCGACCGCAGAGCAGCACCTCGTACTCCTGGTGCCGAGGCAAGAGCCAGTCCTCGTCCTGGATAACGTTAGCCCAGTCGTCATGTGACTGTCTCACGCCTTAGACTGATACACTCTCCTGCGTGCCCAGGCTGGAGCATTGCAGCGCTGGACGCGGAACGTTGCGGACTTCTAAAGTGTCGCCACGAACGAATCGAAGTCAGCAAAGCTTCGAACGACATCAAGCCGGACCGACCATGGCACAGCCGCGATCCTCCGGATGTTCTCCTGTTAAAGGCTTGGCTAGAAGGGCGTTCAATGCTGACACCCCATAGACGGCAGGACCAGGAGATACATCAGATGGCAGCCGGAAACAGATTGTGCTGGTCACCGGTTGATTTAACCATCCATTAACCAATTTCGCTCAAGTTCCCCCTGCGGAACCGGGTGCCTTGTGCCGCTTGCATTAGGGCCCGCATGTCTCGGCGATTTCTCATGACAGCCATTAGTGCCGCCTGTTTGCTCACAGGCTGCGCAACTGCGCCATTAGCGCCAAGCAGTGCGATCGCCTGGGATGGATTGGGCCGCAATCCCAATCTGTCTTCCACGGCGAGGCGCGGGACTAGTTCTCCTCTTGTCTACGAACACAACAAGGAACGAGAGAGAGTATTACTCGCCCTTCGTCCCTATTCAGAGACGTGGTGGGCCGTGCACGACGAGATTGAAGCGGAAAACGATCGGCAGCTCAGCAAGAGGCTGGTGATCTGTCATGGCTGTCTTACTCATCCGCCATCCGAATATTCAACTGGATCCATTTCGAAACAACAATCGACCAAGTGAGGCGGCGCCTACCGGTTCGGCCTGCTCGAGCGAGCTCACGCAGGGGCCGCCAAACCGAAGAACGATGTTACGACAAAGCCCTGACGTGTAACGCGCCTAGTCGTCGAGCGTGCGCCCCGCCGCTAACCTACAGACATCTTCCAAGTTAAGCCCAATGAAGAGGTCGATCAATGCTATGCAACAAATGAATAATCCAGGGCACCAAGATGTGTCACACCCACGATCGTAAGCTTATCGACTCCGCCGGCAAAGTGGACGGACCACTCGTCTCCCTCGACGGTCAGATACGCGCTTGCGTCATAACCCTTGAAAAGCAGCTTGTCATGCTCAGCTGTTGAGGTTGTATACACATGGAAGTCAGCGATCGTATCGTGTCCGCTCCCCTTTCCATAGACAAAGGTGTCGTTTCCTTCACCTCCAAACAGCCAATCGTCGCCTCCTGCCCCATTAAGAATGTCATTGCCACTTGACCCTACCATTCGATTTGCGAGATCGTTTCCGGTTCCTGTCAAGCCCCCCTGCATCAGGGTTAGATTCTCGACATTTGACGGGAGCGTATACGAAACGCCCCACACTTGAACCGTGTCGACACCTTCGCCCGGGTTCTCGATGATCGTCGTATTTGCAGCACCGACGACATAGGTGTCGTCACCGGCGCCGCCGATAAGGGTGTTACCCGTCCCGCCCGCCTTGAGATTGTCGTTCATGGCGGTGCCATAGACGTACTGATCAGTAGCGGTGCCACTCCAATAACTGAGAGCGGTGCCGCTGGTCGGCAGAGCTCCTGGAAGCTGAAAGTTATCACTCACGAAATCGGAGATCGTTGTCCCGCGGAAGACCAGTGTCTCATAGGGCGTCAACGTCAGGTAGACGTCGAATCCGACCTGATCCATTTCTGCCTTGATTTCGCTAAACGAAGTGAAGCTAAAGCCATCCAGCTTGACTACGTCATGATCAATGGCACTTCCTGAATGGAAATCGGTGATGATATCCGAGCCATCCCCGAGCTTGATGACAAAGGTGTCGCTCCCCCCGCCCCCGGTAAGGATATCGTTGCCCTGTCCTCCTGTGATGACGTTATTGGCTGAATTGCCGATGATGATGTTAGCTTGGCTATTCGCGGTGCCATTGATAGCAGCGCCCCCGGTCAAGATGAGGTTCTCAACGTAGTTGGAAAGGGTGTACGAGGTCGATGCCCGCACTGTATCCACTCCGCCCCCGGCGACCTCCACGATTTGAGCGTTAGCATCCGTGACGATGTAGGTATCGTCACCAAGGCCGCCGATCATGATGTCGGCACCGCCATTACCTCCGATCAGATCGTTGCCGACCGTTCCCGTGAGGGTTTCGGCACTGCTTGTTCCAGCGATCGTGACGGTGTGAGTACCGCTCGACAGAAGGGTGTAATTGGCCAGCGTGTATTCGGGTAGTTGGTAGGCCTCGATCGAATCGATGATCAGGGTTGCGTTGGATCCAGCGGCTGCGGCTCCAGCCCAGCCACCCATCGCGAGATTGGCAATCATGTACATCGCCGTATTCATATCTGCGGGCGTGGGAGCCTTGGCAATCTCATCGCCATCGACAAAGAACGTCAGATCATAGGGTGTCCATTCGACCGCAAATGTATGCATTCCCGAAGTGAGATCAGCCGTATTTGCCCAAGCACCCGGGGCGGCCGTCGATCCGGTCGACGAATGGACCTGCCAATGAGCCTGATCCGGGCTCTGCCCGAATGCCTCGAGAACGTCGAGTTCAGCGCTGTACTGCCCGTTAATCGGCAGCAACCAGAAGGCAGGCCAAGCCCCCGTTGTGCTTGGTAACGTGGCCGTCATCTCGAAGTATCCGTAAGTCTGAACGAAGCTGTTTTCGCTCGAGATCATACCGGTGTAGAATTGAGCTCCTCCGACATACGGACTGATGGACGAGGAAACCGGCTGAGCAGTGATGACCAATTCGCCATTCTTGATGGAGAACGGGTTGAGGCCGAGCGAACTCGATGCCTGCGTCCCCGGCAGGCCGGTGAAGCTGCTATCGACGTAAACGCCCTGCTCCCCGCTCCCGCTCAGCAGATAGCTGGCTGAACCGCTCCATGCGTAGCTTGTCCGCCAAGTCAGACTAGGATCCTGACCGGCCGACAGCGAATTGAAATCATCGCCAAACGTCTTGATGAGACCCGACTGGGGCGTCACGATGTTGACGTTGGCTGCTACGAAGCTTTGAAGATTGGTGTGCTCAAGGGTAATCCTCTCGCCGTTTCCGAGGGCAAGGTATACATCCGTGCCTGCTTGCGTCATTGCAGCCTTGACATCGGCAAACGTCTTGAAATTCGTGCCGCTAATCTGAAGGATGTCCCCAGCCGCTCCAGCGGTAAAATCGATGATGACATCATTTCCATTTCCGGCCTTGATGACGAATGTGTCTATGCCGCCGCCACCCAGGAGTACGTCGTTGCCGAGCCCTCCATCGATCATGTTGTTGCCGGCGTTACCGGTGATGATGTTGTTAAGCGCGTTGCCGGTGGCCGGCGCCCAGGCACTCCCGGTCAGCGTCAGATTCTCGACATTTGGCGCATTGACGAGGCTATAGCCGTCGTAGTTTCCAACCAGGATCGTATCGACGCCTTGGCCGGCCTGTTCGACGACCTTTGTCGTGCGATCGTAGATGACATAGGTGTCGTCGGCGGCGCCTCCAACGAGAGTCACCGCCGCGCCGCTGGCCTGCAGCTTGTCGTTTCCCAAAGTCCCGTACAACGTGCCGGTCCCAGCAGCGGCTGGCGCATAGCTCGCGGTTGCGCTTGCGGACAAAGGATTGTCGAGCTGGACATTGGCGGCAGCCAGCGACGTGAGCGTCGCGTTTTTCAATGTTACAGTCTCGGCGCTAGACAGCACTATGACCGTATCAGAGCCAACCTGCTTGGCAGCCGCCAGGAGATTCGCAAAAGTTGCGAATCCGTAGTTCTGGACTCGCAGCACATCACCGCCAGCGCCGGCTTGGAAATCACTGACGACATCCGAGCCGTACCCTTTGGAAACCACGAATAAGTCGCTGGCTCCGCTTCCGGTCAACACGTCATTGCCGGAGCTTCCGAATACGATACGACCTGCCGCGACCGGAGCCGGCGGTTCTGTTGCTGCAATAGTCAGGCTAGCAGTGGATAGTGCGGTCAGCGATCCGTCGGACGCCGTGTAGTTGAAGCTCACCTGTCCGTAGTAATTCGCTGCCGGCGTATACGTCCAGGTGCCATTGCCGTTGTTGACGATACTGCCACCACCGCTCGCCACACTGACCGAGGTGATCGAGAGCGACGAGCTGTCGACGTCCGTAACTCCAGCAAGCAAGGCCGCCGCACTGATCGTATAGGAGACATCCTCCGTACCTGCAGCAAGCGTTACCGGCTTGGCCACCGGCGCGTCGTTGACTGCCGCGAGCATCAAGCTGGCGGTCGATGTTGCAGTCAGCGATCCATCGGACGCCGTGTAGTTGAAGCTGACCTGTCCGTGGTAATCCGCTGCCGGCGTGTAAGTCCAGGTGCCATTGCCGATGTTGACAATGCTGCCACCACCGCTCGCCACGCTGACCGAGGTGATCGAGAGCGAAGAGCTGTCGACGTCCGTGACTCCAGCAAGCAAGGTCGCCGCACTGATCGTATAGGAGACATCCTCCGTACCTGCAGCAAGCGTTACCGGCTTGGCCACCGGCGCGTCGTTGACTGCCGCGAGCATCAAGCTGGCAGTCGATGTTGCAGTCAGCGATCCATCGGACGCGGTGTAGTTGAAGCTGACCTGTCCGTGGTAATCCGCTGCCGGCGTGTACGTCCAGGTGCCATTGCCGTTGTTGACGATGCTGCCACCACCGCTCGCCACGCTGACCGAGTTGATCGAGACCGAAGAGCTGTCGGCGTCCGTGACTCCACCAAGCAAGGTCGCCGCACTGATCGTGTAGACAGTGTCCTCGATACCTGCGGCCAAGGCTATAGGGCTCGCCACTGGCGCATGATTGACAGCCTCATTGACGAGGAGGACATTCTCGGCTGTCAGCGAATTCAGCTTTATGTTGCTTAGAGTTAGAGATTCGCTATCTGAGAGATTAATGACGACATCAGATCCGACTTGCTTCGCTGCAGCCTTGAAGGCCGCGAAACTCGTAAAGCCATAATTCTCGATGCGCAGTATGTCTCCACCTGCGCCACTAGTAAAATCCCTAATCGTGTCGGAGCCAAATCCCTTGGAGACTACAAACGTGTCGCTTCCGGCTCCCCCCGTCAGCAAATCGTTACCTGCGCCCCCAGAAAGCACGTCGTTCCCGGAAGTACCGATTACAATGCTCGCATAATCGACCTTCTGGGTCTTCGTTGAGGTTGTCGAAGTTGTTGATTTTGCCATGACCGTTCCGCCGTTAATGCGGCAACGATCCAAGCTTCGCCTCAAAATCAACTTACCGGGATCCAGACAAATTGAACGAGAGCTGGTCCAGGTCTTCGCTGGCTTAATGTTCGCTGAAAAATGCGAACTTCATAGATAGTTCACTTATTGCCCACGGTCAGCATTGCTGAAGGAATGAGGCCGATCCAGGGGATTTGTTGATGCGTGTATTCATCGTTGGGATGATCCGCCGCAAATCCACTTGAGCATGGACCAGTGGGCCTGAATGCTGAAGCTATGGTTAGGGCTGACGCGGCGTTCGGCACGACACGCGGCAAGCATGAGCACGACCACTGGTTTGCCCCTCCTTGCCCGAGGTCCGCACTGAGGCGATAATCATGAATTCAAGTTACGTTAGGACGACATCTCCGGCTCAACTAGAGGTCCCAAGAGCCGTTAATCTAAGCTTGATTTTTTGGACAGACGTCTCCCCATTGGCTTCGTTTTGGAGTACGAACGACGGATCAAAACAAGAGATTGCTATGGCAAAAAAACGTGCACTGATTACCGGTGTGACTGGTCAAGATGGCGCCTATCTAGCTGAATTGCTTTTGGAGAAGGGGTATGAAGTCCACGGCATCAAACGCCGGACTTCGCTATTCAATACTGATCGCATCGATCACCTCTACCTAGATCCTCATGAGACCAATCCAGCATTCGTCCTGCATTACGGGGACCTAACGGACTCTTCGAGCCTCATACGCATTGTTGGTCAGATTCAGCCGCACGAGATCTACAATCTCGCCGCGCAAAGCCACGTGGCCGTTTCGTTCGAGGAGCCAGAATACACCGCGAACTCCGACGCCCTTGGTACGCTCCGAATTCTCGAAGCGATGCGGATCGTCGGACTCGAAAAGACCGCTCGGTTCTACCAAGCGTCAACGTCCGAACTTTACGGCATGGTCCAGGAGATCCCGCAAAAGGAGACCACTCCCTTTTACCCACGTTCGCCGTATGCTGTCGCCAAGCTCTATGCCTATTGGATCACGGTCAATTACCGTGAGGCCTACGGAATGTACGCATGCAACGGCATCCTTTTTAACCATGAATCTCCGGTCCGCGGCGAAACCTTTGTCACCCGCAAAATCACTCGCGCGCTCGCGCGCATTCATTTGGGCCTGCAGGAACGGTTGTATCTCGGCAATCTGGACGCCCTGCGCGATTGGGGACACGCGCGTGACTATGTCGAGATGCAATGGCTGATGCTGCAACAGGAAAAGCCAGAGGATTTCGTGATCGCTACCGGCGTGCAGCACTCCGTCAGGGACTTCGTCAACGTCGCCGCGAGCGAGGTAGGCATGACAATTGATTGGGAGGGAAGCGGCGCCGAAGAAAAAGGATACGATGCCGCCACAGGAAAGTGCGTTGTTTCGATCGATCCTCGCTATTTCCGTCCCACCGAGGTCGCCACGCTTCTTGGTGACCCGTCAAAGGCCAAGCAGAAACTCGGCTGGGAGCCCAAGACATCGTTCGAAAGTCTGGTTCGAGAAATGATGAAGGAAGATCTCGAATCCGCAAAGCGCGACGAACTGATCAAGCAGCACGGCTTCAGATATTATCCGCGCCATGAGTGAGCGGCGGCAAATGTAAAACGGAAGGGCGGGAGCTTGAAATCGCTCCCGCCCTTTTTGATTCTTGGTATGCCGGCCCGTTTTCATCAAGGCAGAGGAACGCCATCCTTCACCGGAATTGGGACATCCATAGCTCCAAGAGTGGGCTTTGGCGCTCGAGCAAATGGAGCCTTCATGGTTGCCATCTCCTCGATCCAGCGCCGGACGATTGTTCGGCGATCCCAACGCTCGATGGAACGTCTTCGCCCCTCAGCGCCCAACTCTTCGCAAAGCCCACGTTCGTCGCTCAGCTTCACAATTGCGGCGGCAAGCGCTCGTGAGTCGCCCGGAGGAATGACCAGCCCAGCGCCATCAACTTCCGCAGCGAGCCCAGTTCCTCGACTTGCCATTGCAATGACCGGCCGTCCGGATGCCAGGATTGCGCCGAGCTTTGAAGGCAGGACTAGGTCGGCCGCCTCAGCCTTCTGAGGAATGAGATGAAAGTCAGCGGTCGCCATCAACTCATTGAAGCTCTCATTGGGCTGCAAATCCAAAAAGTGCACTCTTGAATGACCCTCCGCCATTTCGACCAACTTAGCCTTGTGAGGTCCCTCACCAGCGAGAATGAGATGAATATTGGCACGACTATCTTCCAAAGCTGCAGCCGCACTGATTGCAAGATCTAGGCCCTGCTTGTTCGACATCGTGCCTGAGTAGAGCCCAACAGTCGCCGTGTCGGGAATGCCCAGTTGTCGACGATAGCTAGTCTGCCTGGATGCGGGAAAGATAGCACCCGTATCGATCCAATTCCTGACCTCGCTTGTGCGTCCCATCTCCAAACCCTTGCCATGCAGACGAGCAACCATCTGCGGAGAGATCGATGAAACTCTGTCAAACGAGCGGATGATGGTGGCTTCCGCCTTGAGCATCCCCCTTCGCAGATTCTCATTCTGAAGCAATCCCAGATCGAAGGCCGCGTCGACCTCGAAATCCTGCACATGCAGCCAAGACTTGGCGCGAATCCGGCGAGCCATGAAGGAGACGAATGCAGCTGACATCAATGAGGGCGCCACCGAGAGCATGATGTCAGGGCGCCAGCTAAATGCCTCTTTCGCAACGGGCAGCACACTGCTCAATGCGAAGGATGCATGATGAATCAAACGCTTCCCGCCCGATGGCTGCGCAGGGACGTAAATCGGTGTGCGCGTGACGCGGACACCGTTGACGTCCGTTGCCCTGAAATATGACGCACTAAAGTTCGTCGGGATCTTCCAGGCGGGATAATAGGGTGGCGCGGTGATCACCCTAACTTCGTGACCTTCGTCGACGAGGGCTTCGCACAACTCCGTATTGTACTTCGCCACCCCAATTAGGTCGGGCGCGTAATTGATACCGACTAGAAGAATACGCATTGATACATCCAATGAAAAACGATTCAAAAAACTTAGCAATCGAAGTATTTGGGCTGCTCAACTCGCCCGGCTGGGTTCCAGGTGACGGCCATGGCCCTGAAGGAAGTCTTCAAAGGCCAAAGCAATTCCCGCCCGAAGCGAAGTGGTGGCGCGCCATCCAAGGGCGTGGATCCGTGAGCTATCCAGGAGCTTGCGGGGCGCACCATCAGGCTTGGAAGTATCGAAAATCAACCTGCCTTCGTAACCGACGACCTCGGCTACAGCCATCGCGAATTCGGCGATCGATAGCTCGTCGCCGCTACCGACGTTAATTGGCAGGTCGCTTGAATAGTTCTTCAAAAGGAAGACGCAGGCGTCTGCAAAGTCGTCCACGTTGAGAAATTCTCGGAGCGGCGTGCCGGTACCCCACACGGAGACGCTGGGCGCATTGGCCATCTTGGCTTCATGGAAGCGCCGGATCAATGCTGCAGGGACGTGGCTATGATCCGGGTGGTAGTTGTCGCCGCGGCCGTAGAGATTGGTCGGCATCACCGAGATGAAGTCATCGCCATATTGCCGACGAAAGGCCTGGCACATCTTGAGGCCGGCGATCTTCGCAATTGCATACCACTCGTTGGTCGGCTCGAGGGGCCCCGTCAACAATTCACTTTCGGCGATCGGTTGCTTGGCGTGCTTGGGATAAATACAGGATGAGCCCAGAAACAGCAGGCGCTGCACGCCAACCGTATGGCTTGCGCGGATAACGTTCAATTCCAGCGCAAGATTGTCGCAAAGAAAATCGACCGGGAAATTGTTGTTGGCCGCGATACCGCCGACCTTGGCAGCGGCGTGAACCAAGACGTCGGGACGATTGGCTTCGAGCCATCTCAGCGTGGGCTCCTCTTTCGTGAGGTCCAACTCACGTCGATCGGCAACGAGCAGGGTGCAATTCTCTGATGCAAGCCTTCGGACGACAGCTGATCCGACCATGCCGCGGTGACCCGCGACAAAGACGCGCTTGCCCGCGAGATCGTAGGCTGAGACCCCTGTCATCGTATCCTCTATCGACGTCCGGCTTGGCGAATCACCACTCCGAGGAGATCCAGTCACCGCCGCCTTACGCAATGACGCTGCCGATGCAGCGCCGCCAGTCTGGTAACACAATCTTCACCATGGGACAGCCTATCCAGATCCGACAAAGATATTCATGGTGAACTCATGCTGGATGCACAAGAAAGCAGCACTCAGCAAACAAAATAAGAAAGGCAGCCGCATGCTAGGTATGCGGCTGCCTTTGAAGAGATCCTTCGAAGAACGGCGGGGCCGCTCGAATAGCTCAACCTCAGTACGCCCGACGCAGGACAGGACCGACAGACGCGCAAACGCGGTCCATATACCAGCCATAAGGTGTCTCGACCCGCACGAGGGGGCAACGACGCCACGGCACATACCGATATGGGTACGGCTGAGCCCAGAACGTAATGGGAGTGACCTGGCTCTCGCCCGTGAGCAGGGCCGCCGGTGCTGACATTTGCATTGCCGCATTTGCTCCCCTCGCGGCGCCGAGGGAAACGATCGCAGCCAGAAAACCTGCTCGCATCAACGTCTTGAACATTCCAAAAAGCTCCTGGCCCCTGCTTGAAGCCCGACTTGCATCGTCAGACCCTGGCGTACCGACGGCACAGTCCGGAAACCGCCCCCCGCGCTAATCTCACGATAAGTCCAAGTTTACCAAGGACGCCGGCAGAAAAGCAACCGATGCCGCGGCGGCTAAAGGGCCTTTGTGTCGATATGGCATAAGTGTGGCTTCTCGGTCCTATTTTTCCGCGCTCCAGGCTCCCGGGGCAGCCAGATCCGGTGAACGGCGGTACAGATCCCGAAGGAACTGGTAGTTGACCGTTTGAGCCAGCGGCACACCCTCCTCGCCGAGTTTGGCGAACAAGAGGATATCGCGAAGCGTCCGCCAGCGGCTCTCGTCGTAATCTGCGATACGGCTGCCGGTAGGCAAGACCAAGCTGCGCTGCTGCTGAAGCTCGAATATCAGACGCCCGGATTTCAATCTTGAAGGGTCAAAGCCGGAAAGAACAGCCTCGCTACGTGCATAGTCGGCATACACGAACTGCCAGCCCCGGATGATGCCCTGGAGCACGTCGGCAACGACGGACGGCTGGTGACGTATGAGCTCATTGCTGGAGAAATAGACCAGCCCTGGAACGTGAATGCCGTAGTCCTGCGGCTTGATAACGTTGAGTCGTACATAACCGACGGCGGATGGATCGGGCTGTTCGTCGATCGGAGCGATTATGGCATCGACCTCGCGAGTGTAGAGAAATTCGAAGCTGTAGCGATCGGGCACCTTCGTGATCTGGCTGCGGGGCAGTCCGAGTTGGGCAATCATGGCGTCGAAGACCACCTCGCCCTCACTGCCCTTGCGGTAGCCAACTTGCCTGCCAACCAAATCCTGGGGTCGGCGCAGGCCGGAGCTTTCCAAGGTGAATATCGCAAGCGAAGTATCGAGGAAACTTGCGGCGAAAGCTGTCACAGGGACGCCGCGCCAGGCCGCCAACAGGAATTTTTGGCCGCTCGTCACGCCAATAGCATGGTCCCGTGCGACGGCCTCGACAAAGCTGGGGTCGTCCGGGTTGGGGCGAAGCGTGATCGGGGTCGCGAAAAAGCCCTGCTTCGCAGCTGCCAACTCGCCGGCGAATCGCGCGTCATATCGTCCGTCAATATAGAGATTTGCCATGGCCGCATAGCTTGATGGCTGCTGCGGCGGCGCCCGATCCGAACGAAGCGCAAGGGCCGCCAAGCCGAGCAGAGCTACTGCGGCAAGGCCGATCGATACAAACCGACGAAGTTGCCCTCTGCGCCGGCGTCCGGATTGGCTTCGAAGCACCTCGAGCATCCTAACGAACTAGAAAATTGACATATCCTCAAAGATACATTGTAAGCTACAATTCTCCCTAGGGGGGTAAGGTTACTTTTCCCTTCTTCTTGTTTTAATTACAGTTTCGCCTGATAGCTCGGCACGTTCGGATAGCTAAGTTATTTTTGATTGAGTTGTGGATACGATGACGATTTTATGGACTGAACGGACGTCCTCGCGTGATTCGTCGGCGGACACTCGCAATCCAGAACAAGCCCCTCCTTCGCCCTTTGGTTCAGGGTATAGCTGGCTTCGTCCTTCGGTTGTCGAACGGCTGGTGATGCTGACCGACGCAGCCCTGGTGATAATCGCCGGGATCGGCTGCGCAGTAGTTTACCACCTTCACGTGCACGCTGAGGTTGCCAAGATCAATCAATATGCCGCCGGGAGCCTCTTGGTCGCGCTCAATTTCGTCCTCCTTACCACCGTCCAGCACGGCTACCGCATCAAGACAATCACCAATTTGTTGCGTAGCTTCCGCCTGACGGTGTCCACTTGGACGGGCTTGTTCGGCGCTCTGCTCGCCATCGCCTTCACTATGAAGGTGAGCGAGGAATTTTCCCGCGCGACCACGATCTCGTTCTATTTGCTGGGCCTTGCCATGCTCTTGGCTTGGAAAACCGTCGCCGCGCGGGCGATCGCACGTGGCTTGCGCAGCGGCGCTTTCGCCAACAGTCCCGCCGTGATGATTGCTGAGTTCGGCCTACCGGCCTCGTCCAACGCAATCCAGGACCTCGCCCAGCATGGCTATCGTCTGAGGCGCATCATGGAGATTCGCTCCAACGAGCTTGCATCGCCCCTTCTGCTTTCGGCGATCGCGTCCCGGCTCGACGAACTGGTCGGTTATGCGCGGGAGAACCGGATCGAGCACGTCTTCCTGCTGATGAGCTGGAACCGTCAGCACGCGATCGACAGCATTCTAGACGCACTAAAAATCCTGCCCGTTCCCGTGCATCTGGTGCCAGACGCACATGCTGCGCGCTTCTTACGCCATCCGCTGCAAAGTACCGGCAACACCTGGACGGCCGAACTGCGCCGCGCACCGCTATCCTGGAAGGAACGAACGGTTAAGCGCACGCTAGACCTCCTGGGTGCCGGCCTTGCCCTGATCGTCTTCACCCCCGTGATGCTGATGACCGCCCTCCTCATCAAACTGACATCGAGAGGCCCGGTGTTCTTTCGCCAGACTCGCAATGGCTTCAACGGACGCGCCTTCAAGATCATCAAATTCCGCACCATGCGCGTCCTGGAGGACGGCCCGACCGTTCGCCAGGCGGAGAAGGACGATCCGCGCGTAACCCGCATCGGGAGGTGGCTGCGAAAGACGTCGATCGATGAGTTGCCACAGCTGTTCAACGTACTGAATGGCGACATGTCGCTGGTCGGTCCCCGTCCCCACGCTACCGCTCACAACACCAAATATGAGCAGATCATCGGCAATTACGCCTTCCGCCATCATGTGAAGCCCGGTATCACCGGCTGGGCGCAAGTTAATGGTTACCGTGGAGAAACCCGCGCCATCGAGCTGATGGAGAAGCGCGTGGAGCACGATTTGTGGTACGTCAACAATTGGAGCTTAAGGTTGGATGTTTGGATTCTGGCACGGACAGCCATCCTCACTCTGTTCAAGCCGAGTGCCTACTAAAGGTTCACGGAATCCCGTTCACTGAGTGAAAACCTTACACGCTGGATTTGCTATGCGATGGATGCTAGATTTGAGGGCGGCAGCGCTAGCACTGACCGGTGCCCATCCTAGCCTGATAGACACTTGAGTGCTCCAGCTTTGTCGCTCGCACGCACCGCAATTGGTTCTATCTGGTGGAGCATAGTGGAAAACGGCAGCTTGACTGCAGTTTCCTTTGTGGCCCTTATCATCTTTGCCAAACTTCTCGAACCCAATGACTTCGGCTCTTACGCAGTAGCAGTGTCGGTAATCGAGGTCGCTGGCATCTTCACCAACATGCTGTTCCATGACGCCCTGGTGCGAGAGCCCAAGGCAAGCGACGCACACTTCAACGCGGCATTCACAGTATCGCTTCTCGTCAGCATTGTAGTCTTTGTCATCTTGCTGACCATATTCCCGCTTCTGGCGACCCTTGTGGGTGATTCGAGAATTGGCGACATCGGCCGCGTGCTCGGAGTTGCACTACTAATCGAAGCTCCAACGAGCATCTTGAACGCACGTCTGAGGAAAGAGTTCGGCTTTCGACTTCTCGCAATTCGTACGCTGATTGGCCGAACTGCTGGAGCAGCAATCGGAATACTGGCAGCCCTGCAAGGATTTGGTATCTGGTCTTTGGTTATCCAATCGCTTTCGATGACGATCTTGGGCTGTGCCACCTTGGTTGTGTTGTCCGCGTGGCGCCCTCGTATGACAAGAGAACTGCGACCTCTGGCCGATGTGCTCAACTACAGCGTTGGAGCAGTCACGTCACTCGCAACCAACTTTGCTACCAAACGCGCTTTCATCTTCTTTGCGGGAGTATTTCTCGGGGTCGAAACAGTCGGTTTCCTTAACATCGCTTTTCGACTTGTCGATACGGTCTGGGCAATCTCTGCAACTGCCATTTCACAAGTAATGCTCCCTTTGATGGCTCGATTGCAAGACGAGCGGGAGCGACTTCTTAATTCATACAAAATCGTTCTCGGGATAGGGTGCAGTCTCATATATCCGCTCTTCGTAGGGATCGGCTGCGAAGCACGTGAACTGATCAGCGTAATCTTTGGAAATAAATGGCTGCCCGCGGCTGAGCCGGCGCTCTGGTTAAGTCTGCTGGTTTTTGTTCAAGCTCCTCGCCTATTCATGACATCGCTGTTGAGCGCCATCGGCGAGATCAAAGGTATCCGCTCTGCGAACCTCATAGCCCTTGCGTTTATGGCCGTAGCTATTGCCGTTACACGCCTGGCCGATACGAACTATGCACTATCAGTCTGGTCAAGCTGTGAATGCTTGGCGCTCGCAATGTTGACCATGCTTGTTTATCGCAAGTGCGGCCTCTCTCCGCACGAACATCTTCGGATCGTTATCCCCCCCGCGATCGCGTCGTGTCTGATGGCTGTCGCAATCAGCCTCACGCGACACTTCTTGCCAGATACACAGGCCGGCTTGAATATTCTGCTTCTCTCGGTTGTCGGTTTCTTGGCTTACGCAGGACTGTCGCTCCACGCCAAGGATTCTCTGATGCTCGCAGTTGGGCTTTGGCGTACACATAGATATCGCCCGCCTACAACGGATTCATAAGGGCCTCGCGCCATGGCAACTCTCAGCAGCGCTCACCTTCAGGTGGCACCAGATCCCTCGGAACTGGCTTCCGTGATAATCTGTAACTACAACTATGAGAAATTTGTCGGAGAAGCCATTTCGAGTGCTCTCAACCTCGATTGGCCTCGCGTGGAAGTGATCGTCGTCGATGACGGCTCAACGGATCGGTCTCGAACCGTCATTGAATCATTTGCATCTCGCGGCATCAAAATGATTTTCCGAGCTAATCGAGGCCAAGCGAGCGCTGCTGAAGAAGGCTATCGCAATAGCCAAGGCAAGTGGATTCTTTTTCTCGATGCGGACGATACGGTCCATCCATCCCTGATTTGCGAAGCTCAGGCTGTGATGAGACCCGGCTGGTCGATGATCCAGTTTCAAATGAAACTGATGGACGAGACCGGCCGGTTTCTCGGAAGCGTCTTCCCAAAGTACAATAAGCACACCACACCTGAGAAGATCAGGAGGTCGTTGGCCACCACGGCCAGCTATCCGACCCCCCCCGCATCGGGAAACCTGCTTTCAAGACAGTTCCTCGATAAGATTATGCCGTTGCAACAAGATATGGATAGATTCATCGATAGCTATTTTTTGGCAACAGCCCCCTTACTGGGCGATGTAATAACGGTCCGCAAACCGTTGATTTCATACCGAATGCACGGCAAAAACGATGGAGCTCAACTGACTCTGGATGTCGCCCGCATAACACGCGATTTGCGAAAACACATCACGCGCACTGGTTACGGTGCCGAGCTCGCGCGCAACTTTGGCATCAAAGTCGCCCCCGACCGATGGCGTTACGGATTCTATAATCTTGCAATGCGCATCGCGTCTCTGCGGCTCGCCCGTGAAAACCATCCGATTCAAAACGATACAATCTTGAGATGCCTGAGAGATGGTGTAGTTGCTACCTGCAGTCTGCAGGGGCTCACCCCGTCGAGACATGTGGCAATGTCACTTTGGCTCGTATGTGTTGCCTTGGCGCCGAAAAGGATTGCCAACGTTCTCGTTTCTTGGCGATTCGCCCCCATGTCTCGTCCCCGATTTGTGCAGCGAACGGTTCAGTCGGCCTGAGCAATCAGAGGCTGAATTCAGCACCTCTGTCTGGGTTGATCGCGCGAATTCGCGGGAACCAACGACCGTCGGTCCTTATGCACTAGGCTCAACATCCAAACCAACAGCACGAAGTCAGGTTTCAAGATATTTCCAGCACTGATCCAAGCATATAGAACAGCGTTGCAAATCTCGGGGCGAAGCCGACTTGAATACAGCCGGCAGGCAAAGAGCGCTACGACGACGCAAAAGCCGGCCACACCATACTCGTAGATCAGCTTTGCCCAAGTTGGATCGTTGATTTCATACTTCAGTTGAAGAGCGGCAACCGTACGAAGATAACTTCCGCTCCCGTTTCCAAGCCAGATCGCAGCGCCGCCCTTCTCAACGCTCCGCTCCAGCATCTGAAGCGGAGCCACAAATCGCGCATAGCCGCTTGAGCCCCGGCTGTCGAGTTCTGATAAACGATCAAGCCACAAGCTCAATCCAGGAATCTCGGACCCGTACGCGAGCAACGCAAAAAGAACCACGAGTGCGGCTACGAAAAGCGGCGCTTTTCTGAGAGAGGTCGGCACGAGAAAGGCCACTATGACAATCAGGATACCCGAGCCGGAGATCGACGATAGCAGACCCCCGAGCAGGAGAACGATCAGAAACAACCTTCGCCTGGAATGATATTCAAGCAAGAAGCCAATTGCGGTCAGAATCGAAAGCGTCGCCGATTCTCTTAGGAAGAAGCCATTGGCCTTGACGATGCCGCCGCTCTCTCTGAAAAATGAGTAAGTGCCAGCTCCACGGATTTCGTCGGGCAAGATGAAAGCAATATTGGTCAAGCCCGAGGCCTTGAATATATTCACTGCCAGCAGCTGAAGAACGGCTATTGCGGCTATGACCGCTACTAGAAGAATGAATGTGGATTGAACGTATTTGCTGACACGCTCCATTTTCTCGCGGTGAGCGAGTCTGACAGAAAACGGAGCATAGAGGCAAAGGAGCAAAAAGAGCGAACTCCACGAGGTCGGCTCCGCTGAATAGACTATACGACTTGAGCCGACCGTCGCGATAGCCAGCCAAAGTACAGCAATCGAAACTTCCAGCGCCGCAAAGCCAGAACCCAGAAGATAGACACTTAACGCCAGATAGCAAAATAGATCGGTCGAGGCGGGAAAGTCGCCAATATTGATGGCAATCTGTGAGAGGAATAGCAGCGAAGCAACGGAGCACCAGATTGCGAACTTCGCGAGCCGGGTCAGTTCCGTCCCGGCTCGACCTTGCACGGATTGATATTGGCTCTCCCAAGGTGTCGAAGAGGCCTGAACTCTTGCTATCATTGCACGGCGCCAAGTTCGACAAGCAGTGGCTTAGTGTACTGAAAACCTGCCAGCTGTCTCAACTCCATTACCTCAAAAAGACGCGGCTCATCCGCTCTGTTCCCGCGGCCAACCCAAACCGTTGCGCCGCCAAGCTTTGAAGTTCAATTTGACTAGCGTTGAGAGCTTCCAGATCATCGATGTTGCGCACTATGAGGTCGCCAATCTCACTGAGATTCTCGGCCTCAAACATCGCTGAGCGCTCCTCTGGCGCCATGCCCGTCAGAGCGGGTCGTAAGCCAAAGATTGGCAAGCCGGCAAAGGCATAGTCGAGAATCTTCAATTTGAAACCTCCTCCCAAAACCTCGGCGACCAACCCGCCCCTACACTTGTCAAGGAGCGGCCGCACATCGGGCATGCGGCCATGGAAAGTCACAGAAGGATCCCCCTCATGTCTCGCTCGAATGGCTTCCGGCACCGCACCAACAACTTGAAGGCTGATTGTATTCCGCCGGAGAGTTGGGACAAGCCCGTCCAGTATCTGTTGCAAGTTTCGCTGCTTTGCAGCCCATTCGAAAGATCCCAGCAGCACCAGAGCTCGCGGACAGGTCTCAACAATAGTGCGGCGAGGGTTCACCGGACCGAGATGGACGGGGGGAATGACATGGATATTGCCGGAGAACCGACCAAAGTACGAAGCATCGTCGCTCGTAATACAAATCACTGCATCGGCAAGCTCTACAATCTTCCGCTCTAGCCGCCGATACTTCTCAGCATCCAGTCTCATGACGACTCGTCGAGCGAGGCCCTCGAACTCTTGCGCGATCAGCGGGCGAACCAAGCCCTCCGCGTTGTGCGCTATATAGCAGATCGGTACACGGCAATCCTCCAACATATCTAGAACGCCGGCCGAATTTGCGTGATCGATGACGATCCAGTCCCAAGTCCTGCCCAAGAGATTGCCTAGATCTTTCCGAACTTGCGCAGAGGCAAGCTGGTATGCGTCTCTGGGCAGTGAAGAGATGAGGCTTCCGAGACCCAACCCGGGTGTAGGTCGGACCATACTGCACGTTACCCCGGGCAGGCCAAACAGCTTATCGTCGCTTCTGTGACCATCTCGTTGGGTGCCGAAGACATGAACAGCCACTTGTCGGGAAGTGACAAGAGCCTCAAGTAGCCCGGCCGAATAGAGCGCGTCGCCACTGTAGAGTGGCGATGGGACACGTCCAGAAATCCAGAGAATTTGCTTCAAGAACAGCCCCTCACGAATGTGACCCCGCCCGGCCGCCTACTCCCGCAGCGAAGCACGCTGTGATTGCTCCTGAAGCAGACAAGTTCACTCAACTACGAAATGCCCCCCCGAGACGGCTCCGAACATTCGACCACCATTGCGTCCTCGAGAACCGTGCTTCGATTAATCTCCGCACCAACCAAGCAGGCAGTAGCGTTATACTGCATATCCAGGTCGCGTGTTTGAGGGCGACGCTCGGTCGAAAGTGACCACGACCTATCGCGATTATGCCCTTGGCCCACAGATCGAAGAGAGATCTGTTTCGATCGCTCTCATCCTCGCGCGATAACTTACGCGCCATGATCCGATAGTTCAGAAACACCAATTCGTTGTCGAGCAAGTCCCCGGTCGGCAGTTGATGTCCAAGACGATCTGCATGCTCCCGCAAAATGTCGAACTCCTGCTTGCGATACCTGATTCTAGATGCAAAATCCGGAATGAAAGCAACCTTGCCGCTGCTATTCTTTCGACTGTTATTACGTTGATGCACGCGGTACTGCCCTTGCGGATCTGAGATAGTGACAATCCTTCCGTAGAGCGGAGCGATGGTGTTGAGAACCCCATCCAAGGAGACCGGCGGGCTGACCGGCATCACTTGTTTCAGAAAATCGCGGGAGTATGCGTTTCCCGAAGTCACTGGCCAACGATACGTACCCGTTTCGTTGAACTCGCGAGCCAGCTCTACCTCTGTTATGGCCCTGCGGGAAAAGTCTGGCATACGCCTACCGAGGCGACGACCGCGCTCATCGACAACATCCAGGTCGAATTGAACCTTTACAACGCCAGAACGTAAGGCCTTTTCCACGCGCTCCACGGCCATTGGATAAAACGTATCGTCGGCGTCCAGGTACATAACAATTTGGCCGGTGGAGCTGGCATAACCGCTATTTGTGACGCTCCTTATACCTTGGTTGGATTGAAACACCGACTGAACGCGCTCTCCGTAGGAGCGAATGATGTCACGGGATGAATCGGTGGACCCGTCATCGATCACGATGATCTCGTCCGGCAGACGGGTCTGTGACAGCACGCTTTCGATGGCGTGCCCGACGTATTCCTCGTAATTATAGTTCGTTATGATAACGCTGATTGTTGGTCGAAGAGTCATTCGAATCCCTGGTCTCGCTGACAGCGCTGGAAGGAAAATCAGGAAATGGCCTCTGAGAGCTACCGTTCTATTGCTTCATTCAAAACCGCGGTCAGAATTCTGACGTCAATCTTAATTCTCATCTCGCTCGCGACGGGGTCGGCTACCGCAGGCGGCTGGAAGCTGGTATTTGCGGATGAGTTCAGCACCGACACCCTGGACAGGGACAAATGGGCCACTCGTTATATTTACGAAAATGAAACGTTGGATCACTTCAAGGACGAGGTTCAGCGCTATCGAGATAGTCACCTTCTCTCGGATGGCGTTCTGAGCTTGATCGCCAAGAAGGGAAGTTCGAGCCGCTTCGATTCTGGTATGATCCGGACATATCAAACCTTTTACTATGGATATTTCGAAGCCCGCGTTTTCCTGCCCAAAGGAAAGGGGATCTGGCCAGCCTTTTGGCTGCTAGGCGACTATGATCGGGACGGACGAACCTGGCACCCACCGGAAATCGATATCTTTGAATACGTCATAAACGAGCACGACGACAAAGATACGATGTTGCACTCAGGAGCTCAAGATAAGGCTCCAGCGAGCGTGTACACGTACGTTGACTCCTCCTTCGATGCCCGCCGCAATCAGATGCGTGTGGACGCTCCTCTGAACGCAGGATGGCACACCGCGGGCTTGGTTTGGGCCCCCGAGAGGATTTCGTTCTTTTGGGACGGACGACTGATTTATTCTCGCCCCTACCGTTGGCTACGTCCTGACGGCGTACTAGGTCCGCCAGCCCAGGTAATCTTGAATTTTGCAATAGGTGGTGCCGGATGGGCCGGCCGGCACGGGATCGACGAGTCCGCGTTCCCCCAGGCGTTCAAAATAGACTACGTTCACGTTTGCCAATTCACTCCCTCAAACGAAGGCTCCCGACTTTGTGGTGGAAGCGAAGCCACTCCTGATCCAGTTCAGTTTTCGTACGAAACTGAGCATAGCGATATGCCAAAGCCAACGTTTTTGCCTCCTCGAGCCACTCTTGCACGCTATTCGTTGGGGGCTACTCTCTTGTCTGACGAGGGCCCCACCGAGCTCGAAGTCCCCATTAGACTGCCGGACGATACATGGCGAGATGAGACGATCAACATCTTTCTGCTTGATGAGACCACCAATGCTCGTAGTACATTGTATGCGAAACAAGCGAGGCATCTTGGACAGCGTGGCGCGGATGGTACCAACACAATTCGCTTGTCACTTCCGGCACTTCCTCAACGGGGGGATTTCGCACTGTTGGCGGAAATATCGTCGAGCGGAAAGGAAACGCAAGGTTGGCACGTTCCGCTGGCCTGTGACACCGGGATTAAGCAACCGCTCAAGTTCAAGACCTGTCGCCTACTAAGCCTGCGGCGGCGATAACAAGCGCTATCGTTGCCTCATTGAATACTTAAACAGCTTTACGCCTGTCATCGTCCCTAGGATCACGTCGGACCTGGCATAGCTGGCAAGGGTTGTGTCCATACATCTGTCAGAACTCGCGTAGCATACAGTCACCTTCACCAGCCGAGGGCAGTTGTTTTTAATACTGACGACGTGATCAAAGACACTGGGTTGGGTTACATGCGCCCTCGCCGCTGCTTCAACATCCAAACAGGGTCTACCAAGCGCATCCCGTATTACTGTCGATCCTGATTGCTCAGCAGGTCCTTGAAAAGTCAATCTCGGCGGATTGTGTGAGGGCGTTTGCGCATACCCAACAGACGGAAACGACAGCAGCAGACCGACTGCAGCCGCCATCCATGATATGTCCATCGTCATTGACGCCATGTCCTCTCATCGATTTCAACCCCCGGAACACGGACCTTCAGTCCCTCTTTGGCTAACCGTCTTGCAAAAGACTCGCGTGGAACGACGTTTACAATTGCAATGCTGGCTAGCAGGCGCTCCCTTTGCATCCAACCCACGCCCATCAGGTTCAGTGCGGCGGCATCCGTAAATTCGCTATCCACCATGCCAGTAAACTCCGAGACCACTCTTTGTTGCGTGGTCCCGGTCAAATTCGAAAAGGTGGCGAGAGCCAGCGCGTTTCGTCGAAGCGCGATCCAACCCTCGATGGGACCAGTGGCGTAAGATTGGGAGAGATATTCAAGGGTCTTCTCATCAAAACCGCGATGAGCGGTATCCATGGAGTACAGCATCAGCCAAAGAAAGGAATCGGCTGGGTTGAACTCGAGTGAAGACCTAATCTTTGTATCTGCCATGGCTGCTTCGTGGTCGGCCTCCTCCGCGCTCATTCGCCCTGTTGCTTCTTCAGCAATCCGCAGCCGGATCAGTGCTTCCGCGCGTGCGACATCATTGCGCGCGATCGTTGGCCTAGCTTGAGCTTGCAGCATGGCCCCCATCCCATTCACCGCACCCGGCTTGAAGCGGTCACCAGCAAGTATGCGCGCTATTGGCTCCTTGGCTGGTACCGCCGCCCAAAACGCGGGCAGCGCTTCGAGGGGCCAGATGACCCCAATAATACCCAACAACAACAGCAAGGACCTCAGACACGCAAAAAAAGGCATTCTCGCACGACGTCTATCGAGGCAATAACGCAGCCCTTAGACCAGAGCAGCACGACCGCACCGGGCTCGTTATTCCACATACCCATAACGGGCATAATATTTTTGATAGTAATAGCGCCCATGATAGGACTCATAGCGTGATAGGAGCTTGGTATCGGCCTTGTTCAGCACTACGCCCAAAAGCTTGTCCTGGATCTCCGGCGCTCCACGCAAATTGTGCCGTACGACGTCGATCTTGGTCTTACCCCACTCCACGACGAATATGTACGAATCGACGAAGTGGGTAGTGACACGCACGTCCACCACGGGCGCCATCGGCGGCATGTCGAGTACCACGTAATCATACTTCGTACGCAGCGCCGCGACGAGATCGCGCATCGGCTTGGAGGCTAGAATCTCGTTGGTATGCAGGAGCCTCGAAGTTGCGCCGGCGGGTAAGATCGCGAGCTGGGTTTGAGGATCGACGGCGACGACATCCTCGAGTCGAGCCTTGTTCGCAACCACGTCGACTAGACCGGCCTGCGCGTCCGGGATCAAGGCGCGGGACAGCGAGGGGTTGCGCAGATCTGCATCGATCAGAATCACCCTCGCTCCACCATGGGCAATGAGCTGCGCAAGGTTGGTCGAAAGGGTGCTCTTGCCCTCGTTAGGCAGGGTCGAGGTCACCGCCAGCACGCGGTTGTCGCGCACGATGGAGTTTAAGTCTATGGCAACTTTCAGCGATCGCACCGCCTCCGAGAAGCGTGATAAAGGATTGTCGACGACAAAGCGCAGGAAGTCCGGCTGCGGATTGCTATTCCTCCGGCTGAGCTTGCCGCCTAATACTGGCGTCGACACGGCACTGCCGAGCGCCGGAACGATCGCCACGCAGTTGGCTCCCAGCTGCTCCTCGACTTGCGCGGTCGTACGGAACACGCTGTCAGCGTACTCGCGAGCCACGGCGACCCCGAAGCTCAGCATCAAGCCGGCAAGCAAGCTTGCCGCGAGAATGACCAGTGTCTTTGGAGCGCTCTTGACCAGCGGTGTAGTCGCCGCACTAATCACACGGGCCTCGGTGATCGGAAACGACTGCTGTTGTACGCTCTCCATGTAACGCTGGAGGAAATTATCATACATCGCCTGGTAGCTCTGCGCGCTGCTCTCGAGTTCGCGGAGTTGCACCTGTGCTTGGTTGGTAAGCTGCGACTCCGACACGACATTGGCGAGGCTGGACTTGATCGCCTCTTCGCGGGTCATCGCGATGTCGTAATCGCTCTTGTACGATTCCTGGATGCGCTTCAGCTCGTCGATGACATTCTTCTTGATCTCGGCCATCTGCCGACGCAGGTTGACCGCGGCAAGGTGCTCGGAGCCGTACTTCATTGACCAGATCGACTCTTTGGAGGCCATGTCGACATATTGCCCGCGCAGCTTGACGATGGTGTCGTTCTTCAGTGCATCGGCGACGTTGGCGTCCGGGATCTCCTGCTTGAGGATGTCGTTGATGCGGTCAAGCCGGGCCTTGGCCTCAGCAGTGGAGGCATGCGCCAGCACCAGCTGGCTATTGACCTCCGCGAGTTGCTGTTCATTCATCAGCCGCCCGCCGGTGTCGACGATATTGTTCGCAGTCTTGAAGTCCACCACCGCCCTCTGCGCGGCTGAGGCTTGTGTGCGCAACTCCTTGATGCGGTCCTGTAGCCAGACGCTTGCGCGGCGAGTCGCTTGATACTTAGCCTCGAGCTGGTCGACAATGTACGCGTCCGCGATCGCATTCGTAATTCGAGCGGCCTTTTGCGGATCGCGCGAGGTGAAGCCGATTTCCATCACATAGGTAACACCGATGCGCTTGATGTATCGGTTGCTCTCGAAACGCTGAAGGGCTTTACGCGTGAGCTCGAACTCAGAAGGGGCGAGGCCCGAGGAGAACAGGCTGGTCACCGAGCCGAGGATAACGCCGAGCAGGCCCGCACCGCTGCCCGCGAATTCGGGATCCTCCGTGAGATGAAGATCCCGGATCACACTCAGGCTGATGTTTTCGGATTTCAGGATTTCGACCTGGGTTTCCACCGTAGCCGAGTCGATGGCCACGTCGCCTAGCACCGACTGCTGCTGAAAGAGCTGGACCTTGCGGGTGTCAATCACCATCGAGGCGCTTGAGGTGAACAACGGCGCGGCGGTGAAGAGATAAAGCAGCGCCAGGATCACGCAGGCCGACACGATCGCAAGCATCGTCGGAAATTGACGGCGAACAATGTCGAGATATGAGGTCAGCGTGTGGGAAGAGTACCTGCTCAACTCAGCGAAATCGCGGTTGATCTCCGAGCCCGGCCTATTTACCTGCAGCATCAAGCAAATTCCTGAAGAAAAATCGATGGTTCTCAAGGGCCGGAAAGTCTGCCAACTACCCCGGAGGGGGCGGAACGAACCAGATCCTAAAGCCAACAAGTAGAGACTATCACATTGTCGCTTGCAGTTGAACGTGGTTGATATCGCGCGAAGCGCGACCGACGCAGCATCTGCCGTGAACCTTAACAGCGCAAAAGCAAAGCGGCGCCCAATGGCGCCGCTGCCGTCAATTCTCAAAGGGCCGGCCGCGAACCAGACCGGTCAGCGCGGGCTCACACTGTTCGTGGAGCTGCCGACGCCGCCATTGCCGGGGTTGGGTGCGTTGTTAGCGGTCGTGTTACTGCCGAACGTCGTGCCGCCCCCGCCGTTGCCACCGCTGGCCAAGCCGCTAGTGCCGGTTGGGCCGCCGGCGCCGGTGCCGCCGCCGCCCGCGCCGCCGGTCGCAGCTATCGCAACGTCGCCGGTCGCGGCCTGATAGGCAGCGATTACGTCGGGATTACCAGTGCCGGCGATAGCGGCCTGAATCTCGTTGCCATAGGCCTGGTCCTGCTGCGCCGCCATACGGGCGACCAGTGCGAGGCCTCCAACGATCGCGCGCATCTGATCCTTGGTGGTCGCGGGGTCCTTCAGCAGTGCGATCAGGCCCGGCAACGTAGTCGGATCGGAGGCGCCGAGGTCCCGTACGCGCGAGATAAGCTGCGGGCCGCCGGTCGCATATTGCTGCAACAGGCTAGTGGGGGATGCCTTGAAGTCGGAAATGACGGTGGCCGGCAGCTGGCGCTGCGGCGGGTAAATGGCGGCACTGGCGGCCGACGAAATCGTCGCGGCGAGGGCCGCGGCGGCAGCCACGCGAAGCGCAATCCTGATAACGCTCATAAATCAACCTCCAAAAAATCAGCTGCCCCGATTTGCTTCCTCGCCCGGGCAAATGGCCATGCAGTACAGGAACCTATCCGAAGAGAAAAGGGCTGTCCATTTATTCTAAATACTTCGTAAACGGTGCAACTGCTTCAAATCTAGACACTTTAATGAACCTGGGCATCGAGCGAGGCTGCGTCAGCAGTTATCGGACGGCCCTCGCTTCGCCGGCTAATGAAGTTGGCTTCCGCTGCCAGCCGGCCCTCCTTGCTGCGGAAGGATTGCGAAAGGCCCGCGCCAAAAAGCGCAAAGAATGGAATGCTGTAACCCGGCACCTGGAGTGTGAAGTCCAGACATGAGTGCAGCAGCGAGAGCGTAGCGGTCGCAGCCGCCGCCAGCGGGATGATGGCATCGCGACGGCGCCTGAACACGCCCTTCGCCAGCACGAGCAGCATGATGGCCCAGGCGAGCGCCACCAGCAGAGCCATGGGAATGCCTACCTCGGAGACAAGCTCCAGCGGCGTCGAATGCGCGGCATCCCAGACCCCGCGAATCGAGATGTTAGGACTTCGATACGGCGGAAAGGCCCATTGGAAGGTGCCCATGCCGGTGCCGAACCAGGGGTTGTCGCCGATGATCCGCAGCGTCGATTTCCAGGCCTCGATGCGGCCTTCGTCGACCAAGCCCTGGCTGTCGAACCGGCTGGAGACGCGGCTACCGAGCAGTTGAAGCAGCCCCAACGCAACCGCAAGGCCCGAGCCGAGCGAGATCCAGACGCCGGTGCGCGGCGGCAGATCCTTCCTGAGAAAGAGCGTGAACGCGACGATCATCGCGAGCAGCGACAGGCCGACGCCGGCGCGCGAGGTCGTCATGAACATCGCCATCAGGCAGATCAGCAGGCAGCCAAGCTGCGGCAGGATCTCTTTTGGCGGGATCGTGCGCAAGTCGAGCGACAGACGTCGCCACTCGATGTGCCGCTCAGGGAGCCGGCGGCGGACATCCTCCAGGATCAGCAGCGTCCAGATCACCGCGCAGGAGCCGAAATAGGCCGCCGCCGTGTTGCGGTTGATGAAGGTGCCGGTGACGCTGCCGAGATAGGCCGTCTTGTCCCGCCACAGAATCATGGTGGGCTCGATCAGGAACGAGAGCACGCCGTAGAGGGCGTATACCGCACCGGAGATCGCGATCACCCACAGTAGGCGGCGGGCGCGGTCGCGGTTCGCTCCGACGGTGATGCCGAGAACGATGGCGAGGATGTTGGCGAGCGGCGCGCCGAGCGCAAAGAACGCCTCGTTCTTCACGATGGAAGCCGAAGGAGCGACCGGCACGCCCAGCAGATCCGAGGCCTGCTTCCAGATCGGCTGGAATGGCGCAATCCAGGGATGGTCGGAGAGCTGCTCATGCAGCACGAACGCGTAGGCCGCAACGATCACCCCGAGGCCGGCGAGCAGCCAAAGATGCGGCCGACGCAGATCGCGCGTCGGCGCGAAGATCACCGCTACCCCGAGGCACAGGCACCAGAATGCGATCGACAGATCATTGGTCGAGCCGAACGGAAACGGCGCGCCGGCTACCACAAAGAGCAGGATGAAGGTCGCGGGCAGGCTCCATGACCAACGAATCCTGAACCAGCTCATATTGGGAGGCCAAAGGCGCATCGTGCTTTCTTAAGGCGAGCTTTGCTTTAGGCTTAGAGGAAGCAATCGATCGGATAGATCTTCAGATCCACATTGAGGCGGCTGTTCCGGGTCTGCGCCCGGAACGCCAAGAATACTCCAAAGCTATCACTGCCCGGATCGAGTTTTATTCCAGGGGTTAATTCGTCGGGCGGGACCAGGACGCCGATGTGCCGGTTGATAGCCGAAATCTCGATCCGCCCCTCCCCCTCGCCGAAATGCCCGCCGAGTTGCGTCACCGTGACTTTGGGCAGGCCGCGGCGCTGATGACAGACCTCCTCCTCCCATAGCTTGGTCTGCTGGACCAGCGGCTTTCCCGCACCATCGGGGACAACGATATCCGGGAAGGACGGGCGCAGCATTCCGAAGAACTTGCTCTCCTTGGAGTTCGCCGAAAGCCGGACTGTGAACGACAGCTCGCCCTTGGCGCCCTTGAGGCGTGACAAGACAGGAGCGTCGGGCTCCGCGGAGACCATCACGTCGATGCGGTGGCGAACGCCTAGCTCTGCAGCAGCGCCGAGAGCCTGCCCGAGCGGTGCAAGCCCGAAGCCGACGGGGACGAGAGCCAAAAGACGGCAAAGTGTCCGTAAGCGCATGAAGCCCCTTGCAACAGTGCGGGGTGCCCGATGACCGGCGCGCTGCCCAGTGGCGCCTTGATCTTTCCCGAACTCGTAGCCGCAGCAGAACCGCTTCGATCTAAACGAAGATGGCACCGGGACAAAGCCCCGGTGCCATCGGTTTCGCTGGATCAAGTTGGTGTCTTACGGCGCCAGCTTGACGTTGTTGCGGAAGATCAGGGCGTCGTTGGAGAGGTTCACGGCATCGCTGCCGGTGGCCATGATCACGCGCAGGAACTGCAGGAATTTCGTAACTTCGACGTTGCGGGAGTTCGAGACGTAGATCACGTCGCCGTTCTTCATCATGACCTTGGTGGTAAGGAAGAAGCCACCGGGATCGCGGAGGTTCACGTTGAAGATGACCGGAACGGTCTCGGAAGTGTACTTGCTCACGTCGATACCGAGCTGGGCCGCAACCTCGCGCGGCTCGCGGCGATACATGTACACGGCGGCCGGATCGGCTTGGCCATCGAGAAGACCACCGGCCTTGCCCATGGCTTCGCCGAGGTTGATGCGCCAGGCATCGAAGTTGAACTCGCCGCTCTGGCCGCTGGCGCCGAACGCCAGGAACTTCTGCTGCTCGCGATAGACGTAGATGCTGTCGTCGGGGCGAACATAGACGTTGTTCTCGGGCGCCATCACGAGATTTTCGAACGGCACGGTGGCCCGCCGTCCGCCACGCTCCAGCATGACCCAGGTCTCGAAGCCCTGGCCCTTGATGCCGCCCGCGCGGGTGATCGCATCGAGCACGCGATCCTTGGCGCCCGCCGCGCTGGCGGGATAACGCGCCGGCGAATTGACCTCGCCGAGCACGCTGATGAGCTGGGTGCGTTGCGAGGACATCGCCACGACCGCCTGCGGCTCGATCGCACGGTTGCCGATCTTGTCGACGATCGCGCGCTGAATTTGGACCGCCGTAAGCCCCGCAGCCTTGATCTGGCCGGCATAGGGCACGGTGATGAAGCCGTCATTGTCGACCGACTGATCGGGGATCGTCACATAGTTACCCGGACGGACGCCGGCTTCCGCCGGGATGAACAGACCGCCTGCCGCGGCTTCGAAGATGGTGACGCTGACGACGTCGCCGATGCCGAATACGATGCTGGCCGGCGGCCGCCGATCAGTGAACACGCCGGCGAGCCCTTTGGGCTCATGGGTGTGCAGGATCTTCACCGTCGCGGGATTGAGTGGCACCAGCTCGTAGGCCGGAGCGTTTTCAGTCTGAATCTTGTTGTTGACGTCGTCCGTCAGCGGTCCCGAGCCGGGATTGGTCGAGCACGCTCCGAGCGCCAAAGCGGCGGCCAGCAACGCTGGCTTCAACATATAGGTCTTGGCAATAGATGACATGAATCGCGCCCGAGGCTCCCCAAGTGACGTAAATTGGTACGGCCTAGGGGGTGGTGCGACAAGTGTTCCCGGTGGTTAACGGTGCGATCGGTCGGCTACTGTGGCGCCCGGGCCACTCTTTGGGGCTTGGTTTAACCCTTTGTGACTATTTGTTGTATTTCGTGTGCTCCGTTGGCGCGCAAACCGCCCAAGCCGAGGACTCAGTGTGTCGAGCGTGAGGCTTCTTGACCTCGCCGCCCTCTGCTAAGGCTGGAACCATTAAGATAGGATTCCCCGTGTCTGGCCTCCTTTTGATCACGCTGCTGGCAGGTTCGCTCCTTGGCGGCGTGGATCTCCCCTCGCAATGGACGAGCCCCTGCCCGGACAACACAACGTGTCGCGGGAGGCCTATCGTTGAAGCCGCCAACCCCGCCCCCTCCTCCGTCTGGAAGTTCAGCCGCACGCAAGGGGGTAAGGACGGCGAAAGCTTCGCGGCCATCACGAAGACCGCGGATACCACCCAATCCGACCCGGACTTTGCCGGCCTCATCGTTCGCTGCGCGCCGAAGGGCAAGGTTGACGTGCTGGTGGCCCTGATCAGGCCCTTTCCGCCGCGGAGCCACCCCAAGGTCACCATCGCCGCGAGCGGCGGTGGCACCCTGACCTTTGACGCCAGCATGGCGGCCGCAGGCGCCGCGGTGCTGCTGCCCGACGAGGTCTCGGCCTTTGCCGCCGGCAAGTGGCAGTCAACGGCCTCGCTGTCGGTGGTGGTCAGGGAAAGCGACAGCGAGATCAAGGGCGTGGTGGCCCTGAACGGCTTGCGTGAGGCCTATCATTCGCTGCTGGCAAATTGCAGCCAATAGGCCAAATTTAGCCATACAGATTAAGGGTCTTTTTAGGGTGGGGAACCTAGGGTCCGAAGCACGGAGAGTGTTTCGGATGACCGCGTTTTTGATTTTCAGCTTTTTGGTAGGTGCCGTGCTGGGCCAACGCTTTCGCGTCCTGGTCCTGCTGCCGTTGACCTTCGTCATGGTGCTCGCCGCCATCCCGGTCGGCTTGGTGCTCGATCTCACCGTGCTCGAGAGCCTGAAAGGCGTGGCACTCGCGGCCATCGCCCTCCAGGGCGGCTATCTGTTCGGCTCGGCCGCGCGATTTGGCCTTGCCGCCGCACGTGCCGCCCGCGTCTTCGGCCGTCCGATCAAGGCCACCCGCTGATCGCGCGCCGATCAACGCTGCGACGAGCCCGCGCGCAAACGGCCCGAGGTTTAAACGTTGGACCGAGGCAGGCCTCTGTTTGAAAACCACCCGCCCGCTTGTATGGTGACCTGACCGTTTCAGGATTCCCTTCGAGCGCGCCGTTTGTCCCTCGCTTATTTTGCCCTCATCGTTTCCATCGTCTCCGCTTCCACTCTCGAAATCGCCGGCGCCAAGTTCGGTGCGCAGCTCGGGATGATGGCCGCCGCGCTTAGCCTGCTGGCGGCCACCGCGAGCGCGCGAAAAGCCGATTACGACCACTATGTTCGCGCGACCTCCTGGGGCCGCTGGATCCCGATCGCCCTTCCGCTGTTCATCGCGGCTCAGCTCGTCCCGCTTCCGCTAAGCGCTGCCCATCCGATCTGGGCCAGCACGCGCGATGCCATAGGTGGCCTGCCGTTCGGACCGATCACGGCCGATATCGGCTTGACCGTCAGCGCGCTGCTGCTGGCGCTTGCGGCGATCTCGTTGCTCGGCGTCACCATCCTGGTGGTCCGCAATCGCAGCCGGGCCGAGCTGGTTCTCTTTGTGCTGAGCGGCGTAACCGCGGTCTCCGCCTTGATGCTGGACCTGCATCGGCTGTCGCCGGCGCTTGCTGGAGCCGCGCCCTCAGATTTCACGACGACTTTGGCCGGCCTCGGTCTCATGCTCAATCTGGCGGTGATGCAGTTCGCGGCCGAACGGGCCGAGACGCATCATTCGATGCTTCGCTCGGTGGCGATCGGTCTTTGCGGACTCATGGGCGCGCTGGCAAGCGCGCTTGCGGTGTTCGGCCTGTCGGGCACGAACAGCGCGATCGCCGCGGCCTTTGGCATTGTGCTGATCCTGCTGATCCTCGTCATTCGCAGGCTCGATCTATCGCCATTGGCAGCGGGCGCCTTGTCGGCCGCCGCCTTGATCGGCGCGGCGATCGTGCTGTCCTTCCTGTTCGAAAAAGGCACCGGACCGGTCCTCTTGCGGCTCGTCCCGGATATGGGGGCTGAAACGCGGGCCGCGCTGGAGCGGATGTTGACCGACACGCGCTGGTTCGGCGCGGGCGCCGGGACCTTTGCTGCGGTGGGCCGGATCTATCAGAGCGATGTCGGAGCCGCTTTGACGGCGCCGTCGACCGCGACGGCGGTCTTTGCGGGCATGGGATGGATTGGCCTGGCGGCCGCGCTGGCGGTGAGTTCGATCGTTCTGGTACGCCTGTTCTTCGGCGCCTTGCAGCGCGGACGCGACTCGTTCTTCCCTGCGGCCGCCGCGGCCTGTGTTTTGTTTGCGCTGATTCAGAGCTTGGCCGGGCCCGGGCTGCTGCGCCCGGCGGCCATCCTGTGCCTTTCGGTGATCGTGGGACTGGGGCTGTCGCAGAGCATCAGCCAATCTGGATCACGATAGAGCGCCGGTGATCAGACCGCGCGATCGCCGAGGGAGGCCCAGTAGTTCGGGTTCTTGGGCGACTGAATGCGGACCCAGCGATAGGGCTTCTTCGACCACGGCAGAATGTGGCCGGAGAGATTGTCCAGCACGAGATCGCCGGCGAAGGTGCGCACCACAACCACGAGATGATGCTCGCCCCAGGTGGTCACGACCTCGCTGAGCAGCACCGAGCGCGCCGGAAAGCCCTTGGCGATCAGTTCGTGGCGTTTTGTCACAGCGTAATCGTTGCAGTCGCCGCTGGTCGGATGCAGCAGCCACTTCTCGCCGCGCAGCCCTTCCAGATTGGCCTCGGGACGGATGGCGGTATTGACCTGCTGGTTGACCTCTTGCATCTGCGCCAGCCGCTCCGCGGTAAGCTTCAGGCGCCCGCCCCTGAACACGATGTGCTGGGGCCGCGGCTTGCACTCGTCCTTGTACTTCAGGCAAAACAGCGTGAATGCCATTGGCGCCAGCGTCGGCTGGTCGAACTTGATGTACTGGATGGCCCCGCGCAGCCCCAAGGGCGCACCGACGAATGCGGCTTCAGCGCGCTGCTGCACCCCTGCAGCAACGACGATGGCGGCCACGGCCGTCAGGAACTTTACAACTTTGCGCATGTCGCGCTCCCCGTTTTTGTTGGGGAGACGCTACGCGAGATGTCTTGAAATACGGCTCAAAGGCCGCGCGATCCTTTAATCAAAATGCGGGGGCCCTGGTCGGAAACAATTAAGAATACCGATGTGTGACTTGTTCTGCTAAGAGCCATCGCGACGTTCCGCTCGCGACGCTGGAAGCGATTCGACCGACCTGATGGGCCTTTCCTCACGCTTTCGAAAGAAGACCAAGCCTCGGCTTCCCGACGGCGTTCGCGTCTATGCCATCGGCGACGTGCACGGCCGCGCCGATCTGCTTCAATCGCTGTTAACCGTCATCGACGTCGATCTGGCCCGCTCGGCCCCCGAACGGGCCATCCAGGTCTTTCTCGGCGACTATGTCGACCGCGGCCCGGACTCGCGCGGCGTGCTTGATCTGTTGATCGAACGCTCGAAAACACACGAGACGGTTTGCCTCAAGGGCAACCACGAGATCTTCCTGCTCGAGGTCCTCAAGGACCCCGCCCGCCTGCAGGAGTGGCGCCACTATGGCGGCCTGCTGACGCTGGTCTCCTACGGCATCACGCCGACCATGAATCCGTCCGCGGAGCAGCAGGTCGAGCTGATCGAAGGATTGCAGCGCGCGCTGCCGCCCGAGCACTTGGCTTTCCTCCAGCAATTGCCCTCGTCCTTTACTTGCGGGGACTTCTTCTTCGTCCATGCCGGCGTCAAGCCCGGCGTGCCGCTCGAGCGCCAGAAGGATGAGGACCTGCTCTGGATCCGCGAGGAATTCCTCGCGTCGGAGGAGCGCTTCGGCAAATATATCGTCCACGGTCACACGCCGGTCAGCGCGCCCGATATTCGCCCGAACCGCATCAACATCGACACGGGCGCCTATGCGACCGGAAACTTGACGCTGCTGACCATCCAAGGTGATAGTCTGCTCGCAATTTAAGAGCCCGGCCGTCCTATCGGTCCCGTCTTCGGTTCGCCCTCACAGGACTCGTCGATTTCACCATGAACCGCATGTTCCTGCTTCGCGTCATCGGCATCTGCACTGCGTTCGTGCTGCTGCTTCACGCCGGCATAACGTTCTTTGGCGATCTCGTACGGCCGAACTTTCGCGCGAGCGACTTGTTCTCGGGTGAGATTCCGCCCGAGAAGGCCAAGCTGGCGGCCGGCGGCGTCTTGGCATCAATTTCGCTGGATGGCGACCTGCTCGCGAACTACGCGGCGGCAATGGCGGCTGACGTTCTTCACCGTCCTTCAACCGATGCGGCCGGACGGACCGGCGAGAACAAGGCCGCCCAAAGCGCCGTCGTCGCTGCCTTGAAGGTCTCACCAATCAGGCCCGCGCTCTGGCACACGCTCGGCACGCTGCAGGCCCAGGCCGGCGAAGCGGCAACGCCTGCGGTGAAGATGTCCTACTTGACGGGATCGGTGCCGATCGACGTCGCCTTGGCTCGCGTCCGGACCGTGACCTCGGGCGCGGCTGCAACGGACGAGGAGATCAAGCTGCTGGCGCAATCCGACATCCGCTCGGCGCTTGCCAATCGCTCGCGTTACGAGCCGCTGCTGATCGCGGCCTATGTGCAGGCAACGCCGCAAGGCAAGGCGCTGCTGCTCGACACCACGAAAGTGACCGATCCCAAATTCAACGAGATCTTGCGGCGTTACTGAATTTCAGCGCACCGATTTCGGGTTGACCGGCACGAAGTCCTGATCGCGACGCGGTTGGTCGGATCGCCCCTGATAGACGAACATGCCCTTCTTGGTCGTGACGATATCGCCTCGCTGCAGGCTATCGTCGCGGAGAAGGCGTTCGGTCGCGACAAGGTCCGGATCTTCCGGAATCGGCTTGTAGAGCTCGGGATGCTCCCGCCGCTCGCGCGAAGCTTCCTTGGCGCGGCGCCGAGCGTCCTCGATCCGCTGCCGCCATTCGTCGCGCGTTACTTCTGGCTCGCTTGGTGGAAGATAGTCGCTGAGCGAGGGCTCCGGATCGGCCTGAGCAAGACAGAAGCAAGGGTAGGCGAGACCAAGGCCGAGGGCAGCGGCAAGGGAAACGACAGCTCGAGACAGCGTCCCCAACCGCCTTCCGTCATCTAGCGAATGGTCACGTCGAGCGGTTCGCACGCTGATAACTCCAAAGACAGAGCATAAGGACAACCATTGGCCGGAAACTCCTTATGCCCGGCTCATCAATCTATACCTTTGCCAATTGCAAGAAAGCGAATTCGCAGGCAAGCTTTGCGCTTTAGCTTGCAACCTCGTCTGGCACGAAGTTGACGAGCACCTGGCGAGCCCGAGGAGTCGAAGACCTCGTTAGCTCGCTGATATTCTCTTCGGGAATTGCGCGTGGAGCTGCCGTCGCATGCCTCAAAAACCCTTGTTGCTGCTAGCTGCCTGCATCGCAGCTTCCGCTGCGCTAGTCATGGCGGCTCACGCCAGTCCGCTCTGCATCAAGGAACGGACGCCGTTCGAACTGTCGGGAGACACAGTGACGTGGACGCTGACCATCCAGCCTGGATCCGACTGCATCCAGGGCCTGCGTTGGTCGTACATGCAGATCTTCAAGGTATCGGTCGTGAGCGGACCATCAAGGGGACAATTGACCGTGGTCGGGTCCGGCTTCCGCTATCTGGCAGCAGCCGACAAGCAAGGTCCCGATAAATTCACCCTTCTGATCTCGGGTAAAAAGCTTCACGGTGCAGGGACATCGACCCTAGAGGTCGAGGTCAATCCTCAATAGCTCGCCGAGACGCCGCTCTCTTAGGGGACAGGAGCGTTCCGTTATTTACCGAAAATCGGGCACGGCGGCCGAACGGCTGATGTTCGCGATGTTCTCTTAGGCCAGCCGGCGGCACACCTACCGCCTACTTGAGGCACTGCCCCGGGTTCTGTTTCCGTAATAGGGTATAGCTCGCCCGCCGCGGGTCAGGGGCGCCTGGATCCGGCTCGGGTAATTCGGCGTGGCCGTGCTGCCCGACGGCTGCGACGGATTGACAATGATCACGTTGCGGTTGGGCGTCGAAGGGTCGTTGACGCCCTGGGCCCAGGCAGCGGCGGGCACAAGCAACGCAATGGCGATCAGAACTGGTCGTTTCATACGATATCTCCCAAGCATGAACGTCAGGGAGGCGATCACCGTTCCTTCACGCTTCGTTGGGTCGCAGCCTCAGCGGGGAACGGCAACCAGCTTGCCATCGCGCCAGACGCCTTGAGCCGACTTTCCAGCAGGCAGCCTGCCCGAGAGGTTCCGAACGGCGGTCGGCCGCGAGGCCGTCTGATTGGTTTGCGCCTTCTTCGTCGGCGTGGTGATGATGCTGGAGCTCGTGGTGTTGGCCTGATCCTTGATCCCTTGTGCAACGGCAGGCGAAGCCAGGAACGTCAAAACCGAAAGGACTGCTAGAACGCCGCGCATGGCCGAACACCAGAATGAGGAGCTTGGCGAAATGTCACAGGTTTTCCTCTAAAAGCAAGCACCTTCGAAACACCGCGGGGCTTTGCCAGGCCCGGCAATGACAGGGGAAGCTGCCTCGGTGGAGACGTTTCAAGCGGAAAGACCTAGCGAAATAGCCCTAACCGGGCTACTTGATCGGCCTTGATGACCGACTCCGGTGAAATTGCGGCCAACGCTCCTTCGACGCAACAGATCAAAGCCGGGTTTATCCGTCTCCTGTCGAGCCGAATCCGCGCCGTATCCGACGATCCCCGGCAGATGCGGGAGATCGTTTATGAGCTGGCGCGCGTCAAGCTTCTGGAGCAATTCACCCACGCCGAGGCGCGGGAATCCCGGGAGCTTCAGCAGGTCCTCGAAAGTGCCATCAAGGAGGTCGAGCGTTCCTTCGAGCGCAGTGATGCGTCGGAACCGCAAAATGTTGTACCCCCGCCGATCCCGGCCCCCGCTCCGGTTTCGGCTTCGCCGCCTGCTGCGAAGGACGCGGGAGCACCGCGCCGTCCCGTGGTTTCGCCGCGATCGCCGGATCAAACTAAACGCAGCGGCGCCTTCACCTTTCTGGTTCGACTGGCCGGCATTCTCCTGCTCATGGCCGGCGCCAGCACCACGGTGATCTATTGGCCGCGTTTGAGGACCCAAGTGTCCGCACTGTCGCAATTGGTGCTGCCATCCGAGCGCGCGCCGGGCAACCCCGAGCCCCGGCCGGCCACCGCCCCGCCCCCGTCGGAGAGCGTGAGTGTCGAACGATCGCCCGACAGCGCAAAGGAGCCGGCGCCACCTGCACATCCCTCCATGCCTTTGCCGACGACCTTCGGCGTCTACGCGCTGAACGAGGGGCAGCTCCAGGAACTGAAGCCGGTCCCCGGAAAGATTCCAGACCGCCGCGTTGCGATCTCGGCGGCCATCAACACGCCGAGTGCAACGACCCTGACAAGCGGAGATGTCAACTTCATCGTGTTCAGACCGGACGGAAGCATTGAGGCAAGCGTGACCGAGGTTCGAGTCGTCGCGAGGGTGTCCCGGTCAATGGGCGTCGATGCCTCCGGCAAGGCCGCCATAGTCAACGCGGGCGATTCCTGGGTCATTCGCAGCATGTCCTACCCCTACAAAGTGGGGCCGGTCGAGGATCAGCAGAGGATGCTGTTGCTGCAACCGGAACAGGACGGCTTCACGCTGTCGCCGGGCCGCTACATTGTCGTCGTCAAAGGCATCGGCTACGATTTCACCGTGGCAGGGACGATCACCGATCCCAACCAATGCGTCGAACGTATCAACGCGGCAAACGGCGCGTTCTATTCTCCCTGCCCGCCGCCGCGTTAGATCGACGGCCGCTACTTACTGGGCTTGCTGTCCTTGGCCGCCTCCGCCGGCGCGTCGTCGACCTTACCGTTGTTCGCGACGCATTTTTGGAAGTATGCGCGCTGATCCTTGGCCGTTCCCTTGGCGCTCCCCGCCGCCGGGTTGCCGATTTGCCTGGGCGGAAACGCCTTGGCCACCGCCGCTTCGCATGCGCGCGCCACTTCGGCGGTGATGGCCGACGCCGTCGCCGGCGCAGCCAACGTCAACACGCATGCCAATCCAACCAACCTTCGCATATTCCTGACCGGCACCTTGCTGCTCCCTCGAAGCGTGAATGCTTGCCGGGACCATAGCAAAAAGGATCGACGCGCCAAACCGCAAAGCGGCGCTGAATTGTCACGCGGTGTGGCCTGGGCGTCTCGAAGGATGGCCGAGCGCGCGGCAAGAGCTCCAATACTAGCTGTTGAGCTGCGGCGGCTTGAAATTCGGAAAACGCGTGAGCATTGCGGTCTTGACGAACTTCAGGTGCCCGATGCTGCTCGCCAATTCCTTGAGCCGGCGCTGGCCATTGGAGATATCAGCCGCAAAGAGATCCTGGTGATGATTGTCGAGCGCCTCTCGCTCGAGATACTCGTCGGTACCGTTTCCGAAGGTGACGGATGCGCGCGCAACTGCGTCATCGACACGCCGGTTGAGGCCGGCCTGCTCCCTCTCCGCTTCCTGCAATGCCGTTTCGATCGCCGCCAGGACGGCACCGATCCGCGTGCGATCGGTCTCCGCATCACGCTCCGCGGAGCGGGCCTTAAAACCTTTGTCCTCGCGCCGGGAGCCGAGAAGATTATGCGCGCGTGCTCTCAGGAATAGCTGAAACATGTGGGCCATCCCCATTTTCGAGATCTAAGCCGCTACCATCGGTCAGGCATAGTTAACAAAGCCTAAATCCTGCGTCCGCCCCGCCTGGCTTTGTGCGATCCGGCCCGCCAGGCTCCTTCGTGCTTGGAATAGAGCTCCAGCCACCGAACGTCGTCAACCGCGGCCGCTCTCGTGCCTGCGCGGGTTTCGGCCACGATTTGCACCGTCTCCTTCGAGGCAAGATCCAGCGCCTCGAATTCCGCCGTCTCCTCCAGCGAAAGGCCTATCAGAACACGATGCCCTTGCGCGTCAACAAAATATCTGCGCGGCGCGTTCTGCCGTTGATCAATCATTTGAATGACCCTCGCTCATGATCCAGGGACCTGGAAGATCTCTCAGATGCCGGCCATAGCTACAAACAAACGCAATCAAAATAAGAGCGCAAGTCGTCGCGCCCAGCAACGCAATCAGCCACGTCATCTACGCCTACCCGCACGCCCTCCGGAAATAGAGGGCCCGAACTCGCAATGAACTGATCCGTCTTAGGTTGCCTTGCCTGGGCGCTCAAGGACGGCGGCAGATTAACCTAACCGCACATGGTTATTTCGACTCCGCCACGACGACCATTCACCCGGGTCAGCACGCGCGCGGCCCCGCGGTTACGATGGCCGCTGGGTGCGACCGGCTTCCATCGAAGCGGGGGTATAGGGTGCATAGAGACGATATCGTGCCGATCGCTTCCGCGAGCGCCACGCCCGTACGGCATAGCCGCAGCCAAAACCCGCTGCGAAAATCGAAATCAAAACCAAAGCAGCTAACATTGGAATATTCCCACGTTTGCCGGAACGCTCCTCCCGCGCTCATTTTCATCTTTTCGTTGTGTCGACTTCAAGTTCGTCACCGCTGAAACTTTTGTCAGACGAAGATGAAGTTTGTGCAACGTGATGCTCGAAGATTGGTCGGCACGCGAGGACACAGAGCGCGGAGAAGAGGCTCCAGTTCTTTTTACCAGAACTCGCCACGCCGACACCATGAACCCTCGTTCATCTTGGTGCTTCAAACGTCGACCGGCACGGATGAGACCGCCGTGGGAGGGCGCGCATCGGATTCGCCAGCGAAACACCGTGGTTATACGGAGCGTCGCGCATCGATTTCATCGCAGTAAGGTTGAGCAGTTAGCTTAATCCGCGTTGTTTGTTGCGAAGTCTCACCGATCGCATATCCATCTCGCACCGGGCTCCCCCAAGCCCGGCCCCACCCAAGCAAAGCCGTCGAGCGAACATGGGTCGCTTGGCGGCTTTGTCGTTGTGTCGACAAGAGGATGATTTCGGTTATGGCGCGCAAGCCCTGGTCGTTCAAAGAAGACCGCCGGCTCATGGAGCTGGCCAAGTCTTCGGCTTCGCTGGAAGAGGCCGCGAAAGTTCTCGGACGCTCGCCTGATGCGATCAAGCGCATGGCCTTGCGGCTTGGTCTTTCGCTGAAGCCGAAGACGGGCAAAAAGAGCTAGCCTCGGAAAGGCGACGGTGCTCGCCTTGAGCCCCGCAGCACGACCTCCCGCGTGCGGTGAATGACGACCGACCTCACTGTCGGGGCCAGCAGGTCACTGCAAAAGGCTCAGAGGTCACGACTCCGCAGATGCGGACGTCAGCCTACAGTCTTTCGAAACAGACATTCTTTCGAAGTAATCATGGCTTTGCCTCGCCGGGACGGAACCAGACCCACGTTCGGGTGTTAGTTCGAATCTCACAGCGAGGTCTGGCAGTGCTCCACTTTGCCATTTC
The DNA here is from genome assembly GCF_014198205.1 of Bradyrhizobium sp. SBR1B. Classification (NCBI taxonomy): domain Bacteria; kingdom Pseudomonadati; phylum Pseudomonadota; class Alphaproteobacteria; order Hyphomicrobiales; family Nitrobacteraceae; genus Bradyrhizobium; species Bradyrhizobium sp. SBR1B. The sequence continues at coordinate 257,623 of NZ_JACIHC010000008.1, forward strand.
CGCGGTTTTGGTTTGGCTGGCGATCAACATCGCCTTCGTGGTGCTTCGGCTGCGGGCCGCCCGTGATCCCGCAGCGCCCCACACCGACAGGTTAGGCAGAGCTTATCCAGAGGCCGTCTCCCCGCGCCCCCGATGAGCGCGACCAAGCTGACCTGACCTAGTTGCGCGTCTTCTTCTGGGACCCCATCCCAGGGCTCGTTCCATAGTTGGGTGTCCCCGTCCCCTTGAAGGCTCCGCCCATGCTGTCCGAACCGGAATTCGTGGCCGTGCCGCTGCGGGAGGTGGGCTGAGTGCCCGATGGCTGGTCTTTGGTTCCCTGCGCCCAAGCCGCGGAGCTTCCGACGACGAACGACAGGAGGAGGAGGCTTAACGTCCTGATCATACTGCTCAACTTTCCATGCTCGGGCCGCACGACCATCAGTCAGGCAACCCCTGGGTAGCCCTTCCGGACCGGTCCGCTCGTTAAACCCTATCTTAGCCCCCGCTGGCTAGAATCAATTCCCAAAATCAGTTCCGAGATCAGTCACCAAGCCTCTCCTGAATTTCGCCTGGACCGGATGAGATTACAGCGGCCGAACCTCTCGTTTGCGGCGCTCGTTGTTGCGAGCACGATGGCGTTCGGGCTGGCGGGCCATTTTGCGGCAGACGGCGTCATTCGCCACCAGCAGGCGCACCAGCTGAACGAGCTGACCGAGGTCGTTCTGCGCCGCTCCGAATTTGCGGTCGATTTCGCCGCGGCCAGCCTCGACGAACTCGCCAAGCGTGATCTTGCTAGCTGCGCGCCGGCAGCGTTGCAAGCCATCCGGCTCCACGTCTACCAGCGCTCGGCGATCAAGGACGTCCGTCTCGTCAACCCGGACGGATCGGTGATCTGCTCGGCCTATTCCGAGACGCTCGAGTTCGACAAGGGATGGGCGGATCGGCGCGACATGCTGCCCTCACACGACAAGAGGCTCTCGCTGTTCCGCGTGGAGCAGTTCGGCGGCGACGCATTGGGCGTGCTCAGGGACGTCAATCGCAGTTCCGCGCTGGTCGCCATCGTCGGCATCAACGCCGGCCTGTTCGATCTCATGCCCGCCGAGCTGCGCGCGCACAGCGAGGTGATCCTCGCCTTGAGCAATGGCGAGAAGCTCGGCGAATTCCGGCTCGATGCCGACAGGCCCCTGCCAGGGCCGATCAGCTTCGACAGGCATTCCACGCGCTTCCCGCTTCACGCCACGATCCGGCTCGAGCACGCCGTGCTTTCGAGCTGGAACAGCGAGGCGTATTGGCCGGCGCTCGCAGTCGCTCTTGGGCTTGGCGCACTGTTCGGCATCCTGCTGGCACGCAGCCGCCGGATGGAAGGGCCGGTCGCCGATCTCGATCGCGGCCTCGCAGCCGGCGAATTCAAGCCGTACTACCAACCCATCTTCGAGCTCAGGACGGGCCAGATCACCGGCTGCGAGATTCTGGCGCGCTGGGTTCGTCGGGACGGCTCGGTGGTACCGCCGATGAACTTCATTCCGCTGGCCGAATCCAGCGGGCGCATCCAGGTGATGACCTGGCAGATCCTGAAATCGGCGCTCGCCGACCTGCAGGGCGTGCTGAAGGCGGACAAGACCTTCAAGATGTCCGTGAATGTCGTGCCCAAACACCTGCTGAGTGCCGGCTTCGTCGAGACGCTGCGTCGCACGGTCCTGGCAGCGAGAATCTCCGCACGCCAGATCGTGGTCGAGGTCACCGAACGCGACGAGCTCGACGATCTCGCGCACGCCGCGACCGTCGTGGCCGAGTTACGCGACCACGGCTTCCGCGTCGCAATCGACGACGTCGGCGTGGGTCACAGCGGTCTGTCGCGACTGAAGGGACTCGGCGCCAACACGATCAAGATCGACAAGTTCTTCGTCGACACCATCACCGTGGATGCATCGACCACGACGATCGTCGAGATGTTGGTCGCGCTCGCCAAGGACTTCCGCATGACGGTCGTCGCCGAAGGAATCGAGACCGAGGAGCAGCGCCGCGCCCTGATCGCCTCCGGCGTCGAGGAAGGGCAGGGCTATCTCGTCGCCGCACCGCTGCCCTTTGCGAAATTCAGCGAGCTCGTCGATTCACGCCGCCACTCCGCATCCGCAGCGCAGGCGGGCGACGTCCTGGTGGCCTGACCATCTTCGCCGGACCGCCTCCCGGCCGGCGATAACGGCCAGGTTTTAGGCAGCCCGCGCCGCCCGAAGAGCGACGAGGCGCTTTAACGATGTTCTCGTCTTTCGAAGCGGAATGGCCCTCGAGCGGTTATGGTAGGCCATGCGTCGAAATCACCTCATCGCAGCCGCGGGAATCTGCCTCGCCCTCATCGCCTATGCCACCCTGGCAAGGCTGGCGGGGCGGCCGGCGCTGATGGGGCATCACGAGGCTTACTGGATCGTCGTCATCGAGCGCTTCAGCGCCTATGGCCTGTTGGGCTTCCTGCTCGCTTTCCTGTTGCCCGGCCGGCTCGCTTTGGCCTGCTCGCTCGTCATCGCAGTCGCAATGGGGCTGGAAGTCCTGCAAACGCTGACCCCCGATCGTGATCCGGGTTTCCTGGACGTGCTGCAAAAGGCGGCAGGAGGCACCGTCGGTGTCATCCTCGCCCAGACGATCCTGGCCTTCTTGCCTCGGCCGCCAGCCTGAAGCCCACGGCGCTGACACATTCTTCAGCGCCACGGCGACATCCCCCTACTTCATCATCTGCCCGCGCAATTCGCCGCCTGGGTTCGCGGCCGTATGGATGTTCGCGTACCATTTGCCGGCCAATAGATCCGCCGCCTGGGCATCCGTGAGCGTGGCGCTGCCCTGGATAGGACTCTGGACCGTCTTGAAGGGCAAAGCGATGCCGGCGTTCTTGCCCGCATCACTGGGGCCATGAAAATGTGCGCCCATCGCCGGACCAGTCAGATTGGCAAACGTAATCGTATAGGTCAGCACTTTGGTCTGGGTGTCGAACGCGGCCTCCGCCTTGCCTGAACCGGACGAGCCGTTCGGAGGCACTTCATTGCTGCCCTTGAGGTCGGCCTGCAGCTTGACGACCTCCGCACGTGACGGCGCGGTTGTGACGATCAGCAGCCCACCGAACATCACCGTTCCCAACAGCGTCACGCCGACCCGATACTTGGCTTTCCTCATGGCATTCTCCTACAGGCTCTACGGCCCGATGCGGTTGAAACCCCGGCCCCGGCTCGAAATTCCGGAGACGAGTCTATGCCTGATTCGCGAAAAGCTGGCGGCGATCCACCGGTGGCACGTGGAACGATCTGCGGGGCCTGACGCCAAGCGAGCTAGGCTGCCCCGCGCTCGCGGAACCCGGTCGGGGCCAGGAGTTCGGCCATCTGCCTGTGCGTGCTCTGCAGCGCCTCGATGGCGCCGTCGAGATCGAAATCCGCTTCGCGGATTGAGGCGAAGAACTTGGCCGTCAGCGCCAGGTCGAGCTTGACGCGCGTTGCGCCGTCGCGGCTCTTGCGACGGTCGAGCGACAGATGGACGGCCCGCATTCTGGCTTCTGCCGGCGAACAGCCGCTGAGTGTTGCCAGTTCGTCGTATGTCATCCAGATCTGAGGCATGGTCTCGTCCGTCCTTTATTGCCGCCTCATCCTAGCTTTCCGCGCCTGAATGCATCGTTGCCGCAGCGCGGGTCGCAGCCCGCTTCGCTGCGATAGCGTCAACGCAAGACTAAGATGCGGGAGGCCTGGAAGGCGCAGGAAATTGGCGCGGCCGCGAACGGCTGTCGAGGCCCTTGGGCAATTTGTCATTGAGCTTCACGACGGCGCCTCGCGCCTCCACAGCCGGCGCATCTTCCTGGCTGTAGATCAGCGTCACCTCGAACATCACGTCGGGCGCTTCCCTGGCCGTTCCGGAGCAAGTCGCCATCGCACCGCTGCACACGCCGGCGAGGCTGACCTCGACCTCGTCCAAACCGAACACGGTCGGCGGCCCCTCGGCATAGCGCCGCGTGGTCAGCACGGCCGTGAAGCGCTGATCGTCATCGAACTGATAGGAGCCGCCATAGGTGAAGAAGCTGTCGCTGCCGGAGATCCGTCCGTCCGCCAGATGCACGATACCCGTGCCCTGGCCGCGCGGCGTCCTGAACCAGGCCGCGTATTTGCCGTCTCGCATCATGGAAATGTCCGCCGTAAAATTCACTGATATTTGCAACCAACTCTGGGGCGCGACAATGACCGACGCGGCGAGTATTCCGCGACGGTTAACGCCCTGCAAAGCCGACTCGTCAAATTGCCGCCGCATCACGTGGCGACGCAATCAAAACAATTCTATGCCGTCATCCGCAGTCTCGACCGCCTCGACCCGGCGCATGGCGGCGATCGATGCCAGTCCCAGCGCTTGCAGGAACTCCCGATGAACGTCCCGCTCGCGCTCCATCGTGTAGCGCGCGAAGAGATCGTCGAGGATCGCCTGATCCTGCAGCTCAGGCTGTAGCCGCTGCGCGCTTGCGCTCGCAGTCTCGAGCCGCGTAGCGACCGCAGGCAAGGCTGCGGAGCTTTCGCCGAGCCTTGTCATCAGGCCCTGGGCCGAATTCATCAGCCGCTCGAATTCCGCGCCTTCGTCGACGAGCCGGCTCATCAGCTTGCCGAGCCGTTCATTGCCGGCCTCGACCTCGCGCAGTGCCTGAAGGATTTGCGGCTCGAGCTTGGCAAGCTGGGTGGGATCACCCTGCACGCGGAGCTCCTTCAGCTCATTGGCCGAGCGCTCGATCCCGTCGAGCACGGGCCTCAGGCGCCCCGCCCCCGCGGAGACCTGGTCGGCGGTCGCCTTGAGCTCGTTGGCGATGACGACGAAGGCGCTGCCGCGGCTGCCGAGATGGCTCGCCTTGAGGCCGGCATTCATTCCGATCAGCGTGATGTCGATAGTCGCTTCGGCAAGCCCTGCGATCGCCTGGCGAAATTTCGTCAGCGTGTCCTCGACGATCGCTAGCGCCTCGTCGACCGAGCGGCCGGCACTCTCGCAGGTAGCGATCAGGGTCGATGCGTGCGCCAGCGTCTGCTTGATGCGCGTCAGGAACGACGACGAGCCGCCCTCCTCGCCGCCGAACAGCGTGCGGCCGTGGCCGACGACGCTGCCCGCATCGTGCAGGATGGCCGTCAGCGCGCCGACGATCTGGCCGACGTCGCCGCCGAACTCGCGCTGGGCATCCCTGAGCTGGGCCGCCTGCAGCCGGCAAATCGCACGCACGCCGTCATCGCTCGGCACCGTTTCAGGAACGAGGCTCGGCGCTGATTCCGACACAAGGCCGAGGCCATGGGACACGTGCTCGAGACGCTGACGCGTGCTGTCGCCCGCCTGCAGCGAGATGATCGCGCTGCCGACCGCCTCGGCGATCTTCCTGGTGCTGGCACTGGCGCGGTCGGCCAGATGGCTGCTCTTGCTGCGCTGGTCGCGCAAGCCGGAATAGGCCGCGCCGAGCTCGGCGCTCTCCGACATCAGCTGGGACCGGTAGCGGCTCTCGAATTCCTTCTGCCGGGCGGAGGCGGTGGCAACCGCCTCGGACAGGCGCTGCTGGTCGCGCGCGCAGCCTTCGATCGAGCGCTGCACGGCCCTGCCGAGATCGTAGGCTTCCTGGGTGAAGGCGAGAAAGCCCTCGCGGTCGCCGTCGAGCGAGGCCGCCTCGATCCGCGCGCTGCGCGCGATGATGGTGATCATCTGGATGTGCTTGAACAGCGGCTTGAGCAGCGAGGACGCCTCCGCCGTGCTCTTGCCGATCGTCTCCAGCAGGGCGCTCTCCGCCGGCAGCGCCTGCGCCAGCTCGCTCAGCTGCGCGGCGATCTCCTGCAGCGCCGTTGCTGCACCCTCGATCTCGGCGCCGGAGAGCTCACCCGAGAGCGTAGCCAAGCCCTGGTTCAGCTCCTTGAAGATGAGGTGGCCGCAGCCGAGCTCGTGACCGACCCGCGCGAAGACGTCCTCGATGCGCGAGGAGACGTCCTCAATCGCGGTGGTTGCCTCGGCGAGCGTGTTGGCCGGAACGGGCGACATGGCCATCAACCCGCCACCGCGGCGTGCCCGGCCTGATACCAGAGCATGATCTCGCGCGGGATGTGATGCAACGAAACGACCTTCTCGACACCGCCATGGGCGATGGCTTCCTTGGGCATGCCGAACACCACGCAGCTCTCTTCGTCCTGCGCCCGCGTCGAGGCGCCGAGCTTGCGCATCTCCAGCATCCCGCGCGCGCCGTCGTCGCCCATGCCCGTCATGATGACGCCGAGCGCGTTGGCGCCGGCATGTTGGGCCGCCGAGCGGAACAACACGTCGACGGAGGGGCGATGCCGCGATACCGGCGGGCCATCCTTGATCGCGATCTGGTAGCGCAGGCCGATGCGCTGGAGCAGCATGTGGCGGGCGCCGGGCGCGATATAGGCGCAGCCCGGCAGCACCGGCTCACCGTCCTCGGCTTCCTTGATTCTGATCTGGCAGACGCCGTCGAGACGCTTGGCAAAGGCCGCGGTGAAGCCTGCCGGCATGTGCTGGACGATGACGATCGGCGGACAGTGCGCCGGCAGCATCTCGAGGACGTCATTGAGCGCTTCGGTCCCACCGGTCGATGCTCCGATGCAGACGATGCGCTCCGTCGTCGGCCGGACCCTGCCCTGCACCGGCGGCGGGATGATGGCATCGGCGGTCAGCTTCTTCTCGATAGCCCGGCGTTCCGCACGCGGCCGCACCCGCGCGCGCGCAGCCGACTTCACCGCCTCGCGCAGCCGCGTCGAGCATTCGAGCAACGCCAGGCGCGTGTCGATCTTCGGCTTCGGCACGATGTCGACCGCGCCCGCCTCGAACGCCTCGAACATCACGTTCGAGCCCTCTTCGGTCAGCGAGGAGCAGATGATCACCGGGATCGGGCGTTGCGCCATGATCTTGCGCAGGAACGTCATGCCGTCCATCCGCGGCATTTCCAGGTCGAGGATCATGACATCGGGGATCTCGTCCTGCAGACGCTTCGCAGCCACGAACGGATCGGAGGCCGTTGCCATCACCTCGATATCGGGGTCGTCGTTGAGGATCGTCTGCAGGATTTGGCGCACCGACGCCGAATCGTCCACGATCAGCACGCGAACCTTCTCCCTCGGCATCTTGGTTGCGCTCCGGCTAGACCTGGAAAATGGTTGGCTGAACCTGCTTCAGCCCGGGCACGGCACTGTGAATCATCGATTCCGAATGTCCGACCAGCAAATAGCCGCCGGGACGCAAATGGCTGCACAATTGCTCGACCACCTTGCGCTGGGTCTCGCGCTCGAAATAGATCAGGACGTTGCGGCAGAAGATGATATCGACGTCGCGATCGACCGGATAGGACTTGTCCATGAGGTTCATCCTCATGAAATGTGTCGCGCGCCGCAGCTCGGGTACGACCCGCACCTCACCGCGCGACTTGTCCCGCGACGTCGCAAAATATCGTTTCACGAATTGCTCCGGCACCGGGCCGAGCACGTCGCGCGTGTAGATCGCAGTCTTGGCGAGGCGCAGCACCGCGGTCGAGATGTCGGTCCCGAGGATGCGGTACTGGAAGCGCGAGCCGTTCCGCGTCATGTCGTCCAGCACCATCGCGGTGGTGTAGGCCTCCATGCCGGTTGAGCTCGCCGAGCTCCAGATCTTCAGGTTCGCGTTCTTGCGTCCATGCGACTTGAGCAGGCCGGGAATCGCGACGTCGCGCATGAAGGTGAAGTGCTGCGGCTCGCGGAAGAAGTCGGTCTTGTTGGTCGTCACCACATCGATGAGATGGGTGAGCTCGGTATCGAAATGATCGGCCTCGAACAGGTTCTCGACATATTCGTTGAGACCGGTGAAGTTGAGCGCGCGCACGCGCTTGTGCAGCCGCCCCTCCAGCATCAGCCGCTTGCCCTGCGGCAGCTTGATGCCGACCTGGCCCTCGATCAGTTCGGCGATGGTGCGGAAATGGCGGTCCGACAGATGCACGGCCGTATCCTGTACGGCGGGCATCATGACCGCCGGCCCCGGTCCGCGACGGCCACCTGCACTGAATGTCGGGCCGTACGGGCCATCTCGAATCCTACGGGTTTAAACAACCGATGAAAGACCGGTCCACCGTCCCAGGGCAGACCGGCCCGCAAAAATCCTAGCGCTGAAAATCGGCGTCCCGATCATCCTCGCCGTCATGCATGTCGAACGCAAAGCCGCCGCCACCGGCAACCTTCACGGCGCGCGCCGGCCGGGCCTGCACGACCTTTTTCGCCGGACGCTCGGCAGCCGCCATCATAACCGCCTTGGCGCGCAACTGGCTCACCGCCCGGTCGATCGGCGCCGGCGCCTGGCTCTTGGCGCCGTGCTCGATGCGGAAATAGGCGATGGTGGATTGAAGCTGTTCGGCCTGCGAAGCGAGCTCCTCCGAGGTCGAGGACACCTGCTCGGACGCGCTGGCGTTCTGCTGACCGACCTTGTCGAGCTGCTGGATCGCCTGGTTGATCTGGGCCGAGCCGACGTCCTGCTCGCGGCAGGCCGCGGTGATCTCCTCGACGAGCTCGGCGGTCCTCTTGATGTCAGGGACAAGCTTGGAGAGCATCGCGCCGGCCTCCTGTGCCACCTTGACGGTGTCGGCCGAAAGCGTGCCGATCTCGGCCGCGGCGGCCTGGCTGCGCTCGGCGAGCTTGCGCACCTCGGAGGCGACCACCGCAAAGCCCTTGCCGTGCTCGCCGGCACGCGCGGCCTCGACCGCGGCGTTGAGCGCAAGCAGATCGGTCTGGCGTGCGATCTCCTGCACGATCGTGATCTTCTCGGCGATGGTCTGCATCGCGTTGACGGCGCGGCCGACCGCGGCACCGCTGGCTTCGGCGTCCTTTGCCGACTGCGCGGCGATCTTCTCAGTCTGGTTGGCGTTATCGGCGTTCTGCTTCACGTTGGAGGCCATCTCCTCCATCGAGGAGGAAGCTTCCTCGGCGGACGAGGCCTGCTCGGTCGCGCCCTGCGACAGCTGCTCGGCGCTCGCGGAGAGCTCCTGGCTGCCGGCCGAGACGTTCTGCGCTGCCGTCAGCGCTTCGGACACGATCTGGCGAAGCTTCTCCACCATGCGCTCGAGCGCAAGGCCCAGCGTGTCGTTGTCCGACAGCGGCTTGGCTTCGATCGTGAGGTTGCCCTGCGCGATCTCGTTGGCGACGGCCGCGGTGGCGTTCAGATTGGCGGTCATCGCGTTCAGGGATTTCACGAGATCGCCGATCTCGTCGTTGCTGGAAGCATCGATCTTGTGGCTGAGATCGCCGATCGCGACGGCATCCGCCAGCCCGACCGCCTTGGCGAGGGACCGGCTGATATTGATCGAGATCCAGACTGCGCCAATCGCGGCAACGATGAGCGAGACGATGATGAGGACGATCAGAACCAACTGGGCACGGCGGCTGTCTTCGTTGGACTGCACCGCCTGCTCGGCCATCTGCCTCTTCGTATTGGCGACATAGGCTCCCATCGCCTCCGTCGCATCCGCAACCACCTTGCGCCCGTCACCCATCGAGCGCTCGGTGGCCTTGGTCTTATCGGTCTTTGCCAGCCTGATCGTCTCTTCCTGAAAGACGTTCATTCTGGCGTAGGCGCTGGCGAAGTTGTCGAGCAGCTTCTTGCCGCCTTCGCTGGCCATCGCATAGACCTCGTCCCTGATCTTCATGGCCTCATCGCGGAGCTTGGCCGCGTTCACCGCGAATTCCTCGGCCTCGCTTGCCGTTCCCAGAATTGCGTTCTTTTCCGCCCTGACCTGCTGCCAGATGATCTTTTCGACCTCGGCTGCTTTCTCCATCCGCTTGGCGCGAAGCACCATGGAATCTGCGGTCGCGGCCATGTCGGACAACTTCATGTAGCTCACGGCGCCTGCTACCATGAACAGAAGAATGACGACGCCAAACGCGCTGGCGAGCTTGGCTTTGACGGTGAATCTCATTTTCAGTCTCGTTGGTTCGAATTGGGGTGCTTACGCGTGACCACGCTTCACTCTTGCAAACTCAGGCGGCGCGCGGCGCATCTGTAGCCGTGTCGCGGCCTTCCGGAACTTCGTCATTGGCCATCAGCTTGGCGAGATCGAAGATCACGACGAACTTCTCGCCCTTGCGGCCGATGCCGGCGGCATAGTCCGATTGCCATTTCCCGCCGACCTCTGGCACGGGCTCGATTGCCTGCTCGTCGATGTCGGTGACCTCGAACACGCAGTCGGCGACGAAGCCGACGCCGACCAGGCGGTCCTTCATCGGCACATCGAGGATGATGATGCGGGTCGCCTCGGTGGCGGCCACGCTGGGCAGGCCGAGCTTGTTCCTGAGATCGACGATCGGACAGCCGCTGCCGCGCACGTCGATCATGCCGAGCAGAAAGTTCGGCGCATGCGGAAGCCGCGAGATCGGCCGCATGTCGAGAATTTCCCGGACGTTGCGGATGCTGATGCCGAACGTCTCGCCGGCGAGCCCGAGCGTCAGATATTGCGAAGTTGCGGCCATGATGCAGTCCAGGATTCCCGGTTGGAAATGGGTACGGTCCGGCACAAGGCCGGACCGGTTGATCAGCGTTGGAACTCGGCGTCGCGATCGTCTTCGCCGTCATTCATGTCGAAGGCGAAGCCACCGCCACCGGCGACCTTCATCGCACGTGCCGGCTTGCGGACAAGCACCGGCTTCTTCATGCCGCGATCGGCGGCCGCCATGTGCGCTGCCTTGGCCCGGAGCTGACCGACGGCGCGGTCGATCGGCTCGGCCGCGGCCTTCTCCTTGCGCGTGGCATGCTCGATCCGGAAGAACGAGATAGTGGACTGCAGCTGCTCGGCTTGCGAGGCGAGCTCCTCCGAGGTCGACGACACCTGCTCGGAGGCGCTGGCGTTCTGCTGGCCGACCTTGTCGAGCTGCTGGATCGCCTGGTTGATCTGGGCCGAGCCGACGTCCTGCTCACGGCAGGCCGCGGTGATCTCCTGCACCAGCTCGGCGGTCTTCTTGATGTCGGGCACGAGCTTGGACAGCATCTGGCCGGCCTCCTGGGCGACCTTCACGCTCTCCGTGGAAAGCGTCCCGATGTCGGCCGCGGCGGCCTGGCTGCGCTCGGCAAGCTTGCGCACTTCGGAGGCGACCACAGCAAAGCCCTTGCCGTGCTCGCCTGCGCGAGCGGCTTCCACGGCCGCGTTGAGCGCGAGCAGGTCGGTCTGGCGTGCGATCTCCTGCACGATCGTGATCTTCTCGGCGATGGTCTGCATCGCCTCGACGGCACGGCCCACGGCGACACCGCTGGCTTCAGCGTCCTTGGCCGACTGCCCCGCAATCTTCTCGGTCTGGTTGGCGTTGTCGGCATTCTGTTTCACGTTCGAGGCCATCTCCTCCATCGAGGAGGAGGCTTCCTCGGCGGACGAAGCCTGCTCGGTCGCGCCTTGCGAGAGCTGCTCGGCGCTGGCGGATAGCTCCTGGCTTCCGGCGGAGACGTTCTGCGCCGCAGTGATCGCCTCGGCAACGATTTGCCGGAGCTTTTCGACCATTCCGTTCAGCGACCTGACGAGATCTCCGATCTCGTCGTTGCTTGCGGAGGGAATGGTCTGGCTGAGATCGCCCTCCGCGACCGCACCTGCAAGGCCAACCGCTCTTCCGAGCGAGCGGCTAATCGAGATGGAAATCCAGAGCGCAGCCCCGATCGCAACCGCCAGCGAGATGCCGATCAGCGTCATCAGCAGGAACTGGGCCTGGTGCCCCTCTGCCTTGGACTGGACGGCCTGCTCGGCCATCTGCTTCTTCGTATTGGCGACATAGGCGCCCATGGATTCCATCGCGTCTGCGACGACCTTGCGGCCGTCACCCATCGAGCGCTCCATGGCCTTCGTCTTGTCGGTCTTCGCCAGCCGGATCGTCTCTTCCTGGTAGGTATTCATCTTGGCGTATGTGGCTGCAAAGCTGTCGAGTAGCTTCCTGCCGTTCTCGCTCGCCAGCGCGTAGACCTCATCCCTGGTCTTCATCGCTTCCTCGCGAAGCCTGGCGGCATCGGCGGCAAACTGTTCGGCCTGAGCCTCCGTACCGAGCACCGAGTTCTTCTCGGCACGTAGCTGAAGCAAAATGTCCTTTTCGATCTGCGTCGCCTTTTCCATGCGGTTTGCGCGCAGAACCATGCTGTCAGCGGTCGCCATCATGTCGCCGAGCTTCATGTAAGCCACGCCGCCCGCAATCCCGGACAGGACGATGATCACGCCGAACGCACTGGCAAGCTTTGCCTTGACGGTAAATCTCATTTCCAGCCCCTACCCCGGTCTCGCCCGAGACCTCATCTCAATTTAGAATGCGTTCCATGTTCGGAACGATGACGAACTCTTCGCGCCAGTTCGCGATGAAGCGGATGAACTCCGGCTTCCAGTGCATGCCGACGCGCGGCGTCTGCTGCACGTCGGTCTGGGAGATCTCCGTGACCTCGTAGACCTTGTCGGCGGTGACGCCGACCAGAACCGGCTCGCCATCGAGCTCGAGCTCGATCACCACGATGCGCGTATCGGCCGAATCCTCGAGCTGCGGCATGCCGAAGCGGATGCGCAGGTCGGCGAGCGGAATGACGTTGCCGCGCACGTTGATCACGCTGGGAACGAAGGCGCGCGCGCCTGCCACCTTGGTGACGGGGACGGGATCGATGATCTCGCGCACGAGGCCGGCGTCGAGCGCGAACTTCTCCTCGCCAAGGCCGATCATCACGACCTGCATCGCGTCAGCCTGCCGTTCGCCGGCCAAACTATCGTTCATCACGCCGCCTCGCTGATATGCTGCTTCTCGACCTTCGACTGCGCCAACGCGACGAGCTGCGCGACGTCGAGGATCAATGCCGCCGTGCCATCGCCCAGGATGGTCGCGCCCGAGAACATCGTGACATCCGAATGCAGCTTTGAGAGCGACTTGATCACGGTCTGGTGGTTGCCGATGATCTGGTCGGCGACGAGACCGACGTGAGTCTCGCCGGTCGAGATGATGATCGTCTTCTGATGACGGTCGGGCGTGCCCGATGCCGTCATGGTCTCGCGCAGCCGGAGGAAGGGCACCAGATTGCCGCGCACGTTGAGGAAATTGCGACCGCGCGAGCGCTCGTCCTCGGCGGTCAGCTCGATGCATTCTTCGACCGCGGACAGCGGAATGATGTAGCGGCCTTCGCCGACGCGGATCAGAAGACCTTCGATGATTGCCAGCGTCAGCGGCAGGCGCAGCGTCACCGTGGTGCCCTGGCCCGGCCGGGTCGACAGGTCGATCGAGCCACGCATGTTCTCGATGGTACGCTTGACCACGTCCATGCCGACGCCGCGGCCTGATAGCGCCGAGATGGTCTGTGCGGTCGAGAAGCCGGGATGGAACAGGAACTGATGGACCTCGTGATCGGTGAGCACGGCGCCAGTCGCGATCAGCCCCTGTTCTTCGGCTTTCGCACGGATACGCGCGGTGTTGAGGCCGCCGCCATTGTCCTTCACGGTGACGAGCACCTGCGCTCCGGAATGGACGGCCGCGAGCTCGATCCGGCCCTGCTCGGTCTTGCCATTGGCCGCGCGCGTGGCGGTATCTTCGATGCCGTGGTCGACGGCATTGCGGATCAGATGCACCAGCGGATCTGCCAGGCACTCGATCATGGTCTTGTCGAGCTCGGTATCTTCGCCCGAGGTGACGAATTCGACGGGCTTGGACAGATCGCGCGACAGATCATGCACGAGGCGGCGGAAACGGCCGAACAGCGAGCCGATCGGCACCATGCGCGCACCCATCGTGGTATCGCGCAAGGAGGAGGCCAGGCGCTCGATCTCCTCGGCGATCATCTTGATCGAGAGGTCGGAGCCGGAGGCGGCGAGCTGGGTCAGCCGCGCCTGGGCGATGACGAGTTCGCCAACGCGGTCCATCAGCTCGTCGAGACGCTCGGCCTGGACGCGAACGGTGGCGATGCCGCGATCGTCGCGCTTGGCCTCGAGCTTCGGTTCAGGCTTTGATTCCGATTTCGGCTCCGCTTTTGCGACGGGCTGCTCGGCGACGGGCGCGGCAGCAGCCTCGACCAGCGGCGCAGGCATATCGACTACCGGGGCCAGCTCCTCGTCGAGCAGCTGGAACAGCGGCGCCGGCGCAGGCGCTTCGATATGCTCCAGGGGCGACAGCGTCAGCTTCATCTCGTCCTGGACGAACATGAAGACGTCGTCGATCGCGTCCTTGTCGCAGGCCGCGTGCAGCTTGACGTCCCACTTCAGATAGCAGTCTTCCGGCTCCATCTCGTCGAGGAACGGGACGCCGTCGGTGACAGGCACGACGAAGCAGGGCCCGAGCTTGCAGAGGTCTTCCAGCAGGTCGAGCGGGTTCGAGCCGTTGCGCAGGATATGGGTTTCGAATTCCAGATAAAGGTGCCAGCCGGCCTGCTTGGTCCCGGCGGGAGCCAGCGGCGGCGCTTCGGCAATCTCCATCACCGCCGCAACAGGCTGGTCGGCCGAGACGAAGCGCTTGAGGTCGTCGAGAATGGCCTCGCCAATGATGTCGTCGGTCGACTGGGGATCTTCGATCAACGCGCGGATGTAGTCCTTGGCCGCGAGCGCGACCGAGATCAGCTCCTGGGTCGGCTTGATCTCGCCCTTGCGGACGCGGTCGAAGGCGGTCTCGAATTCGTGGGTGAAGGAGGCGACCTTGTCGAAGCCGAACATGGCGCCCGAGCCCTTGATCGTATGCAGGGCGCGGAAGGCGGAATCGACCAGTTCGCGGTCATCGGGACGCTGGCCGAGATCGAGCAAGGCCCCTTCAAGGACTTCGAAGAGCTCGCTGGCTTCCTGACGAAAGACCTCGGTCGGGTCCATTGCGCTCATGCGCGCACCAGCTTGCCGACCACGGCGAGCAACTGCTCAGGCTTGAACGGTTTGGTGATCCAGCCGGTGGCGCCGGCGCTCTTGGCTTCCTGCTTCACCGTGTCGTTGGATTCGGTCGTCAGGAACACGATGGGCATGCCGATCGCACTCGGCAGCTTGCGCAGCGCCCGGATCAGCTCCAGCCCGTTCATGACGGGCATGTTGAGGTCGGTGATCACGAGATCGAGCTTGCCGGCCTGCGCCTTGGCGAGGCCTTGCGCACCGTCGCCGGCCTCGATCACGCTGTGACCGGCCGGCTCGAGCACCACCTTGATCATTTGCCGGATGCTGGGCGAATCGTCGACGGTCAGAATCGTGGCCATTAGGTGCCATCTTTCTTTTGCGGGAAATGCTGATCGATCATCGCCTCGCTGGTGAAGCCGGCGCGGCGGAGGGTGTTGCGAAGAGACTGTGAGAATGAGGTCAGCACCACCGGGCGGCCCTGAGCCTGGCCCGTCTTGGCTGTCGACAGCAGAAGCTGGATCGAGGTCACGTCGGCCTTGTCGACGCTCGAACAGTCGATCTCGAGCCGCTCCTGGCGGCCGAACGCCTCGCGAATGAGCTCATAGACATTGCGGATGGCCGCGATGCTGCAATCGGCGGGCAACCGCAACGACCACTTTGGCTCCGTGGGATTGAGCGCCATCGCTGCCCCGCCTTTGCTAAAATTCCACTACTCGTTTGACGCGAATCCGGTGAGCAAACTCCTAACGCGGGCATCCGTACAACTACGGGTCACATTCTCGCGGAATTCGCGCAACTGCATGCAGACGTATACAACCTCCTGAAATCTTTCATGCGCGGCGCGCATATCCGCGGCGCGGGTGCTCCCGTACGGCGCATTTGCTTCGCGTTAAATTCGCTCGGGCTATGGCTTGGGTTCGTGTCTTTGCCAGCGAAGAGAGCCCCGGCCGCCGATGCTGACCCAAGCGCTTCTGGTTGACGACAGCCGTTCCGTCCTCAACTTCCTGAAACGTCACATCGAGGCCGAAGGCCTGGTCGAGGCCACCGCCTTCCTCGATCCCGTGGAAGCGTTGACTTGCGCGCGGGAACGCGGCTTCGATCTCGTGCTGGTCGACTACGAGATGCCGCACATGGACGGCATCAGCTTCATCCGCACCTTCCGTGCCCTGCCCGGCTGTGCCGACATCCCGATCGCGATGATCACGTCGCGGCAGACCGATGACGTCAAGATGGAAGCGCTGCAGGCCGGTGCAACCGACTTCCTGCCCAAGCAGCCGCAAAGCGTCGAGATGACGGTGCGCCTGCGGAATTTGATTCAGCTTGGTGCAGCCGTACGCAAGCTCAACGACCGTGCGGCGCATCTGGCCAGCGAAGTCGCAGCCGCGACGCAAAAGCTCGGCGAACGCGAGGAGGAGATCATCCTGCGGCTCGCACTCGCGGTCGAATACCGTGACAACGACACCGGCGAGCACACGCTGCGGGTTGCCCGGTACAGCCGCATCATCGCCGAGCAGCTCGGACTGCCGGCCCGGCTTTGTCGCGACATTTATCTGGCCGCGCCCCTGCATGACGTCGGCAAGGTCGCCATTCCCGACAACATTCTGCTCAAGCCCGGCAGGCTGACCGACGATGAGATGGCGGTGATCCGCACCCATGCAACGATCGGCGAGCGGATCCTGGCGAACTCCGGCTGCGAGCTGATCCAGCTCGGTGCGCAAATTGCCGCAGGCCATCACGAACGCTGGGACGGTGCGGGCTATCCAAACGGTCTGAGGGCAGACGAGCTCCCGGTCGCCGCGCGCGTGGTCGCGGTCGCCGACGTCTTCGACGCGCTGACGACGCGACGACCATATAAAGAGCCGATGCCGATCGAGCTGGCTCGCGGCTATTTGGTCGAGAACCAGGGCCGCCAGTTCGATCCGGCCTGCGTCGAGGCTTTCTTGTCGCGCTGGGACGAGGTGGTCGAGATCGCCGCCGGTGAGCGGGCAACGCCATTTCACAAGGCCGAGGCTCCGCTCACTCCGGCCATGGAGGCACCGGCCGAGGGCCGTTCGCCTGAGGTTGTCCCGGCCAGCTGATTTCGCCGTCCGGCCAACAGCTTGGCATCTTCCTTCGTCGGCGATGGCCGGCTTGAACCACTTCCTGCTAGAGTGCACCAATAATCAAAGAGTGATTCTGGTCACACTTGCTTGGGCGCCCCGATGCTAAAAATCGCACCGGGACGGAGACCTAGCAAAAATTATCGGTCGAATTGAATGAGAACAGTCATGAGAAGCCTGATCGGCGCTGTTGTCGGCGCGTTCTGTACTGCGGCCCCTGCCTTGGCAGAGACGCCGGCCGCGATCGTCGAGGATGTGCAAGGCAAGGTCGATGGCGTCGAGTTCATGGACTATGTCGCCGCGGGCAAGATCATCAAGCTCGGGCCCAAGGCCAGCATTACGCTCAGCTATCTCAAATCCTGCCTGCGCGAGACCATCAGCGAGGGCGTCGTGATGGTCGGCGCCGAGCAGAGCACCGTGCAGCTCGGCGACGTGCAGCGTGCCAAGGTGCCCTGTGACACCAAGGCGGCGCAGCTCTCCGAACGCGAGGCGAACCAGAGTGCGGCGACCACGTTCCGGACCATGCGGTCCGATGCCAAGAGCGCACCGTCCAAGCTGCCGACGATTTACGGCGTCGCGCCCCTGATCCAGGCCAAGAGCGGCAGCACGCTGGTGATCGAGCGCACCGACGGCAAGGAACCCACGATCAGCGTGCCGCTCAAGAACGACATCATGATCCGCGGCAAGTTCTACGACTTTGCCAAGGCCGGGAAGTCGCTGACCCCGGGCGGCAGCTATCTCGCAAGCCTCGGGGCCAAGCGTTACACCTTCCAGGTCGATGCCAGCGCGACCGCCTCGCCGACCCCGATCATCGGCCGCCTGCTGCGGCTCGAATAAGCAGACCTAGCGACCGGGCGATGCGGCGGATCGGGGGACGGGACATCGTTGCGGCGACCCTGATTGCGCTCGTGACGGGCGCGATCTTCACGTCGCCGCCGCTTCAGACCCTGCAAGGCCTTTCGCTCGACATCCTCACGGCGATGCGCGGGAGGCTTCTCGGCGACAGCCGCGACATCGCGACATCGCCGGTCGTCGTCGTGGCGATCGACAGCGAAACCTACGACACGCCACCGTTCAAGGGATCGCCGACGCAGACCTGGACGCGCGAGATCGGCCGGGTGCTCGGCAGCGTCACCGAGGGCGGCGCCAAGGTGATCGGCTTCGACGTCATCTTTCCGAGCTCGATCGAGCAATCGGAGATTCCTTTTGGCGACACCGCCGTTGGCGGCCGCATGAAGGGATTCGATCGGGATTACTTGATCGCGCTCCGGCAAATCTCCGATAGCGGCAAATTGGTGCTCGGCGAAATCCTGAGCAATGACCATCCGGAAGTGCCCTATCGCGCCCAGCAAGTCGCCGTGCGCAACACCGTGCGGGCACTCAATGTCCACACCGACCACGACGACGTCATCCGACGGATGCCGCTGAGCTTTGCCATCGAGGGCCGGCCGGTCCCCGCGATGGCGGTCGAGCTCACTGCGCGCGCGACGGGCGCAAAGCCCGAGATTGCGCCCTCTGGCGCGACCGAATTGTCCGGCTATGCGATCCCAAGTGCCGTGCCGAATACAATGACGCTCAACTTCCGAGGGCTGGGACGCGACATCCCGACCTTCTCCTTCGTCGATCTGCGCGCCTGCGTCGAAAAGGGTGACCGCGACTTTTTTCGCCGCGCTTTCGGCGGCAAGGTCGTGCTGCTCGGTACGGTCCTGAATTTCGAGGACCGCAAGCTCACCTCGATGCGCCTCTCCGGCGGGTATGACGGCACGCCGGCGGCACGATGTGCCCTGCCCGCGCCGGCAAGCACTGTGCAAAAGTCTCGCAGCGACGTCGCCGGTGTGTTCGTGCACGCCACCGCGGTCCGAAATCTGATCGAGCGCGATGCCGTGACCGAGCTCGGCTTCCCAATGCGGACCATTCTCACGATCGCGTTCGCGGCGATCATCGCCTGCGCGGCCTGCCTGCTCGCACCGAGTGGCGCGCTGCTCACGTGGTCCGCTCTCACCCTCGTTTATGCAGCCATAGCCGTCAGCGCGTTCGTCCATGCCTTGGCGCTGCCGCTGACGGAGCCGGCACTCGCGAGCCTTGCTGCGCTCGCGATCATGATCGGCTACCGATTCATGCTGGCCGATCGCGACGAGCGCTTCCTGCGCAAGAGCTTTGCCTTCTACCTCGCGCCCGAGGTCATCGAGACCATGGTCACCTCCGGCAAGATGCCGGCGCTCGGCGGCGAGATGCGCAACGTCACCATGTTCTTCTCCGACCTCAGCGGTTTCTCGTCCATTGCCGAGACCATGACGCCGGGAGAACTGGTGACGCTGATGAACGAATATCTGTCCGCCATGACGGATATCATCGAAGGCCATGGCGGTTACGTCGACAAATATATCGGCGATTCCATCGTCGCGATGTTCGGCGCGCCGGCCGACGATCCCGCACACGCCGCCAACGCCGTTCGCGCCGCGCTGAAGTGCCATGAGAAGCTGGCGGAGCTCAATGCGGGCAATCCCGTCTTCGCCGGTCACGGCCTGTCGCATCGCATCGGGCTCAACAGCGGCGAAGCCGTGGTCGGCAATATCGGCTCGCGCCGCCGCTTCAACTACACCGTGATGAGCGACACCGTGAACGTCGCCTCGCGGCTCGAGGGCGCCAACAAATATTACGGTACCGCGATCATGGCCTCGGAGACGACCATGACGCAGAGCGGCGACGCCTTTGCCTGGCGCGAGCTGGATGCGATCAGGGTGCTGGGGCGCGGCGAAGCCATCAGGGTGTTCGAGCCGCTGGCGGAGAAAGGCGCGGAAGGCGCCGAGCAGGCGAAGGTCGCCGCAGCTTATGCTGAAGGACTGGCGCGCTGGCGCGCGCGGGATTTTGCGAAGGCGGCTGATGCCTTCGGGCAGATGGCGGAGACTGATCCGGCGTCAGCGCTGTTTGCGAAGCGCGCGACGGCATTCACCGCGAATCCACCGCCGCCAGATTGGACCCCGGTCAATACGCTGGAAGGGAAGTAGCGACGTCAGCCCAGACGCGCCGCGCCTAAAACGGCAGTCCCACGTAATTCTCCGCGAGCAGGCGCTGCGCCGTCTCGGACGAGAGCAGATAGTCCAATTCCGTCTGCTGAAGCCGGTCCTCGTATTCGAGCCGGTCGGGGAAGCGGTGCAAGAGCATCGTCATCCACCAGGAGAAGCGCTGCGCCTTCCAGATCCGCGCGAGCGCCTTGGCGGAATAGCCGGCAAGCCCGGAATCATCGCCGCGCTGATAATGCGCGAGCAAGGCGTGATAGAGATAGTAGATGTCGGACGCCGCGCTGTTCAGCCCGCGCGCGCCCGTCGGCG
Source organism: Bradyrhizobium sp. SBR1B (assembly GCF_014198205.1). Taxonomy (NCBI): domain Bacteria; kingdom Pseudomonadati; phylum Pseudomonadota; class Alphaproteobacteria; order Hyphomicrobiales; family Nitrobacteraceae; genus Bradyrhizobium; species Bradyrhizobium sp. SBR1B. The sequence continues at coordinate 277,848 of NZ_JACIHC010000008.1, forward strand.
GCACGATGTGAGCGGCATCGCCGGCGAGGAACAGGCGGCCATAGCTCATCGGCTCGGCGACGAAGCTGCGCAGCGGCGCGATGCTCTTCTCGATCGACGGCCCCGTGATCAGCTTGCCGGCGACCTCCTCCGGCAAGCGGCGCTTCAGCTCGGCCCAGAACGCATCGTCGCTCCAATCCTCGACCTTATCGGTCAGCGGCACCTGGACGTAGTAGCGGCTCAGCACCTGCGAGCGGAGCGAACAGAGCGCAAAGCCGCGCTCGTGCTTCACATAGATCAGCTCGGGCGACACCGGCTTGGTGCGCGACAGCACCCCCAGCCAGCCGAACGGATAGACCTTCTCATATTCGCGCAGCACATCCTTCGGGATCGACTTGCGGCTGACGCCGTGGAAACCGTCGGCGCCGACGATGTAGTCGCAATCGACGCGGACGGTCTCGCCGTTCGATCGATAGGTCACGTAGGGGCGGTCCGATGTCAGATCATGCGGCGTCACGTCCTGCGCATTGTGCACGACCTTGCCGCCGAGGCGGTCCCGCGCCTCATAGAGATCGCGCGTCAGCTCGGTCTGGCCGTAGACCAGCACCGAACTGCCGCCGGAATGCTTGTGCAGATCGATCTTGGACAGCACGCCGTCATGGGCGATCTCGAAACCGGTGTGGATCTCGCCTTCGCGGTCCATCCGCTCGCCGCACTGCGCCTCGCGCATCAGCTCGGCGAAGCCATGTTCGAGCACGCCGGCGCGGATGCGGGCGAGCACATGGTCGCGGCTGTATTTCTCGAGCACGACCGCGTCGATGCCCTTGAGGTGCAGCAGCTGGGATAACAACAGCCCGGACGGCCCGCCGCCGATGATACAGACCTGAACCTTCATTTTCGCGTCCTCCCGTCGGCACTTTTTTGCAGATTTGGCGGCGCAGACCGATGGAGGGTTTCGCCATTGTCTTGTACTATTCGAACATGAGAAGCGCGCTCCCTGCCCCGACGATCCGGGTCTACAATTTGTTCGGCGAGTCCGGCGATCTGCCCGACGTCGTGCATTGCGAGACCATTGCGTCCCGCTCGGTGCTGCACGACTGGACCCTCGCCGTGCACCGTCATGCCCGGCTGCACCAGGTGCTGCTGATCGAGCGCGGCGGCGGCGAGGCGACGCTCGACGGGCGCGTGGTGCAGCTGAAGCCGATGCAGATCGTCAACGTGCCTGTCGGTCACGTCCACGGCTTCCGCTTCGTGCCGGATACGCAAGGTTGGGTGCTGACCATCGCCGCGGAAATTCTGGACGAGGCGCTGCTTGCCGCCGAGGGTCTGCGCGGTGCACTGGCCCGCTCAGCCGTGGTGCGCGGAACGCCGCAGATCCGCACCACCATGAAGCAGATCTTCGCCGAACACGCCGCGCGCGATTTCGGCCGCGCACATGTGCTGCGGGCGTTGTCGTCGGCCATGATCGGGCTGGTGGCCCGCGCGCTGACCAGCGAGAGCGGCGGCAACGGCACGGTCGAATCCAGCCTGTTCCGCCGTTTCGAGGCGCTGCTGGAGCAGCATCACCTGGAACGCTGGAGCGTCGCGGACTATGCCGAGGCGCTGGCGGTGACGCCGACACATCTCAACCGGATCACACGGGCGGCAACCGGTGATACCGCCTCGCACCTCATCCTCAACCGGCTGATCCGCGAGGCGCGGCGCAACCTCGTCTACACCAATTTGCCGATCTCGACGATTGCCTACACGCTCGGCTTCGAGGATCCCGCCTATTTCAGCCGGGTCTATGCCGCAGCCACGGGAGTGTCGCCGCGCGCCTTCCGCGCGCAGCTGCATGGCGATGAAGGTTGACACGTCGGACGAAAGACCGAGCGCGCCCATGGATGAAGGCGACATTGCCGCAATGGCCGCCTTTGCTGCCGGTGCAGCCACTTACCTTCGTATATCGGGTCCTATCCTTTGCATAGAAGCCCCTTACCTCAGTACAATTGAGCAGGGCCTGCTCGCGCCTTAGCGTGGCTGCATTCGGCGCCCTGGCGCTGGTGGCATGGAACCTCCCTTACCTTGGCGCAAGACGGCCACCCCTGTCCGGTCGTCTGCGCCGCTTTTTCAGCAAGCCATCGGCGCCTTCAGTATTTTCCGGCCGACATACCGTACCCCGACAGCTGATCGGCCAGCTTTCGTGTGGACTGGAGATTTGAGCACAATGTCTTCGATTGAGAAGATCGCACTCTTTATCGATGGCTCCAATCTCCATGCCACCTCCAAGGCGCTCGGCTTCGACATCGATTACAGGCGTCTGCTCGGCGAATTCCAAAGCCGGGGTGTGCTGTTGCGGGCCTTCTACTACACGACCCTCATCGAGAATCAGGAATATTCGTCGATCCGCCCGTTGATCGATTGGCTCGACTATAACGGATACACCGTCGTCACCAAGCTCACCAAGGAGTTCGTCGACGCCACCACGGGCCGCCGCAAGGTGAAGGGCAGCATGGATGTCGATCTCGCCGTAAGTGCGATGGAGCTCGCCAAGCACGTCGATCAGATCGTGCTGTTCTCGGGCGACGGGGATTTTCGTTCGCTGGTGGAAGCCCTGCAACGCCGCGGCGTCCGCGTGACGGTCGTCTCCACACTCTCCACTCAGCCACCCATGGTCGCCGACGACCTGCGCCGGCAGGCCGATGTATTCATTGACCTGGCAGAACTGAGACAAAAAGTGGGGCGCGATCCGGTCGACCGGCCGGGATCGCGCGAAATGCGTCAGTCGCCGCAATTCCTCGCCCGCGGAGCGATCAATCGCGGCGATCCGGTGGAGTGATCCTGCCGGACGGCGGCCAGATCCTCACACATCGAAGAACACCGTCTCCTCCGGCCCCTGCAGATGGATCGTGAAGGAATACACGACCTTGCCGCCGCGCTCGCTGCGCTTGGCGACCAGCGTCGAGCGCCGGGACGGCTGTTCGATCAGGTTGAGCACGGGGTCGGCGGCGTTGGCGGTCTCTTCGTCCGAGAAATAGAGCCGCGTGTTGAGGCCGATGTTGATGCCGCGCGCGACGATCCAGACATTGATGTGCGGCGCGCATGTCCGGCCCGCCTTGTCGACGATTGCGCCCGGCTTGATGGTCTCGAAGGTCACGAGGCCGCTCTCGAAGTCCGAGCCGGCGCGGCCCCAGCCGCGAAACTCCTGCTCCAGCGCGCCGGCCGACCGATCGGCCGGATGGTTGTAGCGGCCGCTCGCATTGGCCTGCCAGATCTCCAGCAGCACGTCGCGCAGCGGCGTACCGGTGCCGTCGAGCACCTTGCCTTCCAGCGTGATGCGCTCGCCCTCTGTATTCGGCGTTGTCAGGACATTCGAGAAGTTCTTCTCGAAGATGTCGAAGCCGGCCATCGCCGGGATCAAGCCGATATGGACGTAGGGCCCGGCCGTCTGCGAGGCGGTTTCCTTGAGATAGTTGAGCGGCTGCGGCATGGCTCAGTTCCCCGCGGTGCGGTTTTCAAAATAGGTGGAGCGCTGGCCGCGCAGGACGATGTCGAAGCGGTAGGCCAGCGAGTCGAACGGCGCCGAGGCGTTGAGGTCGAGCGGCGCCACGAGGCGGTCGAGCGCATCCTGGTCCGGAATCGTCGTCAGGATCGGACAGACCGGGATCAGCGGATCGCCCTCGAAATACATCTGCGTGATCAGCCGCTGCGCAAAGCCCGAACCGAACACCGAGAAATGGATGTGGGCGGGACGCCAGCTGTTGACGTAGTTGCGCCAGGGATAGGGCCCCGGCTTCACGGTGCGGAAATAATAGTAACCGGTGTCGTCGGTCAGCGCGCGCCCGCAGCCGCCGAAATTCGGGTCGACCGGCGCCAGATAGGTGTCCTTCTTGTGCCGGTAGCGGCCGCCGGCGTTGGCCTGCCAGAACTCGACCAGGGTGTTCGGAACGCCGCGGCCGGTCTCGTCCAGCACGCGGCCGTGGACGATGATGCGCTCGCCGACGGGATCGCCGTCCTTGGCGTAGTTACGGATCAGATCATTGTCGAGCGGACCGAGATCGTTGTGGCCGAACACCGGCCCCGTGATCTCCGAGACCGAGCCCTCCAGCGACAGCAGCGACTGCCGCGGCGAGCGAAGCACCGAGGATTTGTAACCGGGCGCATGCGCGGGCGGATGGATCGAACGATCGCGCTGGAAGAAGCCGCCATCACCAAGCGGCGGCGTCAGGGGCTCGGGGCGATTGAGGCGGGGATCCCGCAAGGCTGGCGCCTGGGCATTCATCGTGTCTCTCCCTGGGGCGCCCGGGGTCCGGACGCGCGGCTTATCGGGAGATCATGAGCCGGTCTATTCCTCAGATAAATAGATTGATTATAATATATTGCATGAAAGAAATCGATCATTTGGCCCTCGACGGCCACGCCCTCGAGCTGTTCCTTGCGGTGCTGGAGGAAGGCTCGGTCACGGCTGCCGCCACACGGCTCGGCCTGACGCAATCCGCCGTCAGCCACGCCCTGAACAAGCTGCGGCGGATCGCGGGCGATCCCCTGTTCGCCAAGTCCGGCCGCGGCATCGTCGCAACCGCGCACGCGCAAGCGTTGGCCGCAAAGGCGCGCGCACTGATCGACGAGATGCGAAGCTTTGCCGGCGGCGTCAGCTTCGAGCCGCCGCGCGCGCAGCTTTCGTTGACGATCGCGGCCAATGACTTCCAGCGCGATCTGCTGCTGCCCCGATTCTTCGATCATGTCGCCGGCCAGGTGAAGAGCCTGAATTTGCGCGTGATCCCCTCGCAGTCGCCCTCCCCCGCGATGCTGCGTGAGAACCGCTGCGATCTCCTGATCACGCCGCTGCCGCCGTCCGGCATCGACATCGTGCAGAAGCGCCTGCTGAGGGATCATTACGTCTGTTATTTCGATGCCAAGGCGCGTACTGCGCCGGCCAGCCGCAGCACCTATCTCGCCGCGCGCCACATCACCGTCGTCTATACCGACAATGAGAGGCTCGATTTCGACCGCCGGTTGGCGGCCAACGGTCTTCACCGCGACATCGCGATCTCGGTGCCGAGCTTTTCCGGCGTGCCGTCCTTCCTGCGCGGCTCGCAGATGCTGGCGAGCATGCCGAGCCTGCTCGCATCCGGCGTGATGCGCGGCTTCGCGCAAACGCGGATTCCGCTGGCGTCCCGCACGCGGACGCTGGCCGAGCTGCCGATGTTCATGGTCTGGCACCAGCGCTATCAGAAAGATCCGGCTCATCGTTGGGTCAGGAGCCAGCTCGAGACGGTCGCAGCGACGGCCGCCAAGGCTTGAAGGCCTGATCGCCGATACCGCCTTTCGGAAGACCACCCCTCGCCAAACCCACTGGTTGCGCGCGGGCCGCCGCGCTAAAATCCCCCCATGACAGTGACCGATATTGCGAGCCGGACCTACAATCACAGCTGGCGGCTGGACCCCATCATCCGCAGCCTGCTTGATACCGACTTCTACAAGCTATTGATGTTGCAAATGATTCGGGAAGACTACCCGGATCAGCAGGTGACCTTCTCGGTCATCAACCGCTCGCGCCATGTGCGGCTTGCCGAGATCATCGACGAAGGCGAGCTGCGCGCCCAGCTCGACCATGCCCGCACCATCCGCTTCACCAAGAAGGAGCTGATCTGGCTGGCTGGTAACACCTTCTACGGCAAGACCCACATGTTCTCGGCGGACTTCATCCGCTGGCTGGCCGAATTCCGCCTCCCCGAGTATGAGCTGCGCAAGGTCGAGGGCCAATACGAATTGCATTTCCACGGACCGTGGACCCACACCACGATGTGGGAGATCCCGGCGCTCGCGATCCTCAACGAGCTGCGCTCGCGCGCGGCGACGAAGGGCCGCGGCCGCTTCGAGCTGGACGTGCTCTATGCCCGCGCCAAGGCCAAGCTGTGGACCAAGGTGGAGCGGCTGCGCAAGCTGGAGAATCTGCGCCTGTCCGACTTCGGCACACGTCGGCGTCACGGCTTCCTCTGGCAGCGCTGGTGTGTGGAGGCGGTGAAGGAAGGCCTGGGTCCGTCCTTCATCGGCACCTCCAACGTGCTGCTCGCGATGGACAACGATCTCGAAGCCATCGGCACCAACGCGCATGAGCTGCCGATGGTCGCCGCGGCACTCGCCAGGGACGACGAGGAGTTGCGCTGGGCGCCCTATCGCATTCTCGACCAGTGGCGCCAGACTTACGGCGGCAATTTGCTGATCGCGCTGCCCGACGCCTTCGGCACCAAGGCCTTCCTGCGCGATGCGCCGGAATGGGTCGCGGACTGGACCGGCTTCCGCCCCGACAGCGCGCCGCCGATCCAGGCCGGCGAGGAGATCGTCGCCTGGTGGGAAAGGAAGGGGCGCAATCCCAAGGACAAGCTGCTCGTCTTTTCGGATGCCATGGATGTCGGCTCGATCGAGGAGACCTATCACCACTTCGCCGGCCGGGTGCGGCTCTCCTTCGGCTGGGGCACCAACCTCACCAACGACTTCGTCGGCTGCCCGCCGGACGGCTCGTTCAATCTCGATCCGATCTCGCTGGTCTGCAAGGTGTCGTCGGTCGATGGCCATCCGGCCGTCAAGCTCTCCGACAATCCGGAGAAGGCGACCGGCATGCCCTCGGAGATCGAGCGGTATCTGCGCGTGTTCGGCGACGCCGGCCGCGTCCGCAAGCCGGTGCTGGTCTAACGGCACCGACGAAACTCTCTCGATCGGGTAAACCGCGCACGACGAATGCGAGGCATTCGTTCGTCGATGCGGCGCCTTGTCCTATTTACCGGCATTTGAAGCGATCTGCGCATATCGGCTTCACAGCGCTTTCACCCTGCGATGCAGTCTCCCGCGCCTTTCAGGCCGAGTTAAGCAACCATATCCTCTACTTGGCGTTGCAGGCGCAGCGCTCCGCTGGGGGTCATTGCGCGATTTGGGGAACGCAGGGTGTTTCGCAGAACAGCGACGTCGACGAAGGGACACAGCTTCCTTCATGTCATCAAGCTCGTATCGCCTTTCGTGATGGTCGTCGTGCTCCAGGCGGCGATCGCGGGATTCAGTCTCGAGGTGATGTCGTCGGTCCGCGCCTATGTCGCGGGCGAAGCGATGTGGTCGCGCTCGCAGAAGAACGCCGTCTATTTCCTCAATCTCTACTTGCATTCGGGCGATGCCAGCCAGTTCACGCAATACCAGGCCTCGCTTGCCGTTCCCATCGGTGACGAGTTCGCGCGCTGGGCACTCGAGCGTGATCCGGTCGACGTCGAGGCCGCCCGCATCGGCTTCCTGCAAGGCGGCAACCATCCCGACGACGTGCCGGGACTGATCTGGCTGTTTCGCTACTTCAACCGCGTCAGCTTCCTTCAGGACGCGATCCGCGAGTGGGCTGCCACCGATCCGATGCTGCTGGAGCTGAGCGTGTTCGGCGAGGTCATCCGGTCCGAGCTCGCGAAGGGACCCATTCAGGACACGAACCGCCTGCAAGTCCTGTCATCGCGGCTCTCCGAGCTCAACGCCCAATTCACGGTGCATGCCAAACGGTTCTCCACGGTGCTCGGCGAAGGCTCCCGCGCCATCAAGCTGGCACTGACCGGCATCAATATCGTCACCGCCGCGGCGCTGATCCTGCTCCTGATCTGGCACACCAGGCGCTTGGTGCTGCAGCGGCAGGCCTTCGAAGATGCCTTGCATGCCGAGAAAGAACGCCTGGCGTGGCAGGCATCGCACGACTGGCTGACCGGCCTGTCCAACCGCCGCGCCTTCGAGGCGCGCCTGCAAAGCGAGCTGGACGTTGCCGCGGCGGGTTCGCTGGGCCTGATCCTGCTCGACCTCGACCAGTTCAAGAACGTCAACGACAGCTGCGGGCACCTTGCCGGCGACAGCCTGCTCTGCCAGGTCTCCCGCCTCCTGCAACAGGACCGGCATCCGCGTGACCTGGTGGCCCGGCTGGGCGGCGACGAATTCGGCCTGATCCTGCCGCAGTGCTCGCCTGCGAACGCGGTCGACATCGCCGAACGGCTGCGGCGAGCGCTCGAGCTGTTCAACTTCGCCTGGGACGATCGCTGCTTTGCGGTGACCGCCAGCATCGGCGTCACCTGCATCGCGGATCGCAACATCACGCTCGAGGATGCAATGCGGCGCGCCGATGCGGCCTGCTACCGCGCCAAAGAAAAGGGACGCAACCGCGTTCAGGTCGATGGCGGGCGACCGGACGTCGTCGTGGTCGCGCCTTGGCACCGCGAAGCCGCCGCCGCGCAAGGCTGATTGCCGCCCGCGCATCATTTCAATTCGACGGTCGGCCGACATTGCGATCGGGTGAGTTCGCCTCAGACCGACCCGATGACGTCTCGGTCCACTCTGGCGCGCCGGACAGTGCAGTGATACGGCGCAGTTGTGACGTCGCGGCCACATGGCTTTGAAAAAGCGGCGCTCTTCGCATTCGGACACATCACATTGCGCGCCGGGCCACGATGGCCGGCGCCTCCTTCTCTAAGCATGGCACTGCCCGATATTTGCGGCGCGATTCCACGGGTTGCGCCGCAGGAGGAGTTTGGAAGTGCCTTGGAATCGTTTGCTAACCCCGCGCAATATCGTCCGCTCGAACACGCCCCGGCGGCGCATGCTACTTCTGAGCACCGCGATCGGCGCCCTCGCCGCAAGCGGTTCGCTACCGTGGTTCATCACGCCGGCGCAAGCGGTGTGTGTGGTGACCGGAGCCGGCACGCTGACGACGCTTCAATCGGGTGATTCGATCACCTGCGTCGGGAATAACACCCAGATCAAGACATTCCCCGTGGTCAACGGCGTCACCATCAACATCGGCGACGGCACCACCGCGACCTCAGTGAATGACCCCACTTTTGCGGGCATTGTGCTTCAAACAGCATCCAACAGCTCGATCAGGATCTTCAACAACGCATCGGTCGCGCCAGCCAACAGCGACGGCATCATCGTGTCAGGCGGAGGCAACAATACAATTACCGTGGATGGGGGTGCCGCAACCGGGTCACCGGCCCTCGGCTCGACGGGGCTTGGTCTGTCCGGTTCGAGCAACAACACCATCGTGATCGGAGGTACGGTTGGAAGCGGCGCTGCCGGAACCTCTGGCATCGGCATCTTCGCCGGCTCCGCGAGCAACCAAGTGAATGTCCTGTCGAGCGGCCTCGTCCAGGGCAACGGCCCGGCGGCCATCGAGCTCAACGGCGCGGCAGACGGCAACACCATCAACAACGCCGGCACGATATCGAATGCCTCGGGCACCGCAATCTTCGGCTCTAACAGTCAGGACACCGTCATCAACGCCGGCACGATCATCAACAACATTGTCAGCACGGCTGTCGACCTCAAGGGCGGCAACGACGTCTTCGAGCTCCGCGCGGGATCGAACATCACGGGCTGGGTCGTGGGTGGTAGCGGAATGGACACGTTGCGCCTGGGCGGAACCGCCAACGCGGCGTTCGACCTCGGCACATTCGGTGCGGCCGCCAGTTCAAGGACTTCGAGATGCTGGAAAAGACCGGCAGTTCGACCTGGACGCTGACGGGCACCACGATGGACGCGGCCGCCATGAACGTCCAGGCCGGCACCCTCATTGTCAACGGCACGATGGCCAACATCGGGACGGTGGTGAGCGGCGGCACGCTCAGTGGCAGCGGCATGATCGGATCGCTCACGGTGCTGTCCGGCGGCAGGGTCGCGCCCGGAAATCTCGGTCAACTCGTCGTCAACAGCAATGCGGCGTTCCAGTCAGGGTCAACCTACGCAATCTCGGTCAACGCGGCCGGACAATCAGACAAGATTTCCGCCGTGAGCGCGACGCTGACCGGCGGCACCGTCGCCGCTAACACGATTGCCGGCGCCTACAATCCCTCGACGCAGTACACCATCCTCAGCACGACGGCTGGCCTCACCGGTAGTTTCTCTGGTGTGACTGTCAGCGGATACAATCCGCAGCTGTTCGCGTCCTTCCTCAGCTATGACGGATTCAGCGTCTTCCTGACGCTCAACTACAACAATGCCGCTTTCCTCTCGATCGCCCAGACGCAGAACCAGAAGGAGGTGGCCGGCGCGCTGAGCGCATTCGGCCCGAACCTGCCCTTCCTGTCGTCTTTCGCGGGCCAGAGCGACGCGCAGCTCCGCTACAGCCTGGATCAGCTTTCAGGAGAAGCGGCGACCGGGGCCCAGCAGGGCGCTTTCCAGTTCACGAGTCAGTTCCTCGGCCTCATGCTCGATCCATTCGTCAGCGGACGCAGGGGCGTGAACGTCGGCACCGGCGACGCCGCACTCGGCTTCAACACCGATCGCGCCGCGATGCCGGACGATGCCGCCCTCGCCTACAACAAGATATTGGGCGCGCCGACGGCAAAGGCGCCGACCTTTGCCGAGCGCTGGACCGCCTGGGGCGCGGCGTTCGGCGGCACCAACCAGACCGGCGGCGATCCGATCGTGATCGGCAGCCACGACCTCGGCGCGCGCGCAGGCGGCGTCGCGGCCGGTGCGGACTATCATTTCAGCCGCGACGCGATCGTCGGCTTTGCGCTCTCCGGCGGCGGCACCAGATGGGATCTCGCGCAGGCGCTCGGTGGCGGCAAGAGCGAGGCGATCCAGGCCGGCGTCTACACCGTGGTCCGCAACGGGCCTGCCTATTTCGCCGCCTCGCTCGCCGTGGCCAATCACTGGATGTCGACGGACCGCCTGGCGCCGTTCAGCAACCAGCTGACCGCGAAGTTCGATGCGCAGACCGTCGGCGGCCGCATCGAGGGTGGCTATCGCTTCGCGACGCCGATTGGCGGCTTGACGCCATATGCGGCAGCACAGGTGCAGGCGTTTCGCACGCCGACTTATACCGAGACCGATTTGGCCGGCAGCGGCTTCGGCCTGACCTATCGGGGGCGTACGGCCTCCGACACGCGCAGCGAACTCGGCGCGCGCTTCGATCGCGCCACACTGGTCGCACCGAACGCGGTCCTGACGTTGCGCGGCCGCGCGGCCTGGGCCCATGATTGGGTGAGCGATCCGACGCTCGTCGCCGCATTCCAGGCGCTGCCCGGCGCGAGCTTCATCGTGCAAGGCGCGACGCCGGCAAAGGACGCCGCGCTTGCATCGGCCGGGGCCGAGCTGAAGTTTACGAACGGTGTTGCGTTGTCGGCCAAGTTCGACGGCGAGTTCGCGGCCCGCAGCACCACCTATTCCGGCACCGCGAGCCTGCGATACGCCTGGTAGCACCGGCGCCCGATCAAGACTTCCGCGCGCCGACCGGCAGAATGCCGAGGCCGGCGAGATGGGCGTCGACGAACTGCTCGATCTGCTGACGCAGCATCTGCGGCGGCACGGCCACCATGCGCTCCTCGAGACCGAGCGAGATGATTCCGTGCACGGCAGAAAACAAGGTGCGCGACAACAGCGCGATCTTCACGTCATCCGCATCCGGTAGCAGCCGCACCAGGGGCGGATGCATCAGCGCAAAAGCGTCCATCACCATCTGCAGGATGTCGTCGGGATAAGGACGGTCGTCCTCCATCCGATGCTCGAACAGCGAGCGCAGCAGATTGGCGTGCTCCGCGAAGAATTCGAGATAGGTCTCGGCAAGCCCGTAGAGCTGGCGAACGGGATCTTCGGCCGGAACCCCGCGAAGCCGGGCCGTGAGCGCCTGAACGGTCTCCCGATTGACGGTCAGGATGACCCCGTCGAAGTCGCCGAACTCGTTGTAGACGCTGCCAACGGAGCAGCCGGCGGCCTCGGCAACATCCCGAACCTTCAACGATCTCAATCCTTTAGTCGCGATAATCCCCCGCGCGATCTCCAGGATCTGGAGCCGCCGCCGATTCTTTTTCTGATCCCGCAACGATTCTTCTTGAACATTGTTCATTTTCGAGCTACTCATGTGAACATTGTTCAAATAACCTGGAGACGACCAAAATGCAAACCCTCGCTGTTGATATCGCCGCCACCTTCGTCGACGACGCCACAGCCCTCGTGACCGGCCTTGGCCGCGCCCTGCTGCGGTTCGCCATGACGCCGATCGATCGCATCGCAAATGCCTGCGACATTGCTGGCGTGCTGACAGAACGCCGGGCGACCTTCCGGATGTGGCGGGCGAGCCGCGCGCGTGCCCGTCAGGACGGCCGCCGGATCAGCCTGCTCCGCCGCCTCTCGCCCTTTCGTCACCTCGCCCATCTCACCTGAGGCGCACCCGACCTGCACACGCAGGTCGTCTCGAATGCAAGAACTGGTTGCAAGGAAGGACTCACCATGTCCCGATGTTCGCGGCCGATCTTGCCAGACTTCAGTGACGCGGTTCAGCTTTTCCTCATCGCTCGGCGCATACCCGGTAAGGCGCGCCCAGATATTTTGCGAACCTAACGACGCCGCTTGGAGACCAACAGGATCAGAGGGATCGAGGGGACAAGGCAGGCCGGCCATCAGCGCCCGCAATCGTTCGTCCCCTCCCCTTCCGGTCGTGACGCTTCAAAGACAACGTAACGAACCTCATTCTGCCTTTCCAAAACAGGACTAGTCATGATCAGGGAATTGATGTCGTCACGCCGCTTTGCCCCACTGTTCTGGGCGCAATTCTTCTCGGCGCTCAATGACAACGTGCTCAAGAACGCACTCGTCATCATCCTGCTTTACAGCGCCGCAACCGGGCACGGCGATGCGCTGGTGACGGTGGCAGGCGCGGTCTTCATTTTCCCCTATTTCATCCTGTCCGGGCTCGGCGGCCAGCTCGCCGACAAATACGTCAAATCCGTCGTCGCAAGGCGGCTCAAGTTCGCCGAGATCTTCGCTGCTTGCTTTGCCGCCGCCGGCTTCTTCCTGCACTCGGTGCCGCTCCTGTTCGCAGCGCTCGCCCTGTTCGGCACCATCGCCGCGCTATTCGGGCCCGTAAAGTACGCCATGCTGCCGGATCAGCTCGAGCTCGGCGAACTCGCGACCGGCAACGCGCTGGTCGAAGGCGCGACCTTCATGGCCATCCTGCTCGGCACCGTCGCCGGCGGCCAGTTCGTGGCGGGATCCGCGCATATGGGCTGGGTCGCATCGGCCGTGGTCGTGCTGGCCTTGCTGTCATGGGCCTTCGCCTCCCGCATTCCGCAGACGACGCCGTCGGCGCCCGATCTGCCCGTCGACGCCAATCCCTGGACCTCAACGGTGAGCCTTCTTAGGACGTTGCATGCCGACCACCGGCTGTGGGACGGCACGGTGATCGTCTCCTGGTTCTGGCTGGTCGGCGCGATCGTGCTGTCGCTGCTGCCGGCGCTGGTCAAGGATGTCGTTGGCGGCACCGAGGGCGTGGTGACGCTGTGCCTTGCGATCTTCGCGATCGGCATCGCCATCGGCTCACTGTTCGCTGCCAGCCTCAGCCACGTTCGCCCGAACCTCGCGCTGGTCCCGATCGGCGCCATCATCATGGGGTTTGCCGGCCTCGATCTCGCCTGGGCCATCGGCGTGACCGCCAAGGGTCAGGACATCACCGCGGCCGGCTTCGCGACCTCGTTCGCAGGCCTGCGTATGCTCGTCGACTTCGTCGCCTTCGCATTCGGCGGCGGCTTGTTCGTCGTTCCCTCCTTTGCCGCGGTCCAGGCCTGGTCGGCACCGTCCGAGCGCGCCCGCATCATCGCCGCCGGCAACGTGCTGCAGGCCGCCTTCATGGTGGTCGGCTCGCTGTTCGTCGCGCTGCTGCAGGCGGCCGGCCTTCACATCGGCTGGATCTTCTTCGGGCTCGGCGTCGCCAGCTTCGGCGCAGTCTGGTTCGTGCTGACGAAATGGGGCAAGGAAGGCGTGCGCGATTTCGGCGGACTGCTGTTGCGCGCACTGTTCCGCACCGAGGTTCGCGGCCTCGAGAACCTGCCGCCTGCCGGCACGCGCATGCTGATCGCGCCCAACCATGTCAGCCTGATCGATGGCCCGCTGCTCCACGCCGTGCTGCCGATCGACGCGAGCTTCGCGGTCGACACCGGCATCGCCAAGGCCTGGTGGGCCAAGCCGTTCCTGCGCGTCGTCAAGCACTACACCATGGATCCGAGCAAGCCGCTGGCTGCGCGCGACCTGATCAAGCTGGTCGCCGCCGGCGAGCCGGTGGTGATCTTTCCGGAAGGACGCATCACCGTCTCGGGCTCGCTGATGAAGGTCTATGACGGCACCGCGATGATCGCGGACAAGGCCGATGCGGTGGTCGTACCCGTTCGCATCGAAGGCGCGCAGCGCTCGCATCTCAGCTATCTCAACTCCAGCCAGATCAAGCGTTCGTGGTTCCCGCGTGTGACGGTCACCATCCTGCCGCCGATCAAGCTGCCGGTCGACCCGGCGCTGAAGGGCAAGGCGCGCCGCAACGCCGCCGGCGCCGCACTCCAGGACGTGATGATCGATGCGATGGTCAAGAACGCCATGCTCGATCACACCCTGTTCGAAGCGCTCGGACACGCCTATCGCGACCGTGACACCGGCAAGGTCATCATCGAGGACGCGCTCGGTACCAAGCTGACCTATCGCAAGCTGATCCTTGGCGCGCAGGTCTTGAGCCGGAAGCTCGAGACCGGCACCGCCGTGGGCGAGAATGTCGGCGTGCTGTTGCCGAATTCCGCAGGCGTCGCCGTGGTCTTCATGGCGCTGCAGAACATCGGCCGGGTCCCGGCGATGCTCAACTTCTCGGCCGGCCCGGTCAACGTCCTCGCGGCCATGAAGGCCGCAGAGGTCAAGACCGTGCTGACATCGAAGGCCTTCATCGAGAAAGGCAAACTCGACAAGCTGATGGCTGCGATCTCCGCGGAAGCCCGGGTCGTCTATCTCGAGGACGTCCGCTCCTCGATCGGGACAGCCGACAAGATCAAGGGCCTGCTCGCAGGCACCGCGCCGCGCGTCGCCCGCCAGGCCAGCGACCCCGCCGTCGTGCTGTTCACGTCGGGTTCGGAAGGCACGCCCAAGGGCGTGGTGCTGTCCCACCGCAACATCCTCGCCAACGCGGCGCAGGCGCTGGCGCGGGTCGATGCCAACGCCAATGACAAGGTGTTCAACGTGCTGCCGGTGTTCCATTCGTTCGGGCTGACCGGCGGGATGATGATGCCGCTGCTCGGGGGCATTCCAATCTACATGTACCCCTCGCCGCTGCACTACCGGATCGTGCCCGAGCTGATCTACCAGACCGGCGCCACGATCCTGTTCGGCACCGATACGTTCCTCACCGGCTACGCCCGCTCGGCGCACGCCTACGACTTCCGCACCCTGCGCCTCGTGATCGCCGGCGCCGAGGCGGTCAAGGACCGCACGCGGCAGGTGTTCATGGAGCGCTATGGCATCCGCATCCTCGAAGGCTACGGCGTCACCGAGACGGCGCCGGTGCTGGCGATGAACACGCCGATGGCCAACCGCCCCGGCACCGTCGGCCGCCTCTCGCCGCTGATGGAAAGCAGGCTGGATCCTGTCCCCGGCATCGAGGAAGGCGGGCGCCTCTCGGTGCGCGGGCCGAACGTGATGCTCGGTTACCTCAGGGCCGAAAATCCGGGCGTGCTCGAAAAGCTTCCCGAGGGCTGGCACGACACCGGCGACATCGTGGCGATCGACGCCGCCGGCTTCATCACCATCAAGGGCCGTGCCAAGCGCTTTGCCAAGATTGCCGGCGAAATGGTCTCGCTGTCCGCGGTCGAGAGCATCGCCGCGACGTTGTGGCCGCAGGCCGCATCGGTCGCCGTCTCGATCCCCGACCCGCGCAAGGGCGAGCGCATCGTGCTGCTGACGACGGAGAAGAACGCTGAGCGCAGCGCAATGCAGGGCCAGGCCAAGACGATCGGCGCGTCCGAACTGACCGTTCCCGCGGCGATCTTGGTGGTCGACAAGGTGCCGCTGCTCGGCACCGGCAAGACCGACTACGTCACCGCGACGACGATGGCGCGCGAGCAGGCGTCCGCGCCGGAGCGCGAGGTGGCGTAAGACAGATGCACGAGGCGCCTCATTCAGGCGACGCGCGATGCCCGGGAGTGGTTCTGCTTCACGGCATCGCGCGGACCTCGGCATCCCTAAGTAGGCTGGAGCAGGCGCTCCGTGCGGCCAGCTTCGCAACGCTCAACATCGACTATCCCAGCCGCAGCAAGCCGATCGCCGCGCTTGCGGACGATATCCACCCGGCGATCACCCGTTTCGCCGAGCGCGACGCACCGCTGCATTTCGTCGCGCATTCGATGGGCGGGCTCGTCGCGCGCGCTTATATCGCGAAACACCGGCCGGCCCGGCTTGGCCGCGTCGTGATGCTGGGCACGCCGAACAGCGGCAGCGAGGTCGCCGATCTCCTGCGGGGATCTTTGCCCTATCGCAAATTCTACGGGCCAGCCGGGCTCGAGCTCACCACCACGCCTGCGACCGCGCCGAATGCCCTCTCCGCCATCGACTATCCGGTCGGCGTGATCGCCGGAAGCCGCTTCATCGATCCCGTCGCCGGCCTGCTCGTTCTGCCTAAGCCAAATGACGGACGGGTCTCGGTGCAAAGCACGGGGCTGGCCGGCATGGCCGACCATATCGTCGTGAAGACGTCGCATACCGGGCTTCCGCGCCACGCCGCCGCGATCGCGCAGACCATCGCCTTCCTGCGCGAGGGCCGCTTTCAACCGAAGTAACGGGTCACCCTGCAGTCCGCCGCTCCTGCGCGTAGCGCACCAGCGCGGCGAAACGGTAGATGCCGTGCACGAACTTGCCATAGGGCATGGTGACGAACAGCGCGAACACCGCGCCGAGATGCAGCGCCAGCAATGGCCCCATTGCGGCGGTCTCACGCAGGACCAGAAGCGCCATGCCGGTGAGCCCGGTCAGGAACAGCATGGCGATGAAGCCGACATCCATGCCGTAGCGGTTCTCGTCGAGCAGTTCCGGCGCCCTGCGCAGCTTCGCGACGAACAGCCCGACTGGCCCGACGACAAGGCCGATGCCGCCGAGCGAGCCGAGCACGACGGGCAGATCCCACCAAGGATACGGCGCCTCGCGCGCAAGCAAGTAGTGATAGAGTGTGGCCACCGATGTCGCCGCAAAGCACAGGATGAAGCCGTAGAACGTCAGATGATGGTACAGCTTGCGCCGGTCGGTTGGCTTGTCGTCCTCGTTGTAGCAGCCGACGCCCCCGCCATGGAGATAGCGCAGCTCGCCGGCATCGCGTATCGCCCGGAAGATTGATCCCCCATCGGCGCGACCGCCGATCGGCGGCCCGATGTCGCGCCAGAAGGCGCGCACGCTCATGATCAGTGCGAGGATCGCAAAGAGGAATGCGGCGCTGAACAGCGCGGCCATCGCGTTGTGCGGCATCAGCTTGTAGAACGCACCAGGACCGCTGTGCACGCCGAACAGAACGCTGCGGTCATTCAAAGCGGCAAAGCCGAGGATGAAAACTGCCATGCTGAGCGCAGCGACGATGCTGATGACCAGACCGTTGCGCGCGAAGGCGCCGGACAGCGCCCTCGGCCAGGCATAAGCGGCATAGGATTCCGCGCGCGCAATCGCTAGCGTCTGGGGAACGTTGACGTTGAACTCGTGCGGCGGCGAGAACTGGCAATCGACGTAGCAGGCGCCGCAGGAATGGCAGAGATTGGCGAGATAGTTGAGGTCGCCGTCCGAGAAGGCGCGGCGCATTTCCATGGCGGGAAATACCGCGCACAGCCCCTCGCAATAGCGGCAGGAATTGCAGACCGTCATCAGGCGGTCGGCTTCGTCCAGGATCCTAGTTCCGTGCATGTTTTGCCGCTTCCCGTCCCGCGATCCGCCCGAACACGCTGCCGATGGTCATGCCCATGCCAGCTGCGTAGCCTTTGCCGAGCACGTTGCCGGCCAAGATCTCGCCGGCGGCGAACATGTTGCCTGACGGCTTGCCGTCAGCCATCAGCATCCGCGCCTCCTTGGTCACGCGCGTGCCGAGATAGGTGAAGGTGATGCCGGGCCGCACCGGATAGGCGAGATAAGGCGGCGTCTCGATCTTGCGCGCCCAGTGCGTCTTGGGCGGCGTGATGCCTTCGGTGCGGCAATCATCCAGAATCGTGTGGTCGAAGGTGCCTGATAGCACCGCGGCGTTGAATTCGGCGATCGTCTTTTCCAGCGCTGCCGGGTCGAGCTCCAGTTTGCCGGCGAGCTCGGCCACGGTCTGTCCGGCGATCGGCGGAAACAGCGTCGGCATGAAGCTCGTGACCACGGTGGGGTCGAAGATGATGTAGGCGATCTGGTCGGGCTGCGCCGCGACCAACCGGCCCCAGATCGCATAGCGCTTCGGCCAGATGTCCTCGCCTTCATCGTAGAAGCGCTGGGCGTGCTTGTTGACGACGATGCCGAACACCACGGAGTCATGACGTGTGATGATGCCGCCGTCGAATTTCGGCGCGCGGGCGTCGATCGCGACCGCATGGCACTGGGTGGGATCGCCGACCTCCTGCACGCCCTTGTCGAGCAACATCTTCAGGATCGAACCACGATTATAGGGCGTGCCGCGGATCAGGAAATTGTCGGCGGCCTCGCCCCAATATTGCTTCAGCCATTCGATGTTGGCCTCGAACCCGCCGGCCGCCGCGACCAGCGAGGTCGCGCGGATCTCGGTCTCGCCCTTGATCGGCCGTTTCAGGCGCGCGGCGAGGAACATGCCGTCTTCGATCACGAGGTCGGTGACCTCGGCGTCGTATTCGACCTCGACGCCGAGCCGCTCGGCGGTGAGATAGAGCGCATTCAGCATCGCCCGGCCGCCGCCGAGGAAGAAGGAATTGGTGCGGCCGAGGCTCAGCGTGCCGCCGAGCGAGGGCTGCCAGCGCACGCCCTGCTCCACGATCCAGTTCAGGATGTCCTTGGATTCGCGGATCATGTGGCGCGCGAGCACCTCGTCGGTCTGCCCGCCGGTGACGCGCAGCAGGTCCTCCCAGAACTCGTCCTCAGTGTAGGGACCGGTCAGGATTTCGGTTGCGGCGTCATGGGCGCAACGCATGTTGCGGGTGTGGCGGGTATTGCCGCCGCGATAGAACTTCGGCGCGCCTTCGAGCACCAGCACCGACGCACCACCGCGCCGTGCCGCAATCGCCGCGCACAGCGCCGCGTTGCCGCCGCCGATCACCAGCACGTCGTATTTGCTGCTCATGCCGTCCGTCCGATACGACGAAGTGGAGACATTCTATCCACCGGCGGCACCGGTCACCCGCACCGCCATTGCGTACCTTTGTATACAAAGATATACATAACCTGTGCAAGCGACATCTCTGCATGGGCAGGATGCGCCTTGCGTCGAGGGAACATGGCGAGGCGCCCGGCAAAGACAGGCGGATCAATCGCGCGCGGCGGCAGCATTGCGCTCGGCGAGGCCGTATTCCGGTCGCTCTGCGAAGCACTCCAGGCCGGCAACTACCGCGCCGGAGATCGCCTGCGCGAGGAAGAGGTCGCACAGCGGCTCAAGGTCAGCCGCACCCCGGTGCGCGAAGCGCTCGGCCGGCTCGCCGCGCGCGGCTTCGTCGAGCCCGCCGGCGGCCGCGGGCTGATCGTGCGCAATCTCGACATCTCCGAGGTTCTCGAGCTTTACGCCATGCGCGAGATCATGGAAGGCGCCGCGGCGCGCCTTGCCGCTGAACACGCTTCGGCGCCCGAGGTCGATGCGCTCCGGGATATCGAGCAGGCTTTTGTCGAAGCTCCCGCAGCGGACGCGGCCGAGATGGCAAGACTCAATCGCAGCTTCCACGAGGCCATATGCCGGGCCGCGCGCAACCGCTATCTCGACAACGCTTCGCGGGAATTGCAGGACTGGATCGCCCTGCTCGGCCCGACCACCTTCTCCGTATCGGGCCGCCCCTCGTCCAGCCATGGCGAGCACCAGGCCATCATCAACGCCATCGCCGCGCGCAACGGCGACAAAGCAGAGCAGCTTGCCCGCGCACACATCCGCGAGGCGCTGCGCTGCCGGCTGAAGCTGTTACAGAAGCAGTAGGCCGGCCCGATCACGCCTCGAGCACGCGCGTCAGCAGCCAATATCCACCGAGCAGCCCAATCGCCGCGGACACCGAGTAGACCAGTCTCGTCGCGCGTGCCGGCTCATCCGGCCCGACCATAGTCACACGGTCCAACAGGCCAAGTATCGGCACCATCAGCGCGACGATCGCGATCTGCCCGATCTCGACGCCGATGTTGAAGGCGGCCAGCGCCGGGACGATCGCATCCGGCGGCAGGCCGATCTCGTGAAGAGCGCCGGCGAAGCCAAAGCCGTGGATCAGACCAAACAGAAGAGCCACGCGCCAGCGCTTGTCGACGTCCCGCGAGAAGAAATTCTCGGCCGCCACGAACACGATCGAGGCCGCGATCGCCGGCTCCACGATGCGGCTCGGGATGACCAGGACATTCAGCGCCGCGAGCGACAATGTCAGGGAGTGGGCGATGGTGAAAGCGGTCACGATCTTGACGACCGGCAAGAGCCGTCGCGCCCACAAGACGATCGCGACCAGAAATGCGATGTGATCGTAACCGAGAAAGATGTGCTCGATGCCGGTGAGCAAATAGCGTTGCATGATCGAGAACGGCGATGGCGGCGCCGTCGAGAGCGTCACCGTCGTATTGTCGGCATCGAGCAAGGCCTGCGCCTCGGACCTGCCCTGCGCGATCAGCACCACCTGTCGCGCGGTCTTGTCTTTCTCCGTCAGCACGGTGGAGCGATAGACGATGTCGCCGGCTGCGTCCGCGCAAGCAAAGCTGTTGCGATAGACGATACCGTCACCATCAGGCAGGATCGCGGCATCGCCCGCCGAACAAGCCGTACCGCCGCCTGTGACGGCCAGGTGCCGGCCGAGATAATCGATGATTGCGGATTTGGCCGCTTCGACCGCGACCGGGTCGACCGCATCCTGCCCCGCATCATGGATCTTCGTGCCGATCAGGCGATCGACATCGCTGCCCTTCAATCCCATCTCGACGTTCACAGTGCGACCGGCGGTGAGGGCCACGCGCGCGGTCACAAGATTGATCTGATGCGCCTCAGCCGACGGGCAGACCACAAGCAAGATCGCGAACCACAGTAGCGGTGGCCGCCTCATGATCGCGCTCCATTGCCGTCACGCCAGCACATCCGCGACGACCGCTTTCACGACGTCCCTCACGTCGCCCGGCTTGAGCCGCACCTGCAACCCGCGCTGGCCGCCATTGAGATAGACGAGATCATGCGCGAGCGCGCTCTGCTCGATCACGGCGCGAATGGGCTTGCGCTGCCCGAACGGGCTGATGCCGCCGACCTTGTAGCCGGTGACGCGCTCGGCCTCCGGCGGCTTCATCATCTGCGCCGACTTGCCGCCCGCGGCTGCGGCGAGCTTCTTCATCGAGACCTCCTGGTCGGACGGCACGACCACACAGACCGGCTTGCCGTCCACCAGCGCCATCAGCGTCTTGAGGACACGTGCCGGGTCTTCACCGAGCGCGGCGGCCGCCTGCAGCCCAATGCTCTCGGCGTCAGGATCATAGTCGTAGGCATGGACGGTGAAGGCAACACCGGCGGCCGTGAGCGCGCGAGTGGCGGGGGTGACCTTGGACATGGGCCACGTTTAGCACCGTCATTGCGAGGAGCGAAGCGATGACGATGTAGGGGTACAATTCCCCGCCACGCTCTCCGTTGTCGTCCCCGCGTACGCGGGGACCCATAACCCCAGGGAAGAGTTTGGCTAAGGCTCGCAGTCCGGTACTGCGACCGTCTGCAATCGATGGATCACGCGGTATGGGTCCTGGCTTTCGCCGGGACGACACCGGTAAATTGGCGGCACTGAGCCGCCAACTAACGCCAGTGCCCTACTCCGCCGCGTCCCGCATTTCCACGCGCTCGGCCCGGGCCGCGCAGAACTTGAACTCCGGGATCTTGCCGAACGGATCGAGCGCCGGATTGGTCAGCAGGTTCGCCGCCGCCTCCGCATAGCAGAACGGCATGAACACCATGTTCTCCGGCACGTCGCGGTCCGAGCGGACCTTGACCTCGACCGCGCCGCGGCGGGTCTCCAGACGAATGAAATCGCCCGGTGTAAGGTTCTTCTTGCGCATGTCCTTCGGCGACATGAAGGCGACCGCCTCCGGCTCGATCTGGTCGAGCACCCGGGCGCGGCGGGTCATCGAACCGGTGTGCCAGTGCTCCAGCACGCGACCGGTCGACAGCACCATCGGATACTCGGCGTCGGGGATCTCGTCCGGCGGGATGACCTTGGCCGGCACGATCTTGCCGCGGCCGCTGGCGGTCGGGAAGCCCGTGGTGAAGATGATCTCATTGCCGGGCTTGTTGGGATCGTCGACCGGATAGGTCACCGCGCCTTCGCGCACCAGCCGCTCCCAGGTGATGTTCTTCAGCGACGGCATCAGCTCTGCCATCTCGGTGAAGACGTCGCCCGGGCCGGCGTAATTCCAGGGCAGGCCCATGCGCTTGCCGATCTCCTGGATGATCCAGAGATCCTGCCGCGCATCGCCCGGAGGCTTGATCACCTGGCGGGCGAGCTGCACGCGGCGATCGGTATTGGTGAAGGAGCCGTCCTTCTCCGCGAAGGCCGAAGCCGGCAGGATGACGTCGGCATGGAATGCGGTCTCGGTGACGAAGAGATCCTGCACCACGAGATGATCGAGCATGGCGAGCGCATGGCGCGCATGCTGCAGATCCGGATCGGACATCGCGGGGTTCTCACCCTCGATATACATGCCCGTGATCTCGCCGGCGTGGATCGCATTCATGATCTCGACCACGGTCAGGCCGCGGACGGGATCAAGATCCTGCTGCCAGAGCTTTTCGAAGCTGCCGCGCAGATCGTCGCGACCAACCGGCTGATAGTCCGGCAGGAACATCGGGATCAGGCCGGCGTCGGAGGCGCCCTGCACGTTGTTCTGGCCGCGCAGCGGATGCAGGCCGGTGCCAGGACGGCCGACCTGGCCGGTGATCAGCGCCAGCGCAATCAGGCAGCGCGCATTGTCGGTGCCGTGGACATGCTGGCTGATGCCCATGCCCCAGAAGATGATCGACGATTTTGCGCGGGCATATGTCCGGGCAACCTCGCGCAAGGTTTGCGCCGGGATGCCGCAGATCGCTTCCATCTTCTCCGGCGCGAATTCCTTGATCTTCTCCTTGAGGTCCTCGAAGCCTTCGGTGTAGCCGGCGATGTACTGGTCGTCGGTCAGGCCTTCGGTGATGATCGTGTGGATCATCGCGTTCAGCATCGCGACGTCGGAGCCGGGCTTGAACTGCAGGTGTTTGGTCGCGTGGCGCGACAGCGTCTGCCGGCGCGGATCCATCACGAACAGCTTTGCGCCGTTCTGCTTGACCGCATTCTTGATGAAGGTCGCGGCGACCGGATGGTTCACGGTCGGGTTGGCGCCGATCACGATGATCACTTCGGCATCCATCGCAGCCGAGAATGGCGCCGATACCGCGCCCGAGCTTAGGCCTTCGAACAGCGCCGCCACCGACGAGGCGTGGCACAGTCGGGTGCAATGGTCGACGTTGTTGGAGCCGAAGCCGGTACGCACCAGCTTCTGGAACAGATAGGCCTCTTCGTTCGAGCCCTTGGCCGAGCCGAAGCCCGCCAGCGCCTTCACACCCTTCTCGTCGCGGATCTTGACGAGGCCCTTGGCGGCGATGTCGAGCGCTTCCTCCCAGCTCGCTTCACGGAAATGGGTGAAGGGATTGGCGGGATCGACCTGGTCGTTGGCATCCTTCTTCGCGTTCGGCAGCCGCACCAGCGGCTTGGTCAGGCGATGCGGATGGTGGATGTAGTCGAAGCCGAAACGGCCCTTCACACAGAGACGGTTGCGATTGGCGGGGCCGTCGCGGCCCTCGGCATAGATCACCTTCTCGTCCTTGACCTCGTAGGTCACCTGACAGCCGACGCCGCAGAACGGGCAGAGCGAATCCACCTTCTTGTCGGCGTAGGTGACACGGGTCTGCTTCTCGTCGAGCATCACGGCCGGCATCAACGCGCCGGTCGGGCAGGCCTGCACGCATTCGCCGCAGGCGACGCAGGTGGACTCGCCCATGGGATCGTCGAAGTCGAACACGATCTTCGAGCCATGGTTGCGATAGGCCATGCCGATGACGTCGTTGACCTGGACCTCGCGGCAGGCGCGTACGCACAAGCCGCACTGGATGCAGGCGTCGAGGTTGACGCGCATCGCCGGATGGCTGGCGTCGGTTGCCCAGCGCTCGGCGGCGGGGAAGCGGCTCTCGGTGACGCCTGTCGTCTCGGCCCAGTGCCAGAATTTCGAATCCGGATCGTGGCTGGTCTCGCGCGCCGGCTGGTCGGCGACGAGCAGCTCCATCACCATCTTCTGCGCCGACACCGCGCGCGCGGACTCCGACTTCACCTTCATGCCGACCGACGGCGTGCGCTTGCAGGACGCAGCCAGCACGCGCTCGCCCTCGATCTCGACCATGCAGGCGCGGCAATTGCCGTCGGGCCGATAATCGGGCGCGGGCGAATAGCACAGATGCGGGATCTCGCGGCCCTGGCGTTTTGCGACTTGCCAGATTGTCTCGCCGGGATTGGCTTCGACCTGCTTGCCGTCGAGCTCAAACGTAATCTTGGTCATTCGGCCGCTTCCTTGAACTCGTCAGGGAAATATTTGATCACGGTGGCCAGCGGATTCGATGCCGCCTGTCCAAGCCCGCAAATCGAGGCATCGCGCATCGCCTGGCTCAATTCTTCCAGAAGAGCGCGGTTCCAGACCGGCTTCTGCATCAGCAGCGCCGCCTTCTGGGTTCCGACACGGCACGGCGTGCACTGGCCGCAGCTTTCGTCCTCGAAGAATTTCATCAGGTTCAACGCCGCCGCGCGCACGCTGTCCTTTTGCGACAGGATCACGATCGCGGCAGAGCCGATGAAGCAGCCGTATTTTTCCAGCGTGCCGAAATCGAGCGGGATATCGTCCATCGACGCCGGCAGGATACCGCCGGATGCGCCGCCCGGCAGGTACGCATAGAACTGATGGCCATCGGCCATGCCGCCGCAGAATTCGTCGATTAGCTCGCGCACGGTGATGCCCGCGGGTGCGAGCTTCATGCCGGGATTCTTGACTCGGCCCGAGACCGAGAAGCTGCGCAGGCCATGACGCTCGTGGCGACCATTGCCCTTCCACCAATCAGCGCCCTTCTCGACGATGTCGCGCACCCACCACAGCGTCTCGATGTTGTTGATCAGCGTCGGCAGGCCGAACAGGCCGACCTGGAACGGATAAGGCGGCTTGTGCCGGGGCAGGCCACGCTTGCCCTCGATGCTTTCGAGCAGTGAGGATTCCTCGCCGCAGATATAGGCGCCGGCGCCGCGGCGCATGTGCAGCGTCGGACCGCCCGGCGGAAGCTTTGCGATCTCGCGCTCCAGAATCTCGCGCGAGGCCGGATATTCGTCGCGCAGGTAGATGTAGACATCGCTCGCCTGCACCACATGCGCGCCGATCAGCATGCCCTCGATGAAGCGATGCGGGTCGCTTTCGAGATAGACGCGGTCCTTGAACGTGCCGGGCTCGCCCTCGTCGCCGTTGATCGCCATCAGCCGCGGGCCGGGCTCGCCGAGCACGGCGCGCCATTTCCGTCCCGTCGGGAAGCCGGCGCCGCCAAGGCCGCGCAGCGAAGCATCGTCGAGCGATTTCAAAAGATTGTCGGTCGACAGTTCGCCCGAGCGCAGGCGGCCCAGCAGCTTGTAGCCGCCGCCCGCGACGTAGGCCTCGTAGCCGATATAGTTGGGCAGATGCGCGTGAGTGTCGCCGACCTTCGCCGCCGCCATCACATTGGCGACGGTCGCATGATCGACGAAATTGTGCCCGACCTCGGCTGCCGGCGCAGTATCACAACGACCGACGCAGGGCGCGCGCACCACACGGATGCCAGGGCCGCTTGCGCTTTGCAGATCCTCGAGCAGCTTCTCACCGCCGAGCATCGCACAGGTCAGGGAGTCACAGACGCGGATCGTCAGCGGGGCGATATCCGGCTCGCCCTCCTTCACCACGTCGAAATGCGCGTAGAACGTCGCGGTCTCGAACACTTCGGCGAAAGCGAGCTTCATCTCGTCGGCGAGCGCGGCCAGATGCGCGGCCGAGATCTGATGATATCTGTCCTGGATCAGGTGCAGATATTCGATCAGGAGATCACGCCGCCGCGGCCTGTCGCCGAGCAGCTGCTCGATCTCGTGCGCGGCGGTGGGATCGACCTGCCGCCCCTTGGGCGTGGCCTTGGCGCGCTTGCGTCCCTCACCGGGATGCTCGAACGGGCGGACCTTGTGCACGTCGTCGTGGCTCATCGATTCGTCTCGATCTCGTCTTTTAGAACGACTCCAGTTCTAGCTCCTGGCATGCCAGATGCCAAGCAAATTATCATGCTCACGGAAGCAGTTAAGCGCAGCCCAAGGGCAACCCTGGATCGCTGCCCGGACACGACCTTGCGTTCGTCCAACGCGCCAATCGATAGAACGAAGCCTGAATTGGTCTGGAGATCAATAAAGGCTTCCTATGCTGCGATAGCGAAATCGTATCGAGCTCCGCTCCGAGGCTGCAGGTGACCTCTCCGTGCCCCGATGCTGACGGGTCAGCTCTTGCCCATGCACTCCTCGATATAGAACCAGCGATCGTCGCCCGCGAGGCCCTTGGCCTTCACGTCCTTGCGGCACTCCTTAAGCTTCGGCTTGTTGGCGCTCCACTTGGCCTTCATGTCCTTGAGCTTCTGCGCGGTCAGCTTGATCTTGCCGGGCTTGGCCTCGGTCGCGGCGGGCGGCGTTACAGCCGGTGCCGCGGCGGTTTGTGCGGATACGGATTGCAGGGCGCCGGCGACGAGCAGCACGGCGGCTGCACAAACGAGCTTACGAACCATCGAATTCCCCCAGGGAAGTTTTGAAACAGTCGAAATGAGCGGCGGGAGCGCCATGGTGCGCTCCCGCCGCGATGAACGTGCGATCAGAAGATCTTGACCGCGCTCTCCAGCGTCTTCCAGACGCCCCAAGCCAGCGGCACGCCGACAAAGGCCCAGAACAGCGCCGCATTGGCATCCAGACCGCCCTTGCCGATGCCGAACGAGCCGTGCTGGACCGACGCCTCGCTCTTCGCACTGGCCGCCTGCAGGCGGGCCACCTCCTCGTGGCTCATGTTCCACTTCGGATCGACCGGCTTGATCAGGTAGTTGCAGATCAAACCGGCGATCAGCATGGCACACAGGATGTACATCGTCGTGTTGTAGAGCTGATCACGCGGCACGCCGGCCGCGAGCTGGAACTCGCGGATGTAGTTGACCACGACCGGACCGATGATGCCGGCAGTCGACCATGCCGTCAGCAACCGGCCATGGATGGCGCCGACGAACTGGGTGCCGAACATGTCGGCAAGATAGGCCGGCACCGTCGCGAAGCCGCCGCCATACATCGACAGGATGATGCCGAATCCGAGCACGAACAGCAGTTTCGACCCCATCGCCGCGAAGGTGGGCGCCAGCGCGTAGAGCACGATGCCGAGGATGAAGAACGTGTAGTAGGTGTTCTTGCGCCCCATGAGGTCCGACATCGACGCCCAGAAGAACCGGCCGCCGATATTGAACAGCGACAGCAGGCCGGCGAAGCCGGCGGCGATCGCCGCGATCGATGCCTTCTGTTCGACCGAAAGCTGGCTGAACGTCAGCTCCGGATGCCCGATCAACTTGCCGGCGAAGATTTCCTGGAGCATGGGCGAGGCCATGCCGATCACACCGATACCCGCCGAGACGTTCAAGCAGAGCACCCACCAGATCAGCCAGAATTGCGGCGTCTTGTGCGCGTTGTTGAGGTGCACATGGTGCTCGGTGATCATCGACTTCTTCTCGCTTGGCGGCGTCCAGCCATCAGGCTGCCAGCCGGGCGGCGTCACCCGATACGAAAAGGCACCGATCGTCATGAAGATGAAATAGATCACGCCCATCACGACGAAGGTCTGCCAGACGCCGACATCCGTTGCGGTCTTGAAGTAGTTGATCAGCAGATTGGCGAGCGGCGCACCGATCATCGCACCACCGCCAAACCCCATGATGGCCATGCCCGTCGCCATGCCGCGGCGATCGGGGAACCATTTGATGAGCGTCGACACCGGCGAGATATAGCCGAGGCCGAGCCCGACGCCGCCGATGACGCCGGCCCCGAGCCACATGATCCAGAGTTGATGGACGTAGACGCCGAAGGCGCCGATCAGCAGGCCGCCGCCCCAGCAAAGCGCGGCAACGAAACCTGCCTTGCGCGGGCCGGCACGCTCGAGCCAACCGCCCCAAATCGCGGCAGAGACGCCGAGCAGGACGAAGAACAGCGTGTACATCCAGCCGAGGCTTGCGACCTTCCAATCGCAGGTCGTGGTGAACAGCTCCTGCCACAGCGAGATGTCGGGGCAAGCCTTGCTCTGCGTGATGCCGATCGAGCGCGACAGCGGCAGCCAGAACACCGAGAAGCCGTAGGCCATGCCGATGCAGAGATGGATGCACAGCGCGGCCGGCGGCACCAGCCAGCGATTGAACCCGGCCTTCGCGATCGTGCGTTCACGATCGAGGAAGCCGGAAGCACCAACCGGTGCAAGAACGGTATCGGCAGTTGTCATAAGCATTCCCTCCCAAGCGCGGCCTTGCCGGCACATCGGTTTGAGACCGGTCGTGTGCGTGCTTTCAGCCGCGCATGACAGGTCGGACTTCATTCATGCCGAAGTGGAATCGTCTGGTGCGCATCCGTCTTGTGCGCCGGGCAAGCAACTGATCGCGGGCGATGTCCCTTCGCCTCGCAAGCAGCGTTGCCTTGACGGCTATCGCGCCCTCGTCCCCCTCAACACCCTGTCTTGAGAAGAGCAACGCGCGTGCCAGAAGTCGCATCGTGACGATTCAACGACTTCCCGCAGCGCAACGTGCCGCGCCGGACAGAATGTCCCGACTCCAAGGACAAAATGTCCAATCAGGTCGCCTCGGGCAGCCACATCGTGAAGGTACTCCCGGAACCGAGGTGGCTTTCCGCCGTGATCTGTCCGCCCTGGCGCTTGATCAGCGTCTGGCTGATGGAGAGGCCCAGTCCGGTGCCTTGCCGCCGTTTGGTGGTGTAGAAGGGGTCGAATATCTTTTCGATCACGTCTGCGCTCATGCCGATTCCGGTATCAGTGACCTCGATGGCGACGCCTTGATGGCCGTCGCGCTCGGCATCGAAGGAGCGGAGCGTCAGGGTTCCGCCGTCCGGCATGGCGTGGATCGCGTTGACGATGAGATTGACCAGGACCTGCTGCAGCTCGTTCCGGTTCATCAGCACGAGCCGGCTGGCGCGATCGTCCCTGACCACGGCGATCTCGGTCTTGTTCAGAAGATGCTGCACCAGCGGCAGACAATCGGAGATGACGCTCGTCGGCGCATGGCGCTCGACATAACCGGCATATTCCTCCGGCCTTGCAAACTGCAGCAGCTTGGTCACGATCTGGCTGATGCGGTGAATCTGCTCGTCGAGCAGGCGAAACTCGACCTTCGCCTTGTCGGCATCGGCCCCGAACACGCTGCGGATGACGTCGAGATTGCCCTGCATCACCGCGATCGGATTGTTGATCTCGTGCGCAACGCCGGCGGTGATCTCGCCGATCGCAGCCAGCTTCTCGGACATGATGAGCTGCTTGGTGGTTGCCTCGAGCTTGAGATTGGCGTGCTCGAGGTCGCGGGTGCGCTCCAGCACGCGGACGTTCAGTTCCTCATTCCACTCCCGGAGCTGCCGGTCGCGTTCCTGGATCTGGTCGAGCAGGCTGTCGAGATGAACCGCGACGCGGCCGATCTCGTCACCCAACACCGGCATCTTGGTGCGGGCGGAGAGGTTCCCGCGCTCCACCTCGCCGATCGTCGCCGTGACGCGCTCCAGCGGCATGAAGATGGAGGTCGCCCAGCGCAGGAAGATCGGTACGGTCGCGGCGGTGATGGCAATGAACGCAGCGATGATGATCACCAACGTCTGGTATTTGGCTTCGCTGAACGGCTTCTCCAGAAAGCCGACATAGAGCATGCCGACCCGCTTGCCATAACTGTCGACCAGCGGCTCGTAGGCGGAGATGTACCAGTCATTGACCACGAAAGCGCTGTCGAGCCAGGTGTGCCCCTCGCCCAGCACGGCCGAGCGCACCGCCGCCGACACGCGCGTGCCGAGCGCGCGCCGGCCCTCGAACAGGCGGACGTTGGTCGATATCCGCACGTCGTCCAGGAACAGCGTCGCGGTGCCCTGGCTGCCCTCCGGCAGGCTCGCCGCGCGGTAGACGAGATCGTTGATCGTGTCGATGAATTCGAGGTTCTGGTTGAGCAGCGTGCCGCCGACCAGCGCAGCGGCGCCCCCGTCAGGCAGCATCGCCCGGCTCGCCGCGTGCACGACCATGCCGCGCGTCTCCGTGCTGCGGTCGGTCGGCACCGCGTTCGGGGTCGGCACCAGGTCCAATCGCGCGCGCTCGGCCAGGGCCGGCGAAATTGCGGCGAGCTCGTCATTGCCGAAAATGTCGACGCCTGTGGCTGGGACCTGGCCCGACAGCGCCGACATGATGATCGGCCAGTCGCCTCTCGGTTGACGCTGCAGCGGGGGCGATGAGGCCAGGACGTCGCCGCGATCGTTGGTCAGGTACAGGAAATCGAGACCGATCTCCTTGCGGGTCTCGTCGAGCAGGTCCCGCAGCGAGCCGCGCGCATCCGGCGCCAGCACCTCCTGGAAGCGGGCCGACAGGCCGAGCGCCCGGATCTGGACGCCGGTCTTTTCCAGGATGCGGGCGAGATATTGATGGGCGATGGTGAGATCGCCGTTCACCTTGGAAATCAGGGCCGCGTCGAATTTTGCGTTCCAGCGATAGATTGCGACGCCGAGCAGGAGCGGCAGGATGACCAGCATCGGCAGCAGAGCGATCGCGAGCAACCGGAAGCGGACGGAGCGTCCCCGCACGAGCTCACCGCTGCGGCGGGCACCATCAGACATCCCATAACGCGCATTTGCGGTCGATGGTCTTGCGCGAGATACCGAGACGCCGCGCCGCCTCCTCGCGATTGCCATTGACCTCCTTCAGCACACCGAGGATGTGACGGCGCTCGAGCTCGGCGAGACTGTCCGCAGGCGCCGACTGGCCGTCGTTGCGGGGACCGGCGAAATCGTCGGGGAAGGCGCCGAGGATCAGCGTGCGTTCGATCAAATTGCGCAGCTCGCGCACATTGCCCGGCCAGTCATAGCTTGCGAGCGCCGCCCGCACCGAGGCGTCGATCGGCACCGGCGGCATACCGAGCTGAGTCGACAGCTTGCTCATGAAGATGGCAGCGAGCTCCTGCACGTCATCGCCGCGATCCTTCAGGAGCGGGAGGTGGATCTGCATCACGTTGAGCCGGTAGAACAGATCGGCTCGGAAACGGCCCTTCTCGACCTCTTTCTGAAGCTCGGCATTGGTTGCGAAGATGAAGCGCAGGTCGACCGGAACTTCACGCTCGGAGCCGACCGGACGGACGCGGCGGTCTTCGAGCACGCGAAGCAGCTTGCTCTGCATCGGCAGCGGCAGCTCACCGATCTCGTCGAGGAACAGCGTGCCGCCATGGGCATACAGGAACAAGCCCTCGCGCCCCGAATCGGCGCCAGTGAACGCGCCCTTGATGTGTCCGAACAGCTCCGCCTCGATCATCTCGGGCGGGATCGCCGCGCAATTCACGGGCACGAAGGGCTTGTCGGCGCGATCGGACAGCGAGTGGATCGAGCGCGCTGCCACTTCCTTGCCGGTGCCGGATGCGCCGGTGAGGAGGACCGAGGTCGGCAGGCGCGCGACACGCGCGATGGTCTCACGCACGCGCAGCGTCGCTGCCGATTGTCCGATCAGATTGTCGCGCAGAAAGGTGCGGTCGGACGAGGCGCGCAGGGCGTAGCGCAGGACATAGTTCTCGCGCTGGAGGCGGACACGGTCGAGGCATCGTGCCACCGCGTTGAGGATCTGGTTGGAGCGGAACGGCTTGAGCACGAAATCGGCCGCACCGGCGCGCAGGGCCTGGATCGCGGTGTCGAGGTCGGCGTAAGCGGTGATCAGGATGGCGTCGGCGAAAAAGCCGACGGCGCGCTGCTCGGCGAGCCAATCGACGCCGTTCTTGCCGGGCATGATGTTGTCGAGAATGACGACGTCGTAGCGGTTGGAATCGAGCTTGCGCGAGGCCTGGTCGGTATCGGCCGCCTCGTCCACCAGCTTGCAGCGCGGCGCAAGCGTACGCACCAGGAAATTGCGCATGCCCGGCTCGTCGTCGACGATCAGGATGGAGGCCTGTGCCAGCGCGCCGAACTCCGGCCCCGCAGCCGTCTTGCCGGGCTTGACGGCAGGTTCACGGCCCGCCGCGGGACCTGCGGCAGCGCTTACCCTCGATGTTGAGAAAGTCATGCCCGACGTCTTTGAGAGTCTTGGGTTTGAGGGGTCTTGGGATTGAGGGTCTTGGGTTTGAGAGTCTTGGGTTTGAGAGTCTTGGGTTTGAGCTCATCCACGGCACCAATCGGCGCCTTTCGCATTGCAGCGAAGTTCCGGCCGTGTCCCGCGCAGGCAACATAGTCAAACGTCGCCGCCGTGAATATTCGCCTTTCTACGGGGCGTCGCTCTTTTCGACCAGGAACACGATGCGCGCCTCGTTGCGTTCGGTGATCTCGACCTTGTCGCCGGTCTCGCGGATCAGGTTTGGAATGTCAATCACCGACAAGGGATCGGTGCAGTGGACCTCGAGCTGATCGCCCGGCTGTAACGGCTTGAGCGCCTTGCGCGTCTTCAGGGCGGGCAGCGGGCATTTCAGTCCGGTGAGATCGAGCGTCGTTCTGGTCATGGGCGCAACATGGCGGGACCGATCGATGGCGTCAACGAGAGGCCGCTAGAGCAGATCGGCGTAGGACAAAAAACCTACGGCCTGCCCCGGCTCGACGCCCGTGATGCTCTCACCGAGCTCGACGAGGCCGTCGGTCTCGACCAGCGAGGACAACAGCCCGGCCCCTTCGCGCGGAAACTTCACCGCCTCCAGCGTACCGTCCTCCGCCCGCCGCAAGGAGACGCGAACATATTCGCGCCGGCCTGCCTTCTTCTTGTAGGTGAAAACCGCCCGCAGGGGGATCGGCAGAAGCGGCTCCGGCAGCCCCCCGGCGAGCGCCAGCACTGTCGGCCGCACCACATGGACGAAGGTGACGAAGCTCGCGACGGGATTGCCCGGCAATCCGATCAGCGGCGTGCCGTCGATGATACCCATCGCCACGGGACGGCCAGGCTTGATCGCCATCCGCCACAGCACCAGCGAGCCGATGCTCTCGACCGCCGCCTTGACGTGGTCCTCCTCGCCGGTCGAGACGCCGCCGGTGGTGAGGATCAGGTCATGATCACCGGCCACCTGCTTCAAGCCATTGCCGAGCGAAGTCCGCTCGTCGCGCAAGATGCCGAGATCGCTGACCTCGCAGCCGAGCCGGCGCAGCATCGCCATCAGCATGAAGCGGTTGGAATCGAACAGTTGCGAAGCCGCGCGCGGCTCGCCGGGCGAGGCCAACTCGTCGCCGGTCGAGAACACGGCAACGCGAATGCGCCTGATGACGTCGAGACTGACAAGACCGAACGCCGCGGCGAGCGCGACATGCTGCGGCCGCAAGCGCTGGCCGGCGCGCAGCGCGACGTGCCCTTTCGGGATGTCCTCGCCGGCGGGGCGAACATTGGCACCGGGCTTCAGCCCCGGCGGCAGCACGATCCTGCCGGAATCGTCGATGCGGACGTCCTCCTGCATGAAGACGGTTTCGGCATCCGGCGGCATCGGCGCGCCCGTGAAAATGCGCGCGGTATGGCCGGGCTTGATCGGCGCCTGTGCGAGGCCGCCGGCCTGGATGCGGCCGTCGAGCGGGAACGCCCGCTCCGCGCCTTCAGGAATGTCGCCGTTGCGCACGGCGTAGCCGTCGACGGCCGAGTTGGTGAAGGGCGGCAGCGGCAAGGGCGCTGCGACATCGCGCGCCAGCACGCGCCCGTCTGCGTCGATGAGCGCCACCGTCTCCAGATCTGCGATCGCGTTGACGCGCGTCGTGATGAGACCAACGGCCTCGTCGACCGACATCATCGGGCCGCCGAAGGCAAAGCAATCGTCCGAGAGTTGCGCCATGGTGCCTCGTCAGCGTATCGCGGCGCTTTTCGCCACCGCTTCCTCGACCGGCATCGCGGCGCGCAGCAGCAACGCCGCAGCTGCCGCGACATCGTCGAGATGGACAGTCGGCAGCTTGGTGTCAATGGCGGTGTCGGCCGCGATCCCGGCAATCCCGGGATCGTCGGGAAACAGCAACGGCTTGCCGTTCGCCGCGCGATGCACCTCGATCTTGCGATGCGGCTCGCGCTTGAAGCCCTCGACCACGACGAGATCGACCGCGGAAAGCTTGTTCAGGAGCTCCGGCAGCCGCGGCTCCGCCGCCCCGCGCAGTTCGTGCATCAGGGCCCAGCGGTTTGACGACGCAACCAGCACCTCGGCCGCGCCGGCCTCGCGATGGCGCCAGGAATCCTTGCCGGGCACGTCGACGTCGAACTGGTGATGCGCATGCTTGATGACCGAGACGCGCAGCCCTTGCGCGTTGAAATGCGGGATCAGCCGCGTCAACAGCGTGGTCTTGCCCGCACCGCTCCAGCCTGCAAGGCCGATGACTTTCATTCCAGCTCCGTGTCCGCGAGCGACTTGGTTTTGGTGGAACCGCTATCCCTTCCCGTCATTGCGAGCGAAGCGAAGCAATCCAAACTCCTCGCTTCGCTCCTCGCAATGATGACCGGAGGCATTTCGTTTTCCGTCAGCATGCTTATATCGGCTTGACCCGAATGTCATGCTAACCTCGCCGCCATGATGAAGATCGACAAAGCCCCGGTGCCCCTGATCGTCCCCAACCCGGACGACCCGCGCCTGACCCAGAGCGTGACCGGGACCGACCAGACCGGCGCCAGGGTCGAGATCAAGGTACCGATGGAGCGGCCGCTGACGCTCTACCTGAACTCCCAGGAGATCGTCACCATGATGACGATCGGCGATTACCCCGAATATCTGGCGCTCGGCTACCTGCTGAACCAGAACATGCTGAAATATAATGACGTGGTCACCGAGGTCGAATACGACGACGACCTCCAGGTGGTCGTGGTGCGCACCACACACCACACCAATTTCGAGGCCAAGCTGAAGAAGCGCACGCAGACCTCGGGCTGCGCGCAGGGCACCGCCTTCGGCGATCTGCTCGAGGCGGTCGAGAGCGTCGCGCTGCCGAAGGCCGAGCTGCGCACGTCCTGGCTGTACCAGATGACGCAGACCATCAACACCATGCCCTCGCTCTATCTCGAGGCCGGCGCGATCCATGGCTGTGTGCTGTGCAAGGAAGGCACCCCGCTCTGCTACACCGAAGACGTCGGCCGCCACAACGCCGTCGACAAGATCGCGGGCTGGATGTACCGCCACGGTGTCGATGCCAGCGACAAGATCCTCTACACTACGGGGCGGCTCACCTCGGAGATGGTGATCAAGACGGTCCGCATGGGAATTCCGATCCTAGTATCGCGCTCCGGCTTCACCGCCTGGGGCGTCGATCTCGCAAGACAGGTCGGGCTGACGCTGGTCGGACGCACGCGCGGCAAGCGCTTCATCGCGCTCGCGGGGAAGGAACGCATCGTCTACGATCAGGACCTCGCTTACGTCGAGGAAGAGTCGGCCAAGCACAAGCGCAAGGGTGAAGCTGGTGACGACTGACATTCTGCCGACGCAAGGCGTGCTGCTCGCCGGCGGCCTGGCGCGGCGCATGGGCGGTGGCGACAAGCCGATGCGCACCATCGGCGGCCGCACCATCCTGGAGCGCGTGATCGCGCGCCTGTCACCGCAATGCAGCGGGCTGATCCTCAACGCGAACGGCGATCCCACGCGCTTCGCCGCGTTCGGCCTGCAGGTCGTCGCCGACGACGTTCCCGGCTTTCCCGGTCCGCTCGCCGGCATCCTAGCCGCGCTCGACTGGACCGCGGCGAACCGGCCGGGCATCGAATGGGTGCTCAGCGCCGCCGGCGACTGCCCGTTCCTGCCACGCGATCTGGTCGCGCGCCTGCATGACACGCGCGCGCGTGAGAACGCGCAGCTCGCGGTCGCCGCATCAGGCGAGCAGTCGCATCCCGTGATCGGCCTGTGGCGCGTCGCCTTGCGCGACGAGCTCAGGCACGCGCTGGTCGTCGAGGACCTCCGCAAGATCGACCGCTGGACCGCGCGCTATCCACTGGCGACGGTGACGTGGCCGACCGAGCCGCTCGATCCTTTTTTCAACGCCAATACGGTCGAGGATATCGCCGAGGCCGAACGGCTGGCGGCGCTGGATGATACATCCTAGGGCATTTCCTGGAGTTCATGGCCTTGAGCTCCTGGCTATGAACCGGGCCTGAGAAGCGAACGACCAATGATTGGGACGTTGCCCCGGATGAGCCATGGCCGACTCGCTCTTGGAAGTCATTTTCGACGTTGTCGATCTCGCGTTCGATGTTTCGGACGCAATCGATCGCACGAAGCAGCTGAGCAAGCCTGACACCGTCGAAGTCCCGCCGGACCCGAAACCGTTGCCGGCCGCCGCCCAGCGTGCGCTCGCCGAAGCCGAGGAACGGGAGCGCAAACGCGGTCAGTCCGATCAAGCCGCCAGCTGCACCGACTAGGCATCGTAGCTACAGATCCAGCCGGTATCAGTCCGCTCCTTCCGCCAGATATTTGATGCGCGAGGTCTTCTGCACCGTCGCTACGCAGGCCGGAATCCGGCGCGCTCCAGCGCGGCACGGGCATCATTCGAGCCAAGCGCATCGAGAAACGCCTGCACCGCCGGCCGGTCCTTGCGCTCCGTGACCAGCGCGAAGTCATAATGCTCTTCCGCGAACGGAATGAAACCGAGGCCGGCCGCATGGGCGACCGGTGCAATGGTCATGCCCCAATCGGCGCGGTGCTGCGCAACAGCTGCCGCGACCGCATTGTGCGAACGCGGCTGATTCCAGTAGCCTTCCGGCCGCGCGCCGCCGAGCAGCCGATCGATCAGGATGCGCGTGCCGGCGCCCTGGTTACGGTTGACCATGATGCAGGCGGGGTCAGCGAGAGCGGCGGCGACGGCCTCCTTCGCGCCGAGGCCCTCGAAACGCCTGTCGTCCTTGCGGAAGACGATGCCCTGCATCCGCCGCCAGCCCGGCACGAGCTCGAGGCCCTCGACGAGATAGGGCGAATTGTACGTCTCGCTCTTGTCATCGAACAGATGGATCGGCGCGAGATCGCATTCGCCGCGCTTTGCGGCCGCGAGTCCGCCGAGGCTGCCGACGGCGATCGAGCGCACGGTCAGGCCGGCATGCGCGAGCTGTGCGGTGACGAGATCGAGGCCGGTGCAATGGCTGCCGACGATGACGAGATCGGGCACGCGCACATGCGGCGTGAACAGCGTCACCTCGGCTTCGGTCCCGGCCGGCATCTGGTCGGCGAGCGCGTCGATGCGCAAAAAACCGTCGGCCTGCGCGAAGGACGTGATCGCGCCAGACCCCTTGCCGGAGGGATAGGCGATCAGGCCGTTCCTGCCCTCGACCAGCGACACCATGACGAACTCGGTGCGGCCGAGCTCGGACGCAATGCGCACCGGCACGGTCGCGTTCACCTTGGCATCCGAGCGCGGCGGCAGGCCGGCCAGCTTGCGCAGCACCGGCACGATCATGTCGTGGAAGGTGAACATCGCCGAGGTCGGAAAGCCCGGCAGGATCACCACCGGCTTGCCGTCGCACACCGCAAGGCACAACGGCTTGCCAGGCTTGAGCGCAACGCCATGCGCGATGATGCCGGGCCGGCCGAGCCGGCCGATGATGCGATGGGACAGGTCGCCCGCGCCTTTCGAGGTGCCGCCCGACAGGACCAGCATGTCGGACTCGGCGAGTGCGGCGCGCATGGCAGCTTCGAGCTTGGCTTCATCGTCGGCAATGGCGCCGAGGAAGACCGCCTCGCCGCCATTCTCGTCGATCGCGGCCGCGACGATCGCGCCGTTGGTGTCGTAGATCGCGGCGGGCGGAAGAGCCCCGCCGGGCTGGACCAGCTCGTCACCGGTGGAGATCACCGCAACCCGCGGCCTGCGCGCGACGAGCACCTCTGCAATGCCGCAAGCCGCGAGCATGCCGATCTCGCGCGAGCCGATGATCGTGCCGGCACGCAGCAGCGCCTCGCCGCGCGCAATGTCGGATCCGGCGTACGACACGAATTGTCCGGGCGAGACGGCACGGCGGACGTCGATCGCATCGGATCCAACCGGCTGGGTGTGCTCGACCATGACGACCGCGTCGGCACCACGCGGCAACGGACCGCCGGTGGCGATCGGCGTCGCGGTTCCCGCCGCCACTTGCATCCTCGGCGCGGTGCCGCAGTGGATGGTCTCGCCGTTCAGCGTGAGGCGCCGGGGAGTGCCCTCGCCAGCCGCCGCAAGGTCGGCCGAGCGCACGGCAAAACCGTCGACATTGGAACGATCGAACGGGGGCACGTCGATCGGCGCGGTGATGTCTTCAGCGAGCGCCACGCCGAGCGCATCGCCGAGCTTGCGCTTTTCGCTCGGAACAGCGCGCGGGAACAACGCGGCCTCGAAGCGCGCCAGGGCCTCCTCGCGCGAGAGGATCTTGAGGAACTGCTCTTGTTCGAGCGCGCTGCGGATTTGCGATTGCGGGTTCATCGACATGTCAAAACCCATATCATTCCCGCATCAGATAGGCATCGATCGGCAAGCCCGCCGCAAATCCCTCGTCCCTGTCGGGAATGAGCAGCCATGCGTCCGCACCGGCAATAGCCTGGAGCGGCCATTCGCCCACGGCAAGCGGCATCCAGCCGTGATGTTCCCTGGCCAGCAAAGCGATCTCGGCGATGCCGACGCTGGATGCGATTTTTCGCGCAAGCGGCAGGGTCACGCGCCGGCGCGGCCGGCGCGCCGATAGTCGGTCGACCAGCGGAAGCACGAGCGCGAGCCACGCCGCCAGCGCGTGATCCGGCGAGCCCGGCAAGGCCACGACGGGAACCTTTCCGATCTTCGCGACCGCGGCGGTACGCCCAGGCTGAAGTGCAAGACCGTGGGCGATCACCTGACCACGCTGAGCCAGCGCCGTCACGGCCGCATCGCCGCGGCCAACGCCGCTGCCGCCGACTGAGAGAATCAGATCGCAGGAGGACGTATCGAGCGCATCGGCAATCGCCACCGCATCGCGCGCGCCCGCCTCACACGTCTTCACATCCAGTCCCGCAGCGCGCGCGATCCCCGCGATCATATGCATCGTTGCCGTTGCACCCGGCACGTTGGCGATGCGCAACCGGGGCCGACGCACGCCGAGCTTGTCCAAGCCGGCAATGCGTGCGAGCAGCAGATCGGCTGCGACGACCGGTTGGCCCTCGGCGCCGGCCGGCGTGCGCTCCGCGATGTCGCTGCCGCCACGCCTGACGCCCTGCCCCGGCACGCCCTCCGCCAGCACCTGCACGAGCGGCCCCAATGCATCGACCGCGTCGGCATCGAGCACACAGTCGCAGCCGGCGGGCATCGGGTCACCGGCCTCGACCCACGCGGGCGCTTGTGGCAAAGGCAGCGGCGAATAAGAGGACGCGCCGACGAGATCGTTGGCGCAAAGTGCCCAGCCATCCGCGGCGGCGATGTCGTGATGCGGATGGGCCGCAAGCAGCGGCGTACCCGCCGCGATGCAGCCGGCCGCTTCGCTCAGCGGCAACTCCACCGGTGCAAGCGGTTCAAGCCCGCTCAGCAACGCGGCGAGCGCGGTGTCGAGCGGCGTCAGCGATGGCGGCAGGCGCTGGGTCATGCGCCATGGTGGACCATGCATCGCCCGGTTTGGCAACCACCGGCGATGCCGACGTCAACCGCCCGACCTGTCCGCATTGGGGAAGAACAGCTGCTGTCCGTCGACCTTGTAGCCTGCGATCGCCGTCTGCCCCTCCGGCGAGGTCAGCCAATCGATGAAGGTCTTCGCGAGATCCTTCTTCACGTTCGGAAACTTCTCAGGGTTCACCAGCATCACGCCATACTGATTGAGCAGCCGCCGGTCGCCTTCGACGACGATATCGAGATCGCCGCGATCCCTGAAGGCGATCCAGCTGCCGCGATCCGACAGCACATAGGCATTGGCGGCGCGCGCGGCGTCGAGAGCCGAGGCCATGCCCTGTGCCGCCTCGCGATACCAGGCGCCCTTGGCCCCGGCGATGTCGATGCCGGCGACGATCCAGAGCGCAAGCTCCGCAGCATGGGTGCCCGACCGGTCGCCGCGCGTCACGAAGGGCGCACCCTTGGCCTCGATCGCCTTCAGCGCCGTCGCGATGTCCTTGCCCTTGACGCCGGCGGGATCGTTCTTCGGCCCGATCAGCACATAGTCGTTGTACATCACGTCAAAGCGCTTCACGCCAAACCCGTCCGCGACGAATTTCTCCTCCTGCGGCCGGGCATGCATCAGCACGACGTCGGCCTCGCCCCTGCGCGGCCCGTCGAGCACCTCGTCGGCGCGCCGCGCGATCACCGTCACGTCGACACCGGTCTTGTCGCGAAAGATCGGCAGCAGATAGTCGAGCAGGCCGGAATCCTGCGTCGCGGTCGTCGTGGCAAGGACGAAGCCGCGGTCCTCGGCGGATGACGCCGCAATGGCGGCGGTGAGGCCGCAGAACAGCGCGAATGCAACGGACAGGCGGCCCATGATCGGGGGTTCCTTTGGCTACGACCCGATCATGATGATGATCGATTGCGCCGCACTCGTGACGCGCTTGCCTTTTGCGCACGTCACCCGGGAAATTTCGGCAACGCGCCGAACGATTCAGGATCATTCACCAAAGCAAAAGACGCGCGCGCGGATGTGTTGCAAAGCAGCGAGATGATCGGGCATGGTTCCGGCGGACACGAATTGAAATGCAGAATTCCACCTGCGTCGAACGTCAAAAAGAAGCAAGAATTTGCATAGGAATGCAGGATGGAATTCCTGACGACCAGCGAAGCCGCCGACTATCTTCGGCTCGGCGAACGCAAGCTCTACGAACTCGTCACCACTGGCGCGATCCCCTGCACCAAGGTGACCGGGAAGTGGCTCTTCCCACGCCACGAACTCGATCTCTGGGTGCTCTCAGGCCTCGCGCGTCCGGCCGGCATGCTGATCGCGGAGCCGCCGCCGGTCGTCGGCGGCAGCCAGGACGAGCTGCTGGATTGGAGCCTTCGCGAATCCGGCTCGGGCTTGGGATCGATGAGCGAGGGCAGCGTGCGCGGGCTCGAGCGCTTGCAGCGCAACGAGGTGATGGCGGCGGCGATACATTTCCACGGCCTGGATGCTTCCGATGATCTCGCTGGGGATGCCAGTGTCGAGGCGCTGAGGGCCGCTCCGGATTTGCATGATGCGGTGCTGGTCGCGTTCGCGCGCCGCGAACAGGGTCTCGTGCTGCCGCAGGGCAATCCCAAGCACCTGCACGGCCTGACTGACGTGCTCGCGCTCGGCGCCCGGATGGCGATGCGGCAACAGGGCACGGGCGCGCAGATGCTGCTCGACGTGCTGCTGAAGCGCGTGGGCGCCACGACGCGGGATTTGCGCAGGGTCGAGACGCCGGCCCTGACCGGACCGGATCTTGCGGAGCTGGTCCGCGCCGGCCAGGCCGATTGCGGCATCGCGACGCGCGCCGCGGCGCGTTCGGCCGGCCTCGATTTCGTGCCGCTGGTCTGGGAGAATTTCGACCTCGCGATGCGGCAGCGCAGCTATTTCCGCCCCGCCATGCAGGCCTTGATCGGATTCCTGAACGAACGGCGGCTGCGCCAGCGCGCCGAGGAGCTGACCGGCTACGATCCCTCACCCGCCGGGCGGATCCGCTTCGCAGCCTGACATTGACGCCCGCCCCAAAATAGTTGCAAAAGAAACCAATTCAGCCGGGCATACCCGGGGCAACACCGGCCAACGTGTCGGCTCAGGGGAGGACAAGCGTGAATCCAATCAGATTTGGACTGCCGGTCGCGGCCGCCTTGACGGCGGCGCTGCTGTCCGGTGCGGCATCGGCGCAGGTTTCCGACAACGTCGTCAAGATCGGCGTGCTCACCGACATGAACGGCCCGGCCTCTGCGCCGACCGGCCAGGGCTCGGTGACGGCGGCGCAGATGGCGATCGACGATTTCGGCGGCACCGTGCTCGGCAAGCCGATCAGCATCGTGATCGGCGACCACCAGCTCAAGGCTGACATCGGCGGCACGATCGCGCGGCGCTGGTACGACGTCGACCAGGTCGACCTGATCGTCGACGTGCCGGTCTCCGCGGTCGGGCTCGCGGTGCAGAACGTCGCCAACGAGAAGAAGCGGCTGTTCATCACCCATTCCACCGGCACCGCCGATTTCCACGGCAAGTTCTGCTCGCCTTACGCGATCCAGTGGGTTTTCGACACCCGCGCGCTCGCGGTCGGCACCGCGGACGCCGTGGTCAAGCGCGGCGGCGACAGCTGGTTCTTCATCACCGACGATTACGCCTTCGGCCATTCGCTCGAGCGCGATGCGTCCGCGGTCGTCACCGCCAATGGCGGCAAGGTGCTGGGCTCGGTGCGGCCGCCGCTGGCAACGCCTGATCTTTCCTCCTTCGTGCTGCAGGCGCAGGCCTCCAAGGCCAAGATCATCGGCATCGCGGCCGGCCCGCCCAACAACATGAACGAGATCAAGACCGGCTCGGAGTTCGGCGTGTTCAAGGGCGGCCAGCAGATGGCGGCGCTGCTGGCGCTGATCACCGACATCCACGGCCTCGGCCTGCAGGCGGCGCAAGGTCTGCTGCTGACCACGTCGTTCTATTGGGACATGGATGACAAGACCCGCGAATGGTCGAAGCGCTATTTCGCCAAGATGAACAAGATGCCGTCGATGTGGCAGGCCGGCGTCTATTCCAGCGTGATGCACTATCTCAACGCCATCAAGGAAGCCGGCACCGACGATCCGCTCAAGGTCGCCGCCAAGATGCGCGAGAAGCCGATCGAGGATTTCTTCGCCCGCAACGGCAAGCTGCGTGAGGACAACTGATGGTGCACGACCTCTGGCTGGTGCAGGTCAAGACGCCGGAGGAGAGCAAATATCCGTGGGACTATTACAAGATCCTCACCACGATCTCCGGCGACAAGGCGTTCGGTCCGCCGGACCAGGCGTGTGCGATGGTGAAGAAGTGAGATCGGCGAGTGGCGAATAGGGAGTAGCGAATGGGGATGCTTCCATTCGCTATTCGCAACTCGCCATTCGCTACTTCACCACCCCGATCTCGCGAAAATAATTCATCACGCCGGGATGGATCAGCTCCGGCCTCGGCGCCGCTGCCACTGTGTTCGACGCCGTGGTCTCGCAGGCCTGCGCGAGCTTCTTGCAGAAAGTCGCCTCATTGCCGTGCAGCGTCTTCGCCAGGCGATAGGCAATTTCGTCAGGCAGATCCTCGCGCGTCAGCACGAAGCTCCAGGACCCCAGCGAGGCGATCGGCGCGTCCTGCTTCGGATAGCTATTAGCCGGCACCAGCAGCGGCTTCAGGAAGGCATGCTTGGCGCGGATGCGCGTCATCTCTTCAACATCAGGCGCGATGAAGCGCGCGCCTGAGGCGCTCGATGCCACCGCGGCAAAGCCGGGCCAGCCGATGCCGGCGCCCCACAGCGCGGCGACGCGGCCGTCCTCGACCATCGCGGGGCCGTCGCCGGCGCGGTCGAGATAGATGGCCTTGAAGTCCTCGTCCTGCTTCAGGCCGAGCCCATCCAGCACATAGCGCGCCAGGATCGGCAGGCCCGAGCCCTTGGCGCCGAACGCAACGGGCTGGCCGACGAGATCGCGGATGGTCCTGTAAGGACTGTCCGCGCGCACCACGAACATGCCGGGGTTGGAATAGATCGCGGTGAGAATCTTCAGCCGCACAGGCGCGCGTCCGATGCCGGCGAAGGCCTCATAGGCCGGCTCGCCCGCGACCAGCGCAAGATCGAGCTCGCCC
Organism: Bradyrhizobium sp. SBR1B; assembly: GCF_014198205.1. Classification (NCBI taxonomy): domain Bacteria; kingdom Pseudomonadati; phylum Pseudomonadota; class Alphaproteobacteria; order Hyphomicrobiales; family Nitrobacteraceae; genus Bradyrhizobium; species Bradyrhizobium sp. SBR1B. Next base: position 321,717 of record NZ_JACIHC010000008.1, read on the forward strand.
TTCTCCAAGAGCGGAATGTTCTCGTTGCTGCCCTTGGTGTTGCGTGGCGCGATGGAGATTTGCGGATCGGCCGCGTTCATCACCTCCGCAAGAGCGTTGCCATAGAGCGGAAAGCCGCCGCCGGGCGTCGCGGTGCCCAAACTGATCGTCGTGGTCGGAATGGCCGTGCCTCCGGTTTGAGCAGCAACGGGGCTTGCGAGCAGCGCCGCGCCGAGAAGGGTGAGGATCGCGAATCTCATGGTCGTCCCTGACGGACCTGCGTCAACACCGACTTGCGGCGATGTAGGCAGGGTGCGGATTTTGTGAAAGCATGTCGCCAACGACAATAGAACAATGGGAGGCGTCATGTTGCGAATTTTGCGTAACGGTTTTTTCGGGCTCACCGTCCTTTTAGGTCTTTTCAGCGCCACGCCTCCCGCCTCCGCCGCCTATCCCGACCGTCCCGTGCACTGGCTGATTGGATTTGCCGCCGGCGGTCCGGTCGACATCGTGGCGCGGATCATGGCGCAGTGGCTGTCGGACCGTCTCGGCCAGCAATTCATCGTCGAGAACCGGACGGGATCCGGCGGCAACATTGCTGCCGCCGCCGCGATCAACTCGCCGCCCGACGGCTATACGCTGCTGTTCGTCGCGCCCAACAACGCGATCTCGACCTCGCTCTACAAGAAGCTGCCGTTCGACTTCCTGCGCGACACCGTGCCGGTGGCGAGCATCATGCAGCTCACCAACATGCTGGTCGTCTCCAACGCGTTCCCCGCGAAGACGGTCCAGGAGTTCGTCGACTACTGCAAGGCCAATCCCGGCAAGATCTCCTTTGCCTCGTCCGGCAACGGCACCTCGGTGCACATGTCGGCCGAGCTCTTCAAGGTGCTGACCAAGTGCGACATGGTGCACGTGCCCTATCGCGGCTCCGCCATCGCCTTCCCCGACATCATCTCCAACAAGGTGCAGCTGATCTTCGACAATCTGCCTTCGGCCATGGAGCAGGTGAAAGGCGGCAATGTCCGCGCGCTGGGCGTGACCTCGCCGCAGCGGTGGCCGAGCGTGCCCGACGTGCCCGCGATCGCCGAGACCGTGCCGGGCTTCGAATCGGTCGGCTTCTACGGCATCTCCGCGCCGAAGGGCACGCCGCCCGAAGTGATCGAGATCCTCAACAAGGCCGTCGGCGAAGCGCTGAAGGACCCGAAGCTGGTGGCGCGCCTCACTGAAGTCGGCGGCCTCCCCAAGCCGATGACATCAGCCGAGTTCGGCAAGCTGGTCACCGACGAGACCGAGAAGTGGCGCAAGGTGGTGGAGTTCGCGGGGGTGTCGGTGGACTAGCAAGTAGACTCGCCGCCGGACCATCGCTCGCCGGCAAGACGTTTGAGGGGGCCGGCCGGCCCCCTCAACATAAAAATCGCGAAAACAACCCCATGCACAGTAGAAGAAGTCAGGAATTACAATAGGTTAGGGGAGCACAAAAAGAGCCTCTGGCCGGATCATCGCAAGACGATTTGACTCGTCGGGCAACACACCGGCAGAATACGACTATTCCGAATTCAACGATCTTCCGACGCAAGCACTTGCCGCGTAGGCGCGCGTTCCGTCTCGATGAGGCCGGCATTGCACCCCCGCCCCCATCCCTGTAAACGAACCGCGCACCGTTGCCGGCCGCGCGTTCCCGCGAGCCGCCTCGCGGCGGGGCCTGTAGCTCAATGGTTAGAGCCGGCCGCTCATAACGGTCTGGTTGCAGGTTCGAGTCCTGCCGGGCCCACCAATGAAATCAGCAGCTTATCATGGGCCGTGTCGTCTGACTGGAAGCACCGCACCAGAAACCGCACCAGATACGTGCGCCTTTCGTTCACCGGCATGGTCGCACTTAGCGATTCCCTCAAGGCAAACGTGTCGCTAGACTAGATAACTAGGCCGAGCAGGTCGCTTCCGAGGAGCCGGCACGACTAGCGCGCCTACTTGATCTGATGGGACGCCGGACTCGGCTTCAGGTGAATCGTAAGCGCGGCGCCGGCGACCGCCGAGCTCTAGGCCTTCTCTTGCTGGATGATCGTCCGCAGGCTTTGCAGGTATCTCATCGTATTTTCACGATCTTTCACGAAAGCCGGCAGCATCTCCCAGACTTTCTCGAAGTCCTTGCGCATGCGCGCCACGACCACTTCGTCGCGAATGATGCCGTAAATGTCCGCAAACCTGTCGCCATCGCGCGCTATGGATGCCACGCTCATCTCGACGACAATGGCGTCGTCGCCCTGGACGACGAACGAGAACTCGTTTCCAGCCTCTTCCTCGTTCCAACCCAAGTGCCTGGCCGTCTCTCCATCGACGAACGCGATCTCGAACGAACTGTTCTTCATCAGAGCCAATATCTGATCGATACGCCTTAGACGCTCCTGCGGAGTCTTGGATTCCGAGAGCCCGGGACGCGTTCCTTCCTTGGCCCACAGGTCGACCACCTTCTTCGAGGAGATCTGCTTGAAGGTGGAGTGGTCGACCTTTTCGCGCGAACGTCCTTGAATCCTTTGCCTCAACTTCGATATCTCGGTGATAGCGGCCGGGGTATACCCGCGGCCGCTCATGCGCTTGTAACAATCGGACTTCGGGCTGAAGTCGCTCGGAGAACGCGAGTAGTCGCAAAGCGGGCCTGAACCCGTCAAGCCGGCATCCGTCCTCTTTCACAAAATGGAAGGTTACGGTGATGCCGCAACCTATGACCCAAAGGACAAGCCCGCCGCCGGAAGACTCGCGCGCCATTACGCCCCGTTCGGTGAACTTCTCCGAATGGTTTCAGGAGACAGTGTCAGCGGGGGCCATCGTCCGCTACTCGGACGTGCCCGGCTGCTTCATTTTCGGCCCCAACGGCGCCGAACTTTGGGACCGCGTCCGCTTCGAGCTCGACACCATCATCAAGGCGACGGGACACAAGACGGTCATGTATCCCACGTTAATCCCGGAGAGCCTGCTCAAGCGCGAGGCAGATCATATCGAGGGCTTCGCCCCCGAGCTCGCTAGGGTCACTTCACTGCACGGGCAGCAGCTGCCGGACCCGCTGGTGCTGCGGCCCACTTCCGAGGCGGTCATCTACAACGATTGGCGGAAGATGATCCGCTCCGAAGCTGATCTTCCCGTGATCATCAATCAGTGGTGCAACGTCTTCCGCGTCGAACGCCGCACGCGCCCGCTTCTCCGGACATTCGAGTTCTTCTGGCAAGAAGGTCACACCGCGCACGCAACGGACAAAGAAGCACGGGAAGAGACGTTGAAGATGCTCCACGAGTACGCCCGGTTCATGCGCGACACGTTGGCTATCCCCGTGATCGTGGGGCGCAAGACTAAGTCGAAAAATTCGCAGGCGCCCGAGAGGCGTATTCCGTAGAAGCGATGATGCAGGACGGCAAGGCCCTTCAGTCTGCGACCAGCCATTTCTTCGGCTCCGACTTCGCTGACTCGTTCGGCGTTCAGTATCAGGGGGCGGACAATACGATGATGTCGGTGCACACCACAAGCTGGGGTCTCTCGACGCGAATCCTGGGGGCGATCGTCATGGTACACGGCGACGACAACGGTCTGGTGCTCCCTCCACGCGTCGCACCGGTGCAGGCGGTCGTCCTCGCGATGCGGGACGAAAAAACCGCGGCGATCCAGGGATTCGACGGTCTGATCGACAGCGTCGAGCATCGTTTGACGCAAGTCGGCATCAGGACCGAGGTGGACGCCAGTGCCGGTCGTCTGGGCGAGAAGCACTTCAAGTGGGAGAAGGTCGGCACGCCGATCCGCGTGGTCATCGGTAGCCGGGAAGCGAAGGAAGGCACGGTCACGCTGGTGCGCCGTGACACCCGTGGCATCAAGCACGTTTCATTGCACGACCTCGAGAATACGATTTCAAGCCTACTGGATCGGATTCACGTCGACATGTACGAAACCGCCAACGCCTTCCTGGCCTCCCGCCAAGTCGCTGTCGGCAACCAGCACGAGCTCTTCGAGGCCTTCCGTACCCGCAATGTTTTCGCGAGCGCCGGTTGGTGCGGCGAGTATGGCCTGGAGGAGAAGCTCAAGCGCGAGAACGGCCTGACCATCCGATGCATCCCCTTCGAGCCGGCGACGCATTCCCCGAAATGCTTCTGGACGGGGCTCCCCGTCCGAGAGCAGGTCGTCATCGCTAAGGCCTATTGAGCAGCCTACGTCGGTCGACCACCAGAAATATCGCGGCTCGGACATAGTGCGGGCCGCGAGCATGTCGGCGGCATCGAAATCCGAGCGAGCGCGCCGGTTACTTCCATCTACCGAGCTTGCCGGCAAGATCCAAATCCGCTTCGATGCTAAAAGCGGCGCCGGCTTGAACGCGTCGCCGGGAGTTCCGTCCGGCAGGGTCCTGTTCTGCACGATCGATTTCTCGAAGCACGGCAACCGCAGAAGATCTTCGCATCGGAGCCCCAACCGCTTCATCAGGCCCCCGGAGGCGAATGGAATTTCGTCCACCTGCTCGATGACTTCGGCCCGCCGGCAGTCGTTTGCATCCGTGCTCGCCGCTCCCGTTTGCTCGGCTTCAGCGAGCCCATCAGCCCATTGGACGAGGATCTCTCAGAGGAGGACTTCGCCGCGCGCGACGCGTCCGGACGTCTGTGTTTGTCGGCCGGGACCTGGCGAGGTCGCTCGCGAGTTGCTGGACCGTGCGAACGCGACGAGATAGTGGGCGATGCCCGTTACCCAACCGCCTTGAAGCACGTCATCACCGGCAAGATCAGGTTTAGCCAGGTGATGGCCTAACCAGTACCGACAGGAGCTGTTTCCGAGATTGACGACACTAGCGGATCGACGCCGCCGGCGCCCGAAGCTATTCCGGAAGTGCTTTCCAATCCTACTTGTTACCCGTTACACTGCGACGAGCGTGACGGATGTGACTCTCGTTTTATACATCGAAGCCCGTGCGATACTGGTCCGCAGCAACAATCGCTTGCCAGCTGCGCCAATGCTTAAGCTGCTGGTGGTGATGCCGGATTCATAAATCTTTGGCGTGTCGATGAGCAGCAGGATGCTGATCATCATCATGGTGCCGCTGATGATCGGCGGCTCCGGATGTGCCCGAGCTAGGCTGGCGCAGCGCCATCCTTCTTGTCGAAAAGAGGCGCCGCGCTGTCCACCACCTCTTTCGGAAGCATCCTTAATTGCTCTGCCTCGAACGGGAGGTGAGTAAGATAGTTCGCCACTAGGGCACCTACGGCTTCAGCCTGTGCTGCATCTCGTTGGCGTTTGATCACCTCTCTGTCCGCACGACGGGACAACCATAGCTTATGGGCGGTCCAAACCCGGGGATCCGGAGCCACGATGCGTACTGGTTCGCCCTTTTCGTCGATCGCGACCGCCTCGAACGCGGGAGCATTCTGCAGCCAATCGAGTCCTTCGATTTGCACAGCGGTCAAATCTTCCGGGTCCGAGCCAATCTTATCTGGAGCCTTCCGCCAAGGTGGGCTCTGCATGGGCTTAATCAAATCGACGAGATAGCCGTCCCGGTTTATAGCGCGGAACGTCTGCTTGGCACGTTCGAAGCTGGTGTCCACTCGCTTGAGTATCTTCATGAGCGATGACTCTGAGACGTCCTCATCTGCGACGAACGTTAGTCCGCCGCGCGCATCGAACAGCAGATCGATGTCTTCCGTCGTGGCCAGGCCCGGATCGAGTCTGACGCCGGAAGAGGCCTCATAAGCGTAGATCGCGTTGGTCCCTAGAATCCGGATCCCAGAACCCAAGATTCCGAAGCCGTCCAGAGCCCGCATGATCCGGGCTCCAATCAACGGTACGCGACCCAAGCCGAGCGCACGATTGACCGCAGCTTGACGATGCATTGTATCGCGCAAGTTTTTCACCCGGTCTTCTGCAACAGCGCGTTTAGCGTCGAAGTCCGCCTTCATCTTTTCAGTTTCCGGCGAACGCGAGCCGAGCGAGGCTTGCTTCCTCAGGCCGGCCTTGTCGTAGTAGCTCCGGACGAGGTATTCATGTCCTTTCGACTCCACCCAGGTCATGGAACCCCGATAAGCATCGGAGGCTTCCTTGGCATCCCTCAGGGCTTGGAACCGCTGCTGACTATTGACCACCTCGCGGCGCTGGTCGTTATTAAGCTCTTGGAAATACATGGTTTCAACAATCCAACCTGATATCTACCCCATGTGTTGAAACACTACTTATTATCTCGAATCAATAGCTTCAACAGCTACGTAAGAAATAGACCCGAACTGTTGAAACTGGAACTCACACCTACCCTGATACCATCCAACGGTTGATCAAGCGCGCGCAATTCATTCCCCCTCGGCGAATGCAACATCACGATCCATTGGCAGATCAATCCGCTAAACCCTTGGGTCCTCAAAAAAGCACCGGATCGCTATTTCGTTTTCGATTACGCGGCGGAACGCCTTCTTCATAGTGGTTGAAAGTCTCTCCCAGACGGTGCGGCCGTAATTGGGGATGTGGACCCGACTTAGCGTCGTACCTTTCTGCAGATGGAAGGGCTCCGCAATTCTCCTCCTAAAGCTACCAGAGTCGAGCGAGCCCACTTGGGGATGGCACTTCACCTCGCGGAGTCACGCCTATCTCGGCGGTTCGGCGCATCCGGCAAATACCACGTGCTCTCGATCGGGGTACGCGGCTTCTCGGTCAAGGTGATGCTGGAAGACGGCGCCATCTACGAATGCGAGGAGCACGACTGGGCAGAGGACCGGGCCAACCCGCACGTACGCGAGCGCGCCTTTCGATAAGACTATGCGGATCCACCGTGTGGTATCTATTCGCAAAATGCCGCTGCCGAAATGCGCGAAGGCCTCAAATCGATGGGCATACATGCCCTGAATGGCCGCCCTGGTCTGCAAGCTAGCGTCATAGTTCTTGCGAGCAAACACATCCTCCAGTAGAACTAGCTTCAACGTACATTGGGCGAACCGCCTGCGCGGACCAGCGCGAGGTCCGTGCCGGAGAGCCGGGCTGGCGAAAACGACGTCATCTATTGCAACTTCAAAAAGCCGGACCGACTGATCAGCCCCGGACGCATCACGCAGCTCAAGAAGGGAAGGTAGGCGGCGTCCATCGATTAGGTATCTGCATCACACGGTCGTTTTTATAGTGCACCAACAGAGACACTCTCATCCTATCCATTGCTGATTATGGAGGGGCTTGAAAAAGCTGGGTACAAGACGCAAATAAACGCAGCAGCGAAGACAAGTCAGTTTTACCGGCATCGCGTGCTTCGCCGTTGGGCGTTGCAGATGCTCCTCGAACAAACTCCTTGGGCCGCGGCCTGCGAAGCGAGGCGTTCGCCCACTCTGCATCACAACGGTGGCGGTGGAAGCTAATTTTCCAATCTTGCTGCAATCTCCTTTAAATGTTTGATTCGCTCCGGCGTCACCTTCTGGAGCGAGAATGATGGCCAACGCGCTCGAAATCTATAAGGCTCACCCGGTACGATCGCAGCTTGGCATGAGGGCCGCACAGTATGTGCGCATGTCGACACAACGGCAGCAATACTCGATTGAGAATCAGGCCGCTGTGATTGCAGCATATGCGCACGCCCATAACCTCACGATTGTACGAACCTATCGCGACGAGGGAGAGAGTGGCCTGCGCATCAAGAACAGGGCCGGCCTTATACAGCTCATCAAGGATGTCCAAGCAGGAGAAGCCGACTTTGGTCATATTCTCGTCTATGACGTAAGCCGGTGGGGCCGCTTTCAGAATGTTGACGAGGGCGCGCATTACGAATTCCTCTGCAAACAAGCAGGCATCAACATCGCATATTGTGCGGAACAGTTTGACAATGACGGCAGCGTGCTCTCCAGCATCATCAAGAACATAAAGCGCGTAATGGCAGCGGAATACAGTCGCGAGCTTTCGGTAAAGGTTCACGCTGCGCAGTGCCGGTTCGCCCGACTTGGCTTCAAGCTCGGAGGTCGCCCCGGTTATGCTCTCCTGCGGGAACTTGTCGATCAAAGTCAGCGGTCGCGAGGCGTGCTGAATAACGGCGATCAAAAGTACCTCTCAACTGATCATGTCCGAGTACGCCCTGGCATTCCGGAGGAAATAGCTGTGGTGAAGTGGATCTTCGAGCGATTTCTGCAGGTAAAGTCTGAAGCGATCATCGCCCTTGAGCTAAACCGGAAGGCCGTCCTCACAAGCACAGGAGTTCGGTGGACGCGTGCAGCAGTCAACGCAGTGCTTAGAAACGAGAATTACATTGGAAACATGATTTTCAACCGCCGATCACGCAAGCTGCGGCGGACTTGCACGAGCAATCCTCCCGAGCTTTGGATCACCAGCGAGGGATGTATCGAGCCAATCGTCGAACGCGAAACCTTCCTGAAGGTAAACAAGATCATTGAAGAACGGCGTGTCGACCTCACTGAAGAGGAGATGCTTGCCCGTCTACGCAAGACACTGCTCAAGGAGGGACGCCTGAGCTCTGCTATCATAGCCAGCACGGTAGGCCTTCCTTGCGCCTCTACCCTTCAAAACCACTTCGGTGGCATGATGAACGTGTATAGGCTGATCGGCTACACTCCCAAGCGAAACTTTGAGTTTCTTGGCTCGCGTCCGCAGTGGGCGGAGGAAAAGGCAAAGCTCGGCTCGTTAGTCGCCATGGCTATTAGAAAGGCCGGAGGCCAAACTGCTTCTCGGGACGGGACGGGTTCCTTGCGCGTAAACGGATCGATCAACATTTCAATTCGCGTAGCCCTGTGGTGCGGAAGGCAAGACCGCGCACCGTACTGGTGTATAAAGCGTGGGACAAGCTTGCCTCGCGGCTGGATTGCCGCACCCAGGATGGATGAGCATAACAAGTCGGTGCTCGATTACGTACTGCTGCCGACTGACGGGAAAGTAAAACGAACCATGACGTTTTCTGAAAGGGCTCGCATTCGCCGTGGGATACCTCGCTTCGAAACCGCTGACGACTTAGCACGAGCGATCGTCGGGCGAGTAGTTGGGACAGCCCGTTCCTCCCCAGCACCGCACGACAAGCGATCGAGACCAAAGAAGGCCAAGTCTAAAAAAGCTCGCGCGCAGTGCTGATCGAACGCAGATACAGGGCTTTCCGCGAAGCAGTGCTCCATGATGCCTCGTTCGTTCAGATGTCGAGCATTCCTCCTGGCGCACTTTGCTGCCCAGAAATGCACGCCTTAACCTCGAGGACTCCATTGACGCGCTTCAAGTGACCGGCACCCCCGGCAGCGCGAAAATCACGTTCGTCTCGACCGCGTACATCCTCGAAATCCATCGTCGCTTTTCTAAAAGGCAAAGATGCGACGACAGGTGGCGCGCTCTCGAGTGCGCCAAGCTGCGTCGCAGATATTGGATGAACTTGCGCAAACGGGCCAAGATGGGCACGTCATTCGCAATCTGTTGAAGATCACGGCGGATTGGACGGCGTTCGAGCTTGCTCAGGATGAATACAAGGCACGCGCTGTGGTTCAGAAGGCGCGGGAACTGGTCGCACACTTGCCGAAGCTGATGCGCGAGAGAAGACGTATCGCGATGCAAAGGTGACGGCGGCGGCTGCACGCCGAAAGGCTAATCGCGAGGCCAGCCTTATACGAGAGAGTGCACTTCTTCTGGCTCAATTCGAAGCCCACGCTGTCGAGGACAACTTGCAGACACGGGGATATTTGCTCGAAGATCGTCTTTTTGTCCTTCACGGTATCCCCATTCTGCGCGGCTTTCGGCGCAACTCAGGTGCCGAACAAATCGACGCCGCGTTCGAATTGGACGGCTGGCAGTACGTTGTTGAGTGTCGCTGGCGCACCAAGCTGGCGGATATTCGTGAGCTGGACGGCCTCTATGGACAGCTTGAACGGTCCGGCATGCAAACAATGGGACTCTTTCTGTCCATCAATGGCTGGTCCGACAATGTCGTCCCAGTCATGAAGCAGAACCACAAGCGCATTATATTGATGGAAGGTCATGATCTCAGTACCGTCTTGCGCAGCCGCTCGACCTTTGCCGTCTGCTGAAGGCCAAGTTAGGCGCATTGAACCTGGAAGCTGAGCCGTACTTTTCAGTCGCTAAACTGGAAAGTTGATACATCGGTCATCGTGACGTTTGTCCGGGCTATGGGCGCGGATCCCCACATAATTCCGTCACCCCGAAAAGCTCAGAGCAGGACCCGGATCTTGCGATCACTGTCATCGAACAATTCGCCTTGAGCCTGCGCCCGATCCAGGTTTCAGGAAATTGACGCTTGATCGTGCGTTCACCTACGACGAGCGGTGAATAATTGAGGATGGTCTGAAACGCTATGATCTACCTGCTGCCAGCTCAAAGTTCCGCGCGGCCGGCGAAATGTTTGGTAACTGCGGGGCTGTTCAATCGAAACTACCAGGGCGGCAGATAACCAAGCGCTTTTGGCGTTGACAAATGAACCCATCGATCAGGGCTCAAGGCCGTGCTCCCGGAGAACCCTGTTCATCAGCTCGCCTTTGATCTCACGTGCGATCTCGCTGAGGATCTGGGCTCCGACCACCCGCCGGGCATCAACATCTTCGGTCAGGCCATGCTCCGCGAGCCGCTCGTTTAAGCGCGTCGGAAACTCATCCTCCAGCGCGTCGGCAAGCCGGTCCCGCATCGCGGCATGATCATCGGGGGCGATCCGCCTCACCACTGTATCCCAAGGCTCCCAGCGCGTTGCCAGAAATTCCGCCAAACCCGTCGCTTCCTGTTCCCGCACCGATGTCTCAGCCTTGGCAACCTCATCCGGCGTGACGTCAGCGAGATTCAAGAAGCGCATATCCGGGGCGATGTGGCGCAGTTCCAGCGGATCCCGTAGCTGGGTCTGATAGGCAAGATAGACCTCGATCTCGTCGATATTTGCCTCTGGATCGGCGCGACGCAGCGAGCTGACCGTCTCTCGTGCGATGTCGTCAAGCGCCTCCAAACGAAACATAACACGGCCGTATTGGAGCAGTTGGTCGAGCCGATTATCATAGAGCCCTTCTTTGACATCAGCGTTCAGGCGTGCGGTCTGCATGCCGTTCCAGGTCAAGGTGACGCGGTCCTCGCACGACGCAGTCGATCCATTGGCCAGCTCGAAAAGCTGCTCGCGCAGCGCCGGCCTCATCGCGGCCTGTAGCAGAAGCTCAGCTACCTGGTCGCGGAACGGCCGATGACCATAGTTCACGGTGCCCGCGAGCCTTTCGAGAAAACGTGCAAAGTCCTCCGCACCGGGCTCTTCGGCGAAGCCCTGCCAGGCGTCCACCGCGCCGGGCTCGTCCGCGAGCCAATCCGCGACAACCTCGTGCAGTAGCCGCGGCTGATGTTCCACGGGTTGTAGCGGCATCGACAGCAAGACCTGCGGACCGGCATAGTCCGCGCCACGCATGGCTGACGCCAAATCGGCCAGCACCGGGGCCGGTATCGGATTGGACCGAAGGTCAATGCTGGAGGCGCCGCCGAGCTGCGTCAGCAGCGTCGCGGGCAGGCCGGTCAGCTGGTTGTTACTGGCGCCGAGCATTTCCAGCCCGACCGAGAGTGTATCGGGCAGATCGGTCAACCGATTTTCGCTGACGTCCAGGTACCTAAGTCTTGCCGGAATTTCGGGCAGGCTTGTGAGCTGGTTGTCGCTTGCGTCTAGGTAGTGCAATCGGGCTGGAAGATCGGGCAGGCTCGTCAACTGATTTTCGCTGACGTCCAGGCGGCGGAGCCTGGCTGGAAGGTCTGGCAAGCTCGTCAGCTGATTATTGCTGGCGGACAACTCCTCGATCGTGGCCGGAAGGGCGGGCAGATCGGTCAGCTGGTTGCCATCGACAGTCAAACTGCGGAGCCTGGATGGCAGCTCTGCCGGCAGGCTGACTAGCTCGTTGGCCATGAGGTGGAGGTGCCGGAGCCTGCTCGGGAGGGCGGGCAGACCGGTCAGCCGGTTGTCAGAGGCGTAGAGGTCCCGAAGTTCGCTCGGAAGCTGGGCCGGCAGGCTGCTCAAATGGTTACCGATGACATTGAGGGTTCGGAGCGTCGGCAGGAGCGAAGCTGGCAAGGCAGTCAGTGATAATGACGACAAATTGAGCTCGTCTCTGACATCACCCTCGTCCCGCCATGCCCTCGTCCGGCTGACCCCCTCTTGCCTATTCTCGTCTTCGCCCTGCCCCTCTTCCACTGCCCAGCTCGCCAGGACGCGGTCTTGCGACGAGACGCGGTCGGCGGCGGCCGCTCCTGTGGCCCACCGAGTCAAGGCTGACACCCACTGGGTCAGGCATGAGGGGGACTGCTCGGCGGCCGGAGACGAGGGCTCGGTGCTTTCGGATTCGGAAGGTATGTCAGCGCGAGGCTGGGCCCGTTCTGTGTTCATTGAGCCTCATGACGTGTTGCTCTCTGCCGATAAGGGGCTCTATCGGCTAGATCAAGACGTTCGCATGCTAGGAAGCTCAGCTGTCGATAAGCTGACGAGGTCAGGTTATCCGCTCGGCTTCGGCTCTTCTTTGGCGCCGAGCCCGGTTTGGGTAGGATGCAGATCAATATGTGTCCAAAACGACGCGCCAGATATGCCTATCCGGCGCCATTTCCCCGGATCGGAATCACCGCACCAGAGCGAGCCCCAGATACATGTGCTTTTCCTTCTCCAGCCGGATCACGACTGGCGATTTTTTCCACGGCATCGGACAAATAGTCAGGATGGTGATGGCCGTAGGTGTTGAGCAGCACCTCAAGCGACATTCCGAGGTAACCTGCTGCCTGCCAGGGGTCCGCCCCTCGCTGCATAAGCCAAGTCGCCGCGGTATGTCGCAAAGTGTGAGGGGAAATTCCTGGGCCGAACCCTGCGAGCCTGACTGCACTCTTGAATGCTGTCTTGACTGACGTCACAGCTTTCCCATTGTACTCCACGAAATGCTTCGCCTCTGGATTAGCTCGGTGCCAGCGCCGCAGGTGGGCGAGCAACCGCAAGGGGATCGGCACGGTCGGTTGCCGTTTGTTGGTTTTTGCGCTGCCCTGCTTCAAGCGGTAGTAGCGGCCACGCTCTAAGTCGACATAGGAACGACCTATCGCCGGAATGGGAGACGCTGCTGCGATCGCTCCCGCACGGGTCCCGCTGTAGATGCCCAACAAAATGAACCGAGCAAGATGGCGAAGGGGACGCTTGCTTGTGGGGACCTTCGCGTCTTCCATCGGACGGCGCGAACCTTTTTGCATTTCGCGATAGCGCCAGCATGTCCAGATTAGTTTGGCAGCATCGCTGCGGGTCAACCACTTGTCTCGAGGTTGGCCCTTCTCTGGCAGTGATATCTTGACGATTTCCCGATGAAATCCCTCGGCCGCATGGTGACCAATTGCTGCGCGGAGGTCTTCAAGGTCTCGGCGGGCGCCTCCCCTCCGGGCGCGTTCCTTAGCGTACGAGCGACACGCCTCCCCGCTCACCTCGCCCAGCATTTTTGCTCCCCACCAATCGTTCAGGCGCTCGATCCGCTTTTTGAACTTGCGGATATCGGGAATGATATCTTCGCTCTGGCCATCGACGTTGAAACGGGCGCGAAGCTTGTCCAATTGCGCATCCAAGTAGATGGAGAGGACATCCGCGACGGCGATATCATCAATGTGACGAATTCGTCGCTTGGGGCTGTGTTTAGACGTTATGTAATCCCTTAGTTTTTCCTCTGCGGCCGCAATTTCATCTGCAGAGCAGCCTGTGCCGACGTCCCGCCCGTTGTCTCGGATGATCCAGGTTGCTTGGTGCGTGATCTTTCCGCTCTTGTTTCGGCGGGCGGCCTTAAGCTGAAGTCTGGCGCCCTTGCTTCTTCGCGGCATAGCTCTCGCATCCGTTCGATATGAGCCAGCGTTGTAAATTCCTTGCCGGCAATCTTCTCAACAACCAATCGATTACGATCACGCTCACGACGCAAGCCCGCGACCGTCATTCCTCCCAAAGGAAACGCGATCTTCGCGGCATCAGCAAGGCGAAGAGGGGTATCGGGTGTAATTTCAGGTTGCGCACGATTTGACATCGACGCTTGTCGGCTGTTCTGGGGGCTTACACGAGCAGTCCCACTATCATCCCAAAGGCCAATCTCCGTATAAAGGTGCCACGCTCCTTAGTCGCACAATTGGCTGCGCTCTCGACCAATCGCGCAGGTTAGCGTAGCGAGCAATGGGCTCGAGACGTGGACGGCTGTAAGTGCCCTCCAAAGTTTTTGCGAGAGAGTGCGCCGCAGTATCCACGCTGGCGGACCTAGCAGCGCGCTTAACTTAATAAGACGCTCACCAGGGACGGCGACATAGCGGCCGGCAGCAACGCCAGACGCAGCAGGGTTGACCAGCAAATTTGCTCGCCGCCTGATATCGGCTGGATCCGCCGTTACCTGCCGTGTTCAACTGTATCCTCTACTCCTCACGGCTTAGCATCAACAGGCGTGACTGCGGCGATCAATAAGCTCAGCATAGAGCGGCGACTGTCTCGAGTGCTCAAACACTCGTAGTAGAATCAGGCGCATAATTCCTGCCGTCTGAGGCAAATTAACGCATTCTTCCCACGCACGGAGGGCGGCGAATGACGACGAACTTGATCGAACCAAAACACAAGCAGAAGCCACAATGTTGACGTTTCCCGATCCTGCGCAGTCAATTCGCAAAATTGTCGGGTTACCGTTCGTATTTGCCTTCCTGGCCTTCCCAGTTGGTTCTTGAGGACGTCTCAGGTTCAATTCTGAACCAAAGCGCGCGGTGTTAGTTATTGGAGATCACCTGCCGTGCTCCGCCCGTGGGCGGCGGCTGAGAGACCGATAGCGCGCCCCCAAAGCAAGGAGCAGTCATGGCCATAGCGCGTGTGCAGGATCTGGCTTCCGAGATCACTGAACAGAACACCGGATGCCCGAATTGCTGGTCCGTGCAGCCGATGTCATCAAGTTGCCCCGGCCTGACGGCTTCCTTGGCCGTAGGACACAAGAGCCATTCCCAGCAGAGGAACAGCCGATTTGGATAACGCCACTGACATCGTTTTAGTGAGGCATGCCAACGCTCCGCGCGTTACTGTCATTGTGATCGATTCGGAAAACCATGAAAAGGCCCGCGCCTTGGCCCTCAAGATCGCAACACACACTGGTGGTTCTGTGACGGTGTGCGACGACCTAGGCGACACCTTATTCGAGATCCCCGCCCCCTTCAGGAATTAGGTCCGGTAGTTTTCCACATCATCGACATCGTGCCGAGCTGCTAGTCGCGCCGGTCCTCTCACGAGGTAACGACGTCTCAGTGGACCGCCTCTTTCATTTAAGCCCACGACGTTGACGTCCGATGCGGGCACATCGCGATTGCCACCCGCATGAAGTCGGTCGCTATAGGGGCAAAGCAGACATCGTTTAGTCGCATCACGCCGCCCGGCCACCAAAACGATACGATCTGCATGCCGATAGCTAAAGACCTGCAGTAACAAATCGAGCCCCCTAGCGAGGGATAGGTCCCATCGGAAATTCGTCTTCTCCTCGCAAGATCTGCTGGATTCCTTAATAGGGGTACATCCAATAGGTGGTGTTGGCCTCGTCCGGCATCGAGCGCAAAGTTGGCGTCCGTTGCAGTGGCTTCAAATGGGCTGAAGATGAGATAATCCGGCCAATGTCATCTAGGGTCTGTTTGGATTCATCTTGAGTTTATCACGGCGGCGGTCAGGTTGATCATTGCTTCGAAGCTCAGATCGGTTTTGTCGGCGCGCATTGC